>JAJDAH010000418.1 GCA_029261965.1 Polyangiaceae bacterium
CCGGCGAGCGCCGCTCGTCGGGATTTGTGGTAGTCAAGCGCCCCGGCCGAGCCCAATTGGTGCGCGTTGCGCGGTGCCACTTCGGGCCCCATACCTGAGGAACGCGGAATGAATCTGGTCGAGTGGCTGCAGCGGTTGATGACGACATCCGGCGCCGGCTGGGTGCTCAAGCTTCTCTTCGCTCTCAGCATCGTGTCGGTGGCAATCATGCTCGAGCGGGCTTGGTTCTACTGGTCGCTGCGCGACGACATCGCAACACTGGCGACCAAGCTCAGGGAGGCGCTCCGGGCCGGCAACATGGAGGGCGCCCGCAAGCTCTGCGAGGCGAGCCCGAGCGCCGAAGCCGCCGTCGTCGTCGCTGGCATCATCGAAGCGGATCGCGGGCACCGGACGGCGGACGAAGCCATGCAAGGCGCTGCCGCCCTGCAGCGGATGAAGCTCGAAAAACGGCTGGCCTATCTCGGTACCCTCGGCAACAACGCACCGTTCATCGGCCTGTTCGGCACCGTCATCGGCATCGTGCAGGCGTTCGACGCGCTAGCCGCACAAAACGCGGATGTCGCGGCCCAGGCGGCGCAGGCGGGCGCGCCCCAGGAAGTGATGGCCGCATTGGCCGAGGCGCTCGTGGCCACCGCCGTCGGCATCGGCGTCGCGATTCCTGCGGTGTTCATGTACAACTTCTTCCAACGTCAGTCGAAATCGATCCTGGCGAACACCGAGGCGCTCAGCAAGGTGCTGTTGGCGCACCTCGTCGCGGTCGACGGCCCCCCGCCCGCTCTCGCGCGCGACAGTCGACGCGGCTCGGCGAGCGACGAACCCGACGAGCCCGGCGACGACGAGTCCGCCAACGACGAGGATTGATTCGATGGCGGGTGGCGCTCAAGACGACGACGACGGCCTGATCAGCAACATCAACGTGACGCCGCTCGTCGACGTCACATTGGTGCTGCTGATCATCTTCATCGTCACGGCGAAGATCATCATTTCTCAGGGCATGCCGATGGACCTGCCTCAAGCGTCGAGCCCCGATCAGTTGCAAGTGATCTTTGCCGTGGAGCTCACCGCCGATGGAAAAACGTCCGTCGACAAATCCGAGGTAAAAAACGACGCGACCCTGACTGCCCTGGCCAAGGACGCCAAGGCGAAAAACAAGGACCTCCGGGCGGTTATCCGAGCGGACAAAACGGTCCAGCACGGGCGAGTGATTCACGTTCTCGACCTGCTCAAACGCGCCGGGGTAGCAAAAATCGCCTTCGCCGTATCACCCAAAGCGGCAGTGCCGGTGGACGAGCAGGAGCCGGAGCCCAACAAACCCTGAAACCATGAGCCCGTCCTCGTCTCCTGATCCTCTCGGACCCGTGTTCCGCCTCGGCGGCCGGGCCACGCGCATGGGCATCACGATCGGGCTGGCCGGGACCTTACTGGTGCACGCGGCAGCCGCGGGCCGCGGCATGGCCTCGATGTTCGAGATGAATGCGTTCAGCAACGCGATCCGCGACGAGCTGATCGAGGCGCTTCGCGCCAACTACGACATCGAGCTCCAGCCGGAAGTCCCCCCGGTTGAGCCAGAAGCCGAACCCGAGCCGGAACCCGAGCCCGAGCCCGAACCCGAGCCCGAACCCGCACCCGCCGAGGCCGAAGCACCGCCGCCCGAAGAACAGGCCCCGCCAGAGGTGGCTCAGGCCGGCGAAGCGCTGACCGCCGAACCCGATCCCGATGCGCCGGTCGACTTCACTGGTTGGGACATTCCTACCGCGAAGGGCCAGACCTATGGCGGCGGCATCACCCACAAACGAGGGACCTCGAAGAAGCCGGTCTACTCGAAGAAAGCTCGAGTCGACGGGAAACCAGGCGGCCGCGGTACTGGAACCGCAAAACCCCAAGTCGCCAAAGCCGAAAGCAAGGCCCGTGCGGCGGGGCTGGCCTCGGGCACGCGGTGGAACGATTGCGGCTTCCCCCCGGAAGCTCAGCTCGAACAGGTGGACAACGCGTTGGTCCGGATCTCGGTAGTGGTCGGGACGAATGGGCGGGCAAAAGGCGTCAGTGTGCTGAATGACCCCGGCTACGGATTCGGCCGGCTCGCCCGCTCCTGCGCGCTCCGCAAGTCCTACCGCCCCGCGCTCGACTCACTTGGCAAGCCGGTGGTTCAGACGCTGACTTTCGCCGTGCGATTCCGCCTGCGCTGAGACCACCGAGCCGCGTACCGCGTTGGTTCGGCCGCGTCGCGCGCAGCGAAGTGCTCGGGAGTTGGTCCGGGGCCCGAGCCTCGCTACAGTACCCGCGACCCGAATGAGCGAGCGTGTCGAACAGCTCAGCAAAGTCGAGCTCTTTGCCGGACTGAAGCCCCAGGCGCTCGATCTCATCGCGAAGGTCTCGACCGAAGAATCGCACGCGCTCGGCACCAAGATTTTTCAGCATGGCGACGTCGGCGACAAGCTCTACCTGATTCTCGAGGGCAAGGTCCGCATCAGTCGCGAGGTTCCGGGCATGGGCGAAGAGGCTCTCGCGGTGCTCGGTGCCGGCCAGGTATTCGGCGAAATGGCGCTGTTGACCGAAGCGCCTCGATCGGCCGACGCGCGGGTCCACGAGCGTTGCCGATTGTTGACGATCCCCAAAGACGGTTTCGACGACCTGCTCTTCTTGCACAAGGACCTGGCCTACGAGGTGCTCTGGAGCGTCGTCCGAATGCTCGTCAATCGTTTGCGCGAGACCACCGACAAGCTCACGTTCCTCAGCATCTCCGGCAAGTTCTGACGCGCACGAGCGCGCCGCTCGTCGGCCGGCGTGTTCCCCTTAGCAGCAGGCCACCCGTCGACCGCTCTACCGAGCGTGTCCGCTCAGGGGCGCTCCGAGCGTTCAGCGACGGCAGTTCAGAGGGGACGGCAGTTCAGCGGACGGCAGTTCAGCAAAGCTCGTGCCTGATTGCTGTCGGGCTGCCTCAGCTTCAGTAACTAAACTCATTGAAATTTCAGGTGTTCTTGGCCGAAAATGGTGGAATTTGACGTCTTCACACCTGTTCAGTACCTTGGGCGGACCATGCAGGGCCTCACCAAGCGGCAGTCGCAAACTCTGGATTACATCCGCCACTCGATCGAGGAGCGCGGCTACCCGCCGACGCTTCGCGAGATTGGCGAGTTCATGGGGATCCGTTCGACGAACGGAGTGAACGACCACCTTCGGGCGCTCGAGCGCAAGGGCTACCTGAAACGCGAGGACATGAAGAGCCGCGCGCTCAAACTGGTGGATGGCCCCGGCACGGTGAAAAAGCCCCGGCAAGAAGACGAAGACATCGTCGACGTGCGAGTGCTCGGACGGGTCGCGGCAGGCCTGCCGATGTACGCCGAAGAGAACGTCATCGACACGGTACGCGTCGACAAGATGATGGTGCGCGGCGGGCGCGACACGTTCGGCCTCCGCGTGGCTGGGGACTCGATGATTGAAGCCGGGATCCTGAACGGCGACTACATCTTCGTGAAAAAGCAGTCCACGGCCGACCGTGGCGACATCGTCGTGGCCCTCATCGGCGACGAAGCGACCGTGAAGTACTACTATCCGGAACGCGACTACGTGCGGTTTCAGCCCGCAAACTCCGAAATGGCTCCGATCTTGGTCCGCGCGACCGACTTCAAGTCCACGATGCTTTTGGGCAAGGTCATCGGGGTCTTCCGCCGGCTCTAGGTCCCCGGCACAGGCTGTAAATCGCGGCTATCCGGTGCGCCGCCCGAAGCCGGACGCTCTCCGAACGAAGGCGCCGCCGTCGTCCGACCCCGGCTCGGCGGCCAAATGCGGCCAATCGAGGGAAAAAGTCCACTATTGACGGGGTGTTGCCCGGATTGCTAGCGTCGACCCGCCATAAATGTGACGAGCGGATCAGCCTGCGGGGCCGCCGTCTCAAGGAGCCAGCCTAATAGTGGCCAGCCGTCGCGAAAAACTGAGGATGCTTCGAGAGTTCGCAGCAGTATGCCTCGCGCTCGGGGCGATGGGTTGCGGCAACACCCTGTACGCCGTTGCAGCAAACGGCGCCGACAACAAGCTCACCGAAGCCAAAGAGCTCGGCGCCGAAAAGCTCGCACCGTATGAGTACTACTACGCCCGTGAGCACCTGAAGAAAGCTCAGTCGGAAGCTTCGGAGGCGGACTACGGGGACGCGAGGAAGCTCGCGAACATCGCCGAGGAGTATGCCGACAAGGCGATTCGCTTGGCGCGCGATGCACACCGGGGAGCGGGACGATGAATCGTGGATTCTACGTCGCGCTGTCTGTCGTTGCCGCGATGGCGCTCAGCATGGCTTGCGGCAAGGCACCCACTCTGCGCGGCAAGATCTCTGGCCTAGACAAGGTCGCGCAGCAGGCCGAGCGAAACGGCGCGGTACGTTGCGCGCCGCGGGAGCTGGCAATGGCGCAGAGCCATCTGCGTTTCGCGGGTATCGAACTCGACCAAGGGTTCATCTCGAAGGCGCAGAAGCACATCTGGCTCGCCGAGCCCAACGCCCACGCCGCGTACTTCCTCTCACCGCCGCAGTACTGCGCCGAGCGCGGCTTCGTCGAAGACGCGCCGCCGCCGAAGCCGAAGCCCAAGCCGGCTCCAGGGGACCGCGATGGCGACGGTTACATCGACCCCGAGGACGGTTGCCCGGACGAGCCCGAAAACTTCAACGGCTTCAAAGACGAAGACGGCTGCCCGGACGATCCCGACACCGACGGGGACGGCCTGCTCGACTCCGTCGATTCGTGCGTCCTCGAGCCCGAAGACATGGACAACTACCTCGACGAGGATGGCTGCCCGGACGTCGACAACGACCTCGACGGCATCCTCGACAAGGATGACAAGTGCATCAACGAGCCGGAAGATCCGGACGGCTTCGAGGACCAGGACGGCTGCCCCGACCTCGACAACGACAAGGACACGGTTCCGGACCTGAAGGACCAGTGCCCGAATACGATCGGTTCGGCCACGAAGGACCCCCTCGGTTGTCCGACGAAGCCAGCTTTGGTCATCGTCACGGACTGCGAAGTCAAGATCACCCAGCAAATTCACTTCGCGTTCAACAAGGCCATCATTCGCCGGGAGAGCTTCCCGGTGCTCGACGCCGTGGTGGAGGTGCTCGAGAAGAACACCGACATCAAGATCGAGGTCCAAGGTCACACCGACAACAAGGGCAGCGCCCGCTACAACAAGGGACTGAGTGATCGACGCGCCGCGTCGGTCATGAAGTACCTCATCTCGCACGGCGTTCCCGGCAGCCGACTAGCCTCCCACGGCTACGGCTTCGATCGGCCCATCGTGCCGAATACCAGCCCGCAAAACCGGGCCCTCAACCGCCGCGTGCAATTTGTTCGCACCGAGGGCGCCAAGGAAGGCTGTCCCAAAACGCAGTGACGGTCAGTCGTCGCCGAGTGATGGAGCGCTTCGTCTAAAACGCCGGTCGAGTGACGTCGCCCAGAGACTTCTCCGGAGGAACACAAGTGCATCGCCGCCCCTTGTTTCGAATTCTGTTCGCTTTGCTGGTCGTGCTCGTCACGATTCCGGCGGTCGCGGCCCCGCGGGACAAAGCAGCCACCAAGAAGATCGACGAAGCGATCAACCAGCACTACTTCGCCACGGCCTTCGACAAGGCCGAAGCGATCCTGCTCGGTACGATCAAGGCCTGCGAGGACAAGTGCAGCCCCGAGGTGCTCGGCCGAGCGTGGATGTACGTCGGCATCGTGCGCGGCAGCGGCAAGGCGGACATGCAGGGCGCCAAGGAGGCGTTCCTCAACGCCGTGGCCCTCGACCCCAAGATCAAGCTGGACGACGCCATCGCGAACGACCCGACGAAAGTCGCGTGGGGCGAGATCGCCGGCACTACCCCGACGCCGCCGGACAAACCGACGGGCACCGACCCGCCCGACGGCGGCGAAGAACGCCCCGACGCGGCCGGTGACATGGAGTGCTCGCTCGAGGTGCGGGAGGTTCAAACCCGCCGAGCGATCCCCATCGAGTGCATGAGTGAAGAAGACCCGCGCAAGGCGGAGCTTCGTTACAAGGCGTTCGGAAGCGAGAAGTGGGAAAAGCTGAAGATGCGCAAGAGCGGCGACGGCTTTCGCGCCACGATTCCCTGCGAAGCCACGATGCTCAGCGGCGAGCTCAAGTTCTACGTTCGCGCCAGCGATTCCGACGGGGTGGTCGATCAGTTCGGCAAGAAGAGCGAGCCTATCGTCGTCAAGATTGTCGGAAAGACCGACAACGATCCGCCGGCCTACCCGGACAAGGACGAGCCGGATCGCTGCGAGGAGACCGTCACCTGCCCACCGGACTTCCCGGGGTGCGGGGCCGGAGGCGCCGCCGAGCCGACTCGCCCGACACGCGGTGGCTCCGGCTGGGGCTCCACGTGTGAAGAAGACATCGAGTGTGAGGCGGGACTCGCCTGCCGCGCCGGCAGCTGCGAAGAGGGCCAATCGTGCGACGCCGACCCCGAATGCACCGACGGACTATGCATCGAGGGCACCTGCGCTCGTGGCGTCGCCGAGGGCGGCGGCGGCGGCGGACCCACCGGCCCCTACAAGAAGTTCTGGGTCGGCGTTCACGGCGCGCAGGACTTGGCGTTTCTGAGCGGCGATCAGGTCTGCTCGAACGAAAGTCTCGAGGGCGGCGAGTGGGCCTGCTTCCACAAGGGCAATGATCCGCGCGCCGAATTTGCGGGTCAGGAGTATGCGCTGGCGCCCGCCCCTCAGTTCGGCGGCGGTCTGAACGGCGGCTCACGAATCGGTACGACCCGAATCCTTCTCAGCTTCGACTATGCCGCGCTCGACAACCTCACGGTTGGACTGCGTGCCGGCTACGCCCTCGGCGGGAACCCGAGCGATTTTCTGCCGGTGCACGCCGAGGTTCGAGGAGCCTTTTGGCCTCTGGGCTCGCCTCGCAAGGGCTTCAAACCGTATCTTCACTTCGGTGGCGGGTTGGCTCAAGTCGACGCGAGCATCGAGGTGACCGTTCGCGATTGCGGGTCCGTCTTTGCCAACGACTTCGACCCCAACGTGAATGATCCGACGATCTACCCGGACGACTCGAACCCCGTTCGCCCCGTGCGGCGCAACTACCTAGACCCCAACGATCCGGTGGGAACGGTCACCGAAGACTTTCGACAGTGCTTCAACGGAACGTCTCCGCGCCCGGTAGATGAGTACGGTGCCCTGCGGCTCAATGCTTACAAGAAGCTCGGCCAACAGTTCGTGACCTTCGGCGGCGGAATGTACTTCGGCATCATCCAAGAGTTCGGCGTCCTGCTGAACGTCAACGCGATGATCATGTTCCCGACGACCGGCTTCGTGCTCGAGCCCTCGCTCGGCATCATGTACGGCTTCTAGACGGAAGCTCCGGGGCCGCTGCTGCCGGAAGCCTCGTCGCTACCGCCGGGCGCGTCGACTCCCCGTGCGGCCCAGACGACCGCAACAGCGACCGGATAGGCCAGTAGGATCCCGGTGACGACTCTGAGCGGCGTCCACTCCGGACGCATGTCGAGAGTTTCCGTCGCGACGTCCAAGACCATCACGACGGCGGCGAAACCCACCCAGATCCGGAGCGGCCAGACGTCGAGCTGGGGCCGAAGCACGAGCGCGCCGAGGCCCAACCCGAAGTAAATCGACGAACATCGAGCGCAAACGGGAAGCGTTTCACCGAACAGCACGAAGGACCGGGACGCTTCGCGGTGACAATGAAAACCGAACCACGAGTCGATGGCCGCACCGAGACCCGAGAGAACCGGCACCCCCTCCAGGAGCACGGGTAAAAACGGCGACAGCCCGGCAACGATGAAGGCTACCCGCACGAACGCGCCGAGCTTCGGCCCCGCCATCGCGTCGAGCCCCGCTTTTGCGCTCATCCCTTGCTCGGAATGGGCCGCCCGAGGTGCCGCAGCACCTCCTGCAGATCCGTCCACACCTCCCGCTTAGCCGCCGGGGTTCGTAGCAGGTACGCAGGATGAAAGGTCGGCATCACGGGGATACGCCCGTCATAGAGGCGCCACTTGCCCCGTAGCCGGGTAATGCCACCACGCAAGCCCAAGAGCCCTTCGACTGCCGTCGCACCCAACAGGACGAGCACTTTCGGCTCGACGAGCTCGAGCTGCTCGCTCAGGTAGGGTCGACACGCTGCCGCCTCTTTCGGCTCTGGTTTGCGATTGTTCGGTGGCCGACACTTGACGATGTTGCAGACGTAGACGTCGTCACGCTCGATCCCCATCGCGACGATCATGCGGTCGAGCAGCTGGCCGGCTTTGCCGACGAACGGGAAGCCCTGCGCGTCCTCGTCGGCGCCCGGCCCTTCGCCGATGAAACAAACGCCGCTCGAGCCGGTCCCGCGCGCAAACACGGTCTGCGTGCGCCCCTCGTGCAGCGGGCACTGCTCACAGCTCGACACCCGCTCGGCCAGCGACACGAGGCGACGTCGACGCTCTTCGGGAGCGATCTCGGGGCCGGATGACCCGTGCGATGCCTGCGATGCTTGCGATGCTTGCGATGCCTGCGATGCCTGCGATGCCGGCGATGCCTGAGCGCCCCCGGGCGTGGCAAGAGGGCGGCTACCTACCGCCGAAACGCTCGGAGAATCCGATTCACCAGAAGGCTCCGACGGGCGCTCGGTTCGACGCGGCAAACCGACTGCACCGGTGGCGGCCTGCCACTCGGCGTGAGCTCGAAGCATGGCGGTGAGCTCGGCGAGCTCTCGCCGGGGATCCATCTCGGCGTCGTCAGTGCCCATTCGCTTGCAGCCAGCGCTCGGCATCGAGCGCGGCCATGCAGCCCGTGCCGGCGGCGGTCACCGCCTGGCGGTACACCCAGTCGGCAACGTCGCCGGACGCAAAAACCCCCGGCACGCTCGTCTTGGTGCTTCCAGGCTCGACCTCGAGGTAGCCGTTGTCGTGCATATCGAGCTGTCCTTTGAACAGCTGAGTCATCGGCGTATGTCCGATGGCGACGAACAACGCGCCGCAATCGAGCCGCCGCACCTCTCCGGTCTTGACGTTTTTCAGGCTGACGCCGGTGACCATGTCCTTCTCGACGTCGTGCACGTCGACGACCACATGGCTCCACAAGACTTCGATCTTGTCGTTTTCGAGCACGCGCTTCTGCATGACCTTGGAGGCACGAAACTCGTCCCGTCGGTGCGCGAGGTACACCTTCCCGGCTAGCCCGGCGAGGTAGCTCGCCTCTTCCATCGCGGTGTCCCCTCCCCCGACGACCACCATGTCCTGCCCTCGGAAGAGCGCGCCGTCGCAAACGGCGCAGGCGCTGACACCCTTGTTCTTGAGCTTGTCCTCGTTTTCGAGACCGATGTAGTTCGCCGCTGCCCCGGTCGCGACGATCACCGTCTTGGCGAGATGAAGCTCGTTTTCGTCTTCTCCCACCCAGACTTTGAACGGCCGCTCGGAGAAGTCGACCTTCTGGACGTCGGCGGTGATGAGCTCGGTCCCCTGGGATTCGGCTTGCTCCCGGAACTTCGCCATCATCTCTTGGCCGGTCACTCCCTTGGGAAACCCCGGGTAGTTTTCGACATCGGTGGTGAACATGAGCTGCCCACCGGGGATGAGCCCGCCGGCGTTGAACCCCTCGACACACAGGGGTTTCAGATTCGCTCGAGCAGCGTAGATGGCGGCGGTCAGACCCGCGGGACCAGAACCGATGATGAGGACGTTGTGAAGTCTGGGCTCGGACATTCCGCGAGTGTCTAGCATAGGACCCTCCGCGCGAGCGCCTACTCCTTGATGGGACTTGCTTTGAGCGCCGCCTTGCCGTCCTTGACGTACACGCTGAATTTCACGCGCTTCGCGCCGTGGCGCTTGATGAGGGCGTCGCGGTTTTTCTTGAGCGTCTGCGAGAACTTCTGGAAAGTGAACCCTTCGACGTTCTCGCCGCATTGCTCCTTGGTGGAGACGAATTCCTCGTAGATTTGCTGCCACTCGGCGGGTAGCTGGTCCTCGCCTCCAGTCGGTCCGGGTGCGCCGGACTTCTTGACGGCTGCCACGGCTGCGGGCGCTGGCGGAGGTCGGGGAGGTGGCCGCGGGCCCCCGCCGGTGTCGGCGGCATTGGGACTCGACAACCCGGGGCTCGACAAGCCTGGACTCGAACCCCCAGGGCTCGAAGCCGGGCCCGACAACCCGGGGCTCGAAATCTCCACGCCCGACGGGGAGCTCGGGGGTGCGGCGTCTCCGGGGAAGCTGAAGGCGCTCATCTGCGGCTCGTCGGGGAGATCGCCCAAGACCTGCTTGAGATCGGCCGCGCCTTTTCTTGGCGTGCCCCCCTTCAACAAGGCCTGATCGATGCCGTCGTTGACGTCCGAAGCAATCTTTCGGAACACGCCACGGAACTTGCTCGGAAGAAGCTGGTCGACCTCACCCTTGCCCAACTTGATCGCCTCGGCACGGAAAACGCTGATGGGTCGGGTGTGCTCGAGCAGGCTGAAAATCAAACCGAGCAGCGCGGCGGCCAACGCCACACCGACGGCGAGGGGCAGATTCGCCTCCTGTTTGTCCTTGTCGTCGGCTTGGCTGAAGAAGCCGAGCGGTGTCGACACGGAGGAGCGCAGTCTGCCGACGGCGTAACCCGCCCCCAAGTCCCACGTTTCACCCGGCAGCTTCGCGTAGACCACGCCGAGCAACCCGTGGATGGTGCGAACCTGGCTGCGACCCTTCTCGACGTAGTCCGGATCGTCTTTGACGTTCTTCAGATCTCCGACGATCTGATCGAGGTCGGACTCGACGAATCCCTCGGGCGCCGCGGCGGCTACCCGTTGGCCCCGCGCATAAAACGCCACGGCCGCTCCCGTTCGCTTCGACAACGCGCGCGCAAACGCTTGGTCGATGATGCGGCCTCCAACGATGGCCCCGGCGGGCTGGGCGCCAGCCTGTTGCTGCACCGGCCGGGCAGCGATTCGGTAGACTCGGTCGAGAACGAGCGAATCGTCCCGCACGTAGCCCCTCAAGGCGTCCGCTACGACCGGATAGCCACCGAGCTCGAAGTTCTCCATCCCGAGCGCCTGCGGGTAACCGAGAAAGGCGACTACTCGACCGTGCTGGTCCACGGCGAATACGGCGTCGAAACGCTGCTCTTTGGGGATGGATTCGTTGACTGACTGAAGCGCGGCTTTGATCTTGTCCTGCGCCTCCGTCGGGACCTTGCCTTCAGCATCCGTCGACTTGGCGAGGTACTTGGCGACGTCGGGATTCAGCGCAAATTTGATCAGCTGGGCCGAGCGCTCCCGCGCGTCGTCTCGCAGATACCAGTAGACGACCTGGCTGTCCGACTGCAGCGCCTCACCCATCGCCTTGGCGCCGGCGCGGTTGTACATGCTCATCGCGATGAAGAGCACGAACATCGCCGCGCCGAGCACGAGCCCGAGAAGTACGTACCAGAACCTGGACAGCAACATGGCTTGCTCTACTTGCCCTTCTTTTTCTTCGACTTCTTCGGGGCCTTGGCGACCACGAGCGGCTTGCGACTGATGTCCATGTCGCGCGCGCCGACGCTCAGCGGGTAAGGGGTGCCAACCTTCTTGCCGGCGAAAAACGCTTGCAGCGTGTATTCCCCCTCCTCGAGATTCATCGCGAACTTACCCTTTAGCGAGGGATACACGCTCTTGACGACCCTCTCCTCGCCGATGACATACATGCGCACGCTGGGGGCGAGCTCGTCGCGGATCTCGAATGTGCCTTTGCCAGGCACCGACCAGTCGCGGTGCGCCCCCTTCGCCGTGTCTCCGGGCTGAAAGGTGTTGATGCCGACGCCGTAGAGGCGATGAGGAAACGGGTCGGTGTTCTGAAACTGCAGCTTCGTGCCCGGAGGCGCCACGACCGTCACCGGCCACGTGCGCCCGCCACCCACCCGAATGAGGATCGCCGAACCGGCCTTTTGCTTCTCTTTGCCGATCGCGGCGATGCAGAGCTCTTTGCTGATGTTCGGGAAGAGCTTGCGATACTGGGCGGGGACCGTCGGAACGGGCTCCCGGAACGAATAGCGATGGCGCTTCGGGTCGCGGGCCTCTTCCCAGACGGGGTTGACCAAGTAGAGCCAGCCGGTGACTTTGGCCGTGACTTTCGCCGCATCGACCGATGGCGAGAGCACCAGCGCCGCCGCCAACGCGAGGGCCGCCAGGCCGGTCATTCGGAATCTAGCCAACGTCGACGCGCGGGTCCGCATGGGCGGCGAGCCTAGCCGGCTGGACGCCGCGACGGAAGTCCGACAATCCGGAAAAATCGTCCACTATTAGGGGTTTATCGCCGGATAGCGCCATGGAAACGCGGCCGAGGATCTAGAGACGCCGCCGCGGCGAGCGCGACAAAAAGGCGAACGGGCCGCCGGGATTTTCCGGAGGCCCGTTCATGGGTTCCAACCACCTAAAACGTGGGCTTTTTCGGACAGGCATGAACCCCTAGCAATGCTAGGTGGGGGACGTCTTCCGTCGCTTCCGGCTTCCCGGTGAGCTGTATCCGGGCCTAGCGCTCCACGTCGGCTCGGTCTCCCGAGTTCATTCCTTACGAGGGATTCAATGTCTGGCGCACCTCACGATCTCTGCAGAAGGAACCGACTTGCCATTTTGGGGCCCGCAGGGTCGGCCGTCAACGGCTGACAGACCCCCGAAAACTGGGCCCAAACCGCGACGTCGGGCCATGGGTCCTGCCATGAGTTGGACCGCTTCCACCGAGCAAAACCCCTCCCTCAGCCTCCCCCAGAGCCTCGAGCTTCGGCCCATTCAGGTCGTCGGCGCCGATCAGAAAAACGAGCTCGAAAACCAAGCTCGTTTGGACGAGTTTCTGCTCGCCGGCTTCGAGCCGCCCGGGCCGTCCTGGCGGGGTCGGCTGGGCTTGCTCATTGAAGGCGCGGTGGAGGCCGCCCTCGAAGCCCGCGGGGCAGCCCCGCCCGGTGTGGGTGCGTCGAGCGATCTCGACGGGTCGCTGAGCGACCAGATCTACCGGGCACGCCTCGTCGGCTGCGGTGGCATCGCCATCAGCTTTCCGCTGCTCGAAGGCATCGCCAACCTGGCCGGCGCGCTCGACGCGGAAGACAGCGCCGTCATGCGTTGGTGGTTCGCCGCCACCAACGAGCGCCCGGTGAAGCTGATCCTGAACTCTGCTGACCGCTACCTGGGCGTCTATGGCGCGCCGTTGGCTCTGGAGGATCTCCTCACTCAGGCCGACGCGGGTGTGAACGACGCCGATGCCGCGCCGATGACCGCGCCGGAGCAGGCGGCGGCCGTGGCGGCGATGGAACTGTCGGAGCCGGCGCCCGAGGTCACGAGCCCGAGCGTAGCGCGCGCCTATACCGGGGCGGATGGCAATGCGGCGGCAGGCGACCTCGAGGCGGCAGGCGACCTCGCGGTGGCGGACGACGACAACGCCCAAGGCGAGCTCTTCGCCGCGCTCGACGGCGAAGCTGTGGACGCCGACGCGGTCGAAGACGCAGAAACCGAGCACCAAGCCGGCGCCGACGCAGCCGAGCCGCTGAGCGAGCCCTCCGTTGCGGACGGCGCGCCGAGCTCCGAGGGTCTCGCCTCGAGCGCGGTCGCGGCTGCCGTCGCTTCCGACCGCACCGACGACGAGGTCGACACGTCCGCCGACGAGCAAGCCACGGACGCTGAGGACTTGCGCCGGTCGGGCCACGAACCAACCAAGACTACCGAAACGGTCGTCGCACACGACGAGGCTCTTGCTGACGAGCCGCCGGATGCGCCCGCGGCCGGATCCGCGGTCGAAGGCGAGTGGCTCGAAGCGCCGGAGCTCGACGCCGCACGCTTCGACGCCGCAATGGAGTCGCTGCGTTCGTTTGCGCCGAGCCTCGAGACCGAGCCTCCGCCGGCACGCAGCAACGAGCGTGTCGACCTCGACGAAGTGATGAGCGCCGTCGCCGAAGAGGAGCCGATGGAAAAGATCGTCGTGCGACCCCTTCACGCCCGCGCGCGGCGCGACTGGCAGAGCTGGGTTCGGGCTCTCGAAGCCGCGCGAGGGCCCAAGCCCCTCGCGGTCGTCGAACGCCTCTTCGCCTCGGCCTACGTGCCACTTGCCGACGCCGTGGCCTGCGGAATCGCCGACGAAAGCGCCACCGCGGTGCTCGAGAGCTGGGCGACGAGCTTCGAGAAGAGCTACTCCGAAGCTTTCGACGCACTCCGACTGCGGGGCAAGCGCCCGACCATGGTGCTCGACGTGCCGGAAATTGCCGCTCGGATCGGCCGCCTGCACGGCGCGCGCTCGGTTCAGCTGCTCATGGTCGACGGGATGCGGTTCGATCTCGGGCTGCGAGTTCACGAAAAGCTTCGTGGACTGCTCGGCCAGCAAGCAGCTTGCACCGAGCGCCTCTTGCTCTGGAGCGCCTTGCCGACCAATACCGAGACTCAGCTCGATCTCATCGGTCACGGACCCGATGGCTTGAAGGAGATGGTCGAGGCCCCCGAGTGCGAGGTTCCTGTGGCCCGTGGTCGCGCCGCGACCACCGCGCGGATCGTCAAGACGCATCACCGTGAGGTGCACAAACTCGACCTGGTCGAGGCCAAGCTGTCGATGCCCGGTGGACCCGCCGTCGCCCGGCTCGAGACCCTCAGCAGCGAAGTGGCGACCTCGATCGCCGCACACCTTCGCGCCCTGCCGCCTCAAACCCTCGTGATGGTGTTTGGAGACCATGGTTTTGTCTTCGACGCGCTGGAGGACGGCACCGCCGCCGCTCGACACGGCGGCGCCAGTCCCGAAGAAGTGCTCGTGCCGGCGTTCGGCTGGTTGGTCGGCGACGTTCACTGAACGCGTCGTCGATACCCGCCACGAGCAGACTTCGGGGGCACGCCGCTGACGGCTACTGGGTCGAAAAAGACTCGGGTCAGCGCGAGCGGCGACCGCGACTACGAGAGCCTTCGACGCCCCGGGCGAGCACCAACGCCGACTGCGTCAAGATCTGCCGGGCGTCGCTGCCGGTCCGCTCGAACGCCCGATGAACCGAAAGCCCCGTGATCATCGTGGCGATCGCGCCGCCGGCGGCTTTGCTGTCGACGTCTTCCGCGCACCGCCCCTCACTCACGAGACGACTCAACAAACCCGCGGCCCGCGTCTTCATCCCGTCGATCAACTGCCGTAGCTTTTTTTCCACCGCGTCGTCGCGCAACGTCGCGGCGTCGGCAATGACTCTCGGCCATCGTTCCCCGCTGAGCTCGCGCTCTAGATGGGTACGAAGCGCCGTCGGCAGGTCCCGCGCCACGTCGACCGCGGGCTCCGCGGGGAACGATACGAGCCCGTCGAGCAGCGCCAAGAGCAGCTGGCGCTTGTTCCGAAAGTGCCAGTAGACCGCGCCCTTGCTCAGACCTGCTTCCCCGGCGATCTCGTCGATGGTCGCGCCGTCGAACCCGTCTCGGGTGAACACCACGCCGGCGGCGTCGAGCAATCGCTGCCGCGTACCTCGTGCGTCTTCGTCCCGAGGGTCCACGCCTAGAAGCTCGAGGAGCGCGGCGCGGCCCCCGATGTAGCGCTTGACCGTCGGCCAGCTAACGTCGGCGCGCCGCGCGATTTCGCTGAGGCCGATGTCCGATGCCGGCATTTCCCTGGCGAGCTCCCGGGCCGCAGCGACGATGCGCTCCTTCGGTGTCTTTTTCGGTGTCTTTTTCGCCTCCGCCATGCTCCGGGACTCATACTTTAGAAACATACCGCCTGGTATGTTCTCTAAACCCGGCCGAAAACGCGGCAAAAGTGACGGCAGGATGCGACCGGCGGTGACACAATGCCCCGAGCGCGGCGTTCGCCGCCCGGGAGTGCGCATGACCCTTTGGAAATCGAGTCTCTGGAAGTGGGCCGCGGGCGCTCTGCTGTCGCTCACTGTCGGGTTCGCCGGGTGCAGCACCAGTTCGGACGACGCGGCCGCATCGGGCGGCGCGGCGGGCTCTGCGGCCGGAGGGGCCACGTCCACCGGAGGTGCCACGGGCAACGCTGGAGCGGCGGGCTCGGCCGGCAGCGGTGGCGTGGACATCGGAGGCCTCGAAGCTCCCGAGATGGGTCTCAAAGTCGCCTTCCTCGGCGATCAGGGAATCGGCTTTCCTTCGCGAGCGGTGCTGCAGCTCGTCATCAGCGAGGGCGCCGACTTCGTGATGCTACTCGGAGACTTCGACTACGACGACGACCCCGACGCTTGGGAACAGATGCTCGACGAAGAGCTGGGCGTCGACTACCCGTGGTTCGCGCTCGTCGGCAATCACGACACTGAAGCCTGGGACATGAGCCCAACCGGCGGAGAAGGTTACAAGGCCAAAATCGAGAAGAAGCTCGCTCGCATGGGCACGCTCGACTGCGATGGCGACCCGGGGGTCAAGCACGCGTGTCGTCACCGAGGGCTTCACTTCGTCATGAGTGGCATCGGCCTACTCGGCACCGACCACGAGGCCTACATTCGCGACCAGATGGGCGGTAGCAATCATCTATGGCGCATTTGCACCTGGCACCTGAACCAACAAGACATGCAGGCCGGTAGCAAGAACGACGCGGTGGGTTGGCAGGCGTTCCAGGAATGCCAAACCGCCGGCGCTTTCGTCGCCAGCGGCCACGAGCACTCGTGGTCTCGCACGATGACGCTCGAAGACATCGGCAACGCGGCCAACGGCCATGGGGCCATCGGCATGCCGAACCTGCTCGAGCTCGAGCCTGGCCGCACTTTCGTCATGGTCAATGGCGCGGGCGGCAACGGGCTACGCGTCTACGAAGCGAGCCTGCACGACGACGACAGCTGGTGGGGGAACATCTACACGCGCGACTACGAGCTCCGCGATGGGGTCGGCGAAATGGCGTTCAACCTGCTCGACCCCGGGGGCGTCGCGTTCATCGAGTTCGGCGTCGATGGCGACCCGCGACGGGCGCGGGGCTACTACAAGACGATGATGGGGCGCGTCGTCGACGAGTTCGAAATCACGAACGCTCGCTGAGCTTCCGCGCCGCCGCGGGGCGCGCACCTCGTTCGCTCAGTCGCCATCGGTGGCTTCGCGTCCGCCGCCGCTCGGGATCGGCTTCTGCTCGCGCTCGAGATAACGAAAAATCGTCCGCGGATCGACCCCGAGATCCCTCGCGGTTTGCGTTCGGTTGCCGTTGTTTCGTTCGAGGACCTCGAGCACGTACTTTCTCTGGAAGTCCTCTTTGGCTTTTTCGAGAGGCACGATGGGCGCCTGGGCTTCGGGACCGAGATCGAGGTCTTCAGCGCCCAGAAGGGTCTTGTCGCAAAGAACCAGCGCCTTCTTGATGCGGTTTTCGAGCTGTCGAATGTTACCGGGCCAAGCGTACTTCTTGATGGCCGCCAGCGCCGTCGGCGCGTAGCCCTTGACCTGACTCTCCATCTCGTCGGCGTATTTGCTCAAGAGCGCCTTGGCGATGATGAACACGTCGTCGCCACGGTCCCGGAGCGGAGGTAGCCACAGGTTGACGACGTTGAGCCGGTAGTAGAGATCTTCCCGGAACTCTCCCGTCTTGATCATCTCGTCGAGATCACGATTGGTGGCCGCGACGATGCGGATGTCGCACTTCTCGGGTTTGCTGTCCCCAACTCTATAGACCACTCGTTCCTGGATCGCCCGAAGCAGCTTGACCTGCAGTGCCGGCGTCAGCTCCCCGACCTCGTCGAGGAACAGCGTCCCGGTGTGCGCCTGCTGAAACTTGCCGGGACGGCTCGCGATGGCCCCGGTGAAGGCCCCCTTCACGTGACCGAACATCTCGCTCTCGATGAGATTCTCCGGGATGGCGCCGCAGTTGACGGTGATGAACGGGCCATCGATTCGGCCGCTGCGTCGATGAATTTCGCGAGCGATGAGCTCCTTGCCGGTGCCGGTCTCGCCGGTGATGAGAACGCTGATGTCGGTCGTCGCGACTTTCTGAAGCTTCCGAAATACTTCCTGCATCGACGAGCAAACACCGATGATCTCGCCGAACCGCTTGTCGTGCAGCTCCTCCACGAGCTTCTCTTTGTCGGCTCGAAGCGCGGTCAGCAGCATCGCGTTCTGAAGAATCAGCGAGGCCTGACCGGCGAAGATCGTCAACAGGTCGAGCTGCCGGCGTTCGAACAGGTGTTTGACCTGATCGTTGCCGACGTAGAGCACACCGATGAGCTCCCCTTGGCTGAGCATCGGTGCGCACATGACGCTCGACAGCTTGAGCGCCACGACGCTCTCGCTCTGTCCGAACTTGGTGTCGGTCAGCGCGTCGCTGACGATGATGGGCCGCTTCGAATCGATGACCTGACGCACGATGCTGTCGCTGATGGCACCGGTGGGATCGGTCACCGCCTCCTGGTTCACGTTGCGCGACACCCGCACGCCGGGCACCGGAGGATCGTCTTGCGGATCCACGAGGAGCACGAACCCCTTGTCGGCCCCAGTGACCTCGATGACGTCGTCGAGCAAGGCTTCGAGAAGCTCGTCCACGGAAGGGGATTGCATGAGCTTTTCGCTGAAGCTCAAGAGCTTGCGAAGCTCCGCCATTTCCGTGCGCGACGCCCGAGTTCCCGAGTTCGATTGATCCGGCAGCTCGGTGAACATGCTGAAGCCGAGTTGCGCGTCGCCGAGGGAGAGTCGATCGCCGTCCACCAACCGCGCGCGGCGCTTCTTCTTGCCGTTGATCAGAATGCCCGCTCCGCGGTCGAGCTCCTCGAGCTGGAAGTCGCGACCGTTGAACACGATCTGAGCGTGGTGCTCCGCGACCGAGCGGTCGGGCACGTGCACGTCGTTGCCCTTGGCCCGACCGATCGTCGTCACCGGCTTGGTGACCGCGACGATGACCGGAGGTCCCTCGGTCAGGAAGTAGCGAATGACGGCCATAACCCCGCGGAAAACCTAGCAGAAATCTCTAGCGAATACAGTGCAGAGACAGCGAGCGCCCGAGGCGCACGATGGCGAGCGAACGCTAGTAAAGCGCGCCCGAGATGCCGACTCCGGCTCCGCCTTCGAAGGTGATCGGGCCAAAATAGTCCAACCGCGCGAACCGGTTCGCCGGGCCAGCGTCCCCACGAACGTCCACATCGCCGGAGCTGAAGATCCCTCCGGCAGCGATCCCGAGCAGAGTCGTGGTTGCGGTGAAGATCATCCCGCGCCTTGCCGGCGGGTTGTCGTCGCCGACATAGAACAAGTAGATGGGCGCCGACGCGGCGGCACCGATCGCTGCGCCGGCCCACATCCAGCCGATCTGCCGAAACGACGGCACGTAGAGAAACGACAAACCGCCCGCAGCGATCGCCGTGGCACCGAATCCGACGAGTCCACCGATGGCCGCGTACTTGTTGGCGCGCCCGTAGCTGCCGTTCGTCGGGCCGTAGCCGTACAACGACCCGATGGCGGTACCCCAAAAGATGCTGCTGGTGACGAGAAGGTTCTGCTGGGGCTCGGGTTCGAGGTAGGCGCCGACGAAATACCCCGCGACTCCACCGGCGGTGGAGCCGATGACCTCGGAGCGAGCCAGACCCTGAAACTCCCACTCCTTGGGCTCTCCGGTGGTGACGACCTGCGTCCCCCAGATGCCGAGGCCCAAACCACCCCCGATGGCGAGCCCGGCGGCGATCGACGATGGCATGCCCTCGGGCATCGCGGGCTGATCGAGAAAGTAGACACCAACCGGTGCGGCAAGACCGAGCACGATAGGCGCGATGGCGCGGAGCGCCGGGTCTTCGATGCCGGCTTCCGCGTCGACCCAGACGCCGACGCCGTAGGCTACGGACGTGCCGTAGAGCACGCCTATCTCCGCCGAGCTGGACTTCTGATAGCGCGGCCCGGGCGGTGGTGGCGGCGAGTAGCCTGGCGGGTAGCCCCCCGGGGGCGGATAGGCGCCGGGGTATGCGCCAGGCGGGGGCGGATAACCGCCCGGTGGTGGGTAGCCGCCTGGAGGGGGATAGGGCTGCGCGCCTGGGGGGTGCTGCGCTCCTGGGGGGTGCTGCGCTCCTGGCGGCGGCGGATACTGCGCTAGGGCGGTCGCCGAACCGAGGCAAAACGCGAGCCCCAGTCCGAACGCGCGTGCGACGGACCTCACCAGAACTCCTTCTTGAGCGGGCGCGTCAGCACGTCGCGCACCGCGTCGAGTGGCGGCTTCGCTTCATACAGGACCCGGTACACCTCGAAACAGATGGGCAGCTCGACGTCCAACTGGGTCGCCAGATCGTACGCGCTCTTAGCCGTTTTGACTCCCTCAGCCACGTGCCCCAGCTTGTCTAGCACGTCGTCGAGCTTGCGGCCTTTGCCCATCTCCACCCCGACGGTGCGGTTGCGCGAAAGATCGCCGGTACAAGTGAGCACCAGGTCGCCCATGCCCGCCAAGCCGGACAAAGTGATCTGTTGGCCGCCTTTGGCTTTCGCGACACGAGCGATCTCCGCCAGGCCCCGCGTGATGAGGGCGGCGCGAGTGTTGTGACCAAAGCCGAGTGAATCACACGCCCCAGCTGCGATCGCGATGACGTTCTTGAGCGCTCCGCCCACTTCGACGCCCGCGGGATCGTCACTCGAGTAGACGCGGAAACGCTCGGTCGCGAACCGCTTTTGTGCTCGCACGCTGAGCTCGTGATCTCTCGCGGCAACCACCACGTTGGTGGGAATACCGAGGGCAACTTCCTTCGCGAAGCTCGGGCCGGAAAGATAGGCCGAGCGACTCGCAGCGGCCTCTCCGAGCACATCCGCGATGAGCTCGCTCATCAGCATGAGACTGTCGTTCTCGATGCCCTTGCTCGCACTGACGATGATCGCGTCCGCTCGTAGATGAGGTTTCGCCTGAGTCAGCGTCTCCCGATAGGCGTGCGAAGGCACGACGAGCACCACCAGGTCGGCGCCCTCGAGTGCCTTCGGCATGTCGTTCGTCGCCCGCAGATTTTCGGGCAAGGCGACGCCGGGTAGATACTGGGTGTTCTCTCGGTCGCGTTCGACGGCCGCTGCTTCGTCAGCGAGCCAACTCCACATGCTCACCGGCTCGCCCTTTTCGGCGAGCAGCTTGGCGAGGGCCGTGCCCCACGCTCCGGCTCCCAGAACCGCGACGCGACTCACGGCGTCGACTCTTTGCCGCGCAGGCCGACGTGTCAACTAATCCTCACAAGATTCGCTATGCTCCGCAGCATGCGAGCTTCCGTGTCCTTGGCCCTGATGCTGGTGGCGGCAGTCACCCTGAGCTGTTCGAAGGAAAGGCTCGGTGCACGAGCCATCTCGATCCTCGGCCCGGGCGTCATCAACGACCCCCGCAACAAGTCCCTCCGGTTCGACGTGCTCAAGTTCGGACTCGAAGAATTCTGCAAGGAGATGACAGCACGAGGCGCCCCGCTCAAGCTGCAAGACGATCAGCCCGTGCTCGGTCGGTTTTTTGCGACCAACTGCCAGTCTCGGGTCATCGACGACGAGCACCGCAAGAGCATCGTCGTGCAGTACGACGGCATGGGCTACGCCTGGACCAACGTCAGTCAGAGAATCGGCTTTTCGAGCTCCGGCGTGATCGAGTACGCCCCCGACTTTCAGATGCACGAGGGGGCGATGTACGTGTACTTCCGCCCGAAAAACATCGACTCGGTGCAGTTCGAGGCCAAAGTCGTCGAGTCGGCGCTCGCTCGCACCGGCGCCGCGGTGCTGGGTATCGACTTCAACGCGATGGGCAAGAACATCGTCATGAGTCAGCTCAAGCGCGGGTTCACCGTCGTTCGGTACAACAAGACCGGAGAAACGGAGTTCGGACTCGGTTTCATCGCCACCGGGCAGAAGCCGTTCAAGCCGTTTCAAATCTCGGGGTCAGACAAACGCGTGCTGGCCAACGACAGAACCGAGGTGCACAACAACCAGCACGACTTCGTCGGGGGATTCGAAGTCAAGAAGGGCGGCAAGGCGCTCTACATCACCGCG
>JAJDAH010000419.1 GCA_029261965.1 Polyangiaceae bacterium
GGCGCCGGCGAGCACGTCGTCGGCGGCCGCGATGGACAAATGTGGCAGCTCGCCGGGGAGGTGGATGCTCTCGTGCAATCGTCGGAGCACGGTGCTTTCCGGTAGAATGTCACTTCCCGCGGGGCCCGGCATGAATCGCGCACGCGGCGCCCCGGTGAACGGCGATCCCATCGTGATCGTCTGCACTACTCGCGGATCGCCTCCCCGCTCTTGCACGAACCAGCGCACGATGACTCCACCGAGACTGTGGCCGACGAGGTGCACGCGCACGCGCGATGGAAACGTGTCGACCAGCTCGCCGAGCTTTTCGCTCAAGGCCTCGACACCCTGGTGCGGTACGTAGGTGAACGACGCCGTGTGAGCGTTCGCGTGCGCCTCGAGTCGTTCCCGGAGCGGTCGCAGCACCCCCGCCGTGGCGAAGAGGCCATGCAGAAGGACGACCACGTCGTCGCCTTCGCGAGCCTTGTCGGCGGTGACGCGACCGAGATCGCGCGGTATCAGCGAAGCGAGTCGTGCGAAAGCCACGGCTTCACGCCCCATGGCGCGCAGCGCTTTGAGCGGCGAGGAGCTCGAGCCGGGCAGGGCATCCGTGGCCTGATCCATCGGGCGTTTGTCCTAGCGCATCCGCCGCCAATGAGACAGATTTTCTCCGTTTTTCGGTGATAGGACGATAAGTGCGATGCGGAGTTCGCACTCGATTGTTCGTACCCGCTACGGCCGTGTTCGCGCTAGCTTGCCCGAGCATTCGATGAACGCACGCGACATCCCACCACCGGCGAACGCATTTTCTTACCGTTTCCGCGTCCGTCCGGAGGACATCGACGACTTGGGTCACGCTGGGAACGTGAGCTGGGTGCGTTGGGTGAACGTCGCGGCGACTGAGCACTCACTTTCCGTTGGTCTTGGTTTGCAGAAGTACCAAGAGCTCGGCGTCGTGTGGGTCGTGCGCAAGCACGAGATCGAGTACCTCGCCGAGGCGCTGCTGAATGAAGAGATCGAAGCCACGACGTGGGTGGCGACGCTTCGCGGCGCCACGTCGACGCGCAAGACGATCTTCAAGCGACCACGAGACGACAAACTCCTCGCTCGCGCCGAGACGATGTGGGTGCTCATTTCCACGAGCACGCGGCGACCGCTCAGGATCAAGAAAGACCTAATGCAGCGCTACGGGTTCGAGCCCACGGCTGGCCCGACCCCGTGACACGTCGCGCGGGCTGTCCCGCAGCCGTTTGGCCGTGGTTTCCGGCGGGCAGTTTGGGTTCGATCCGCTACCGTGCTAGCTCCGCGCCCGTGCGTTTGGCGGTGAAAGCATTCCTGCGGCCCGCGTTGGCGGTTGGTGTTGCCGCGTCGATTCTCGTGCTCGCACCCCAGGCGCGCGCCGATGTCTCCTCTTGGATGTTCACTGGCGGCGGGATCTCGTTTGTCGAGCAGGAAGGACTCGAGCTCGAGCACCAGGGTTTGCTGCGCATCGAAGCTGGTCTCGGCACGCCGCCCTCACGGTCGTTCGTGTTCGGCGGGATGTTCGGCACCCGCACGCACTTCGGATTGGGGACCGACATGGCGCTTTCGGTTCGCGGCGCGAGCCACGGGTTCGTCAACGGGGACTGGGGGCTCGCGGTCGACCTCGGCGCCTATCAACGATTCTTCGGCGTGGACTCGACCGGGTTTACCGGCTCGCTCGTCGGCGGGGCTCCTTGGGGGATCACCGCGTTGGCGACCGCGGGGTTCGGGACCAACGATGCCCGCGAATATTCGTTCACCGTGGGCATCGACTTTGCTCGTCTCACCGTCTATCGCCGAAGCGGCGAAAATTGGTGGCGAAACCCGTTCCCCGCCTATCGCCCCGAAGAAGAATGAGCCGCGGCGAGACCGGGCGCTTCGCGCTCAGGTCTCGATAGTGTCGGACTCGTTGCCGAGGTCCGTGCTCAAGAAGGCCTCGTGGACTTCGAGAACGTTGGGTCCGGCGAACATTTCTTTTGGAGCGCGATTCTTGTGCGCTTCAGCGAAAGCGGGGGAGTCGGTCCACGCCACGAAGTCTTCGAACGTACGCCACCACGTTTTTACCTCGTAGTAGCCCTGTTTTTCGGTATTTTTGGTCCACTTTCCCGTTTCGTGATCGAACTTCACCGGGCGAGGGCGATGCACTTCGTTGCGCACGAACCCGGGAGCCTGATCCACGAGGTGAACTCGTTTTCGGAAGCGGTCTTCGAAGTCGATTTCGTGGCCTTCGGCCACGGGGATCCGGTTGGTGACGACAATCATGGCCGCCAGCTCTGCCTCTCGGCGTATCGGTCGAGCGCGTCGAGCAGTTGATCGAGGTCGGCTCGGCTGTGGCGTTCCGTGACGGCGATGAGTAGCCGGTCTTTCCATGCAGGGTCGGAGCGTCCGAGGTCGTATCCCGCGATGAGACCGTCGCTCTCGAGTTTCTGACAGAGTGCGGCGGCGTTCCCCCCGCGAACGTGGACGGCGAACTCGTTGAAGAACGGCGCGTCGCCGAATCCCGGTGAGTATCCTTCGAGTCCACAAATCGCGCTCCGCAGGTATTTCGCTTTGGCCAGACATTGCTTCCCAGTTTCGACGAAGCCAGTTTTTCCGAGAAGGCTCATCCGGATCACCAGCGCGAGGGCCACCAAGCCCTGATTGGTGCAGATGTTGCTCGTCGCGCGTTCCCGTCGAATATGTTGCTCGCGCGTGGAGAGCGTGAGCACGTATCCGCGTTCTCCGTGTGAATCCACGGTCTGCCCAGCGACACGGCCGGGCAGCTGTTGCAGATACTTGCGATCTTCGCGGCAAGCGAACAATCCCACCCCGGGGCCCCCAAACTGCGGGGGCAGGGCGATAGGCTGCCCTTCGCCGACGACGATGTCGGCGCCGAGCTCGCCCGGAGACTCGGCTACCGCGAGCGCGTAGGGCTCGGTGTTCGCGACGACTAGTCGCGCGCCTTTCTCGTGCACTGCGTCGGCGAGCGGTCTGAGGTCAGTGAGCGCCCCGACGAAGCTCGGGTATCCCACGAGCACCGCGGCGGTGTCGTCGTCGAGCACGAGCTTCAGCGCCCCCAGATCCGTCCGCCCGTCGTCGCTCATCGGCACTTCGACGCACGAGGCTTCGCTCTGGCCGCTCAGGTAAGTCTGGGTCACCTTTCGGTAGTCCGGGTGCAGGCAGCCGCTCAGCACGACCTTGTTTCGTTTGGTGAGCCGCCTGGACATGAGCGCGCCTTCGGCTGCCGCACTCGCCCCGTCGTACATGCTCGCGTTGGCCAGCGGTAGGCCGTAGAGTTCGCTGACGATCGTCTGAAACTCCCAAATCGCCTGTAGGGTGCCCTGCGCGACCTCCGGTTGGTAAGGCGTGTAGGCCGTGTAGAACTCGCTCCGCAGGAGCAGCTGGTCGACGGCCGGCGGGATGTGATGGGCGTACATGCCAGCGCCGAGGAAGCTCAGCATTTCGGCGCCGCGGTTTCGCGCTGCAAAATCGCTCATCAAACGCATGAGCGCCGGCTCGTCGACCGCGTCTGGAACGTCGAGCATGCCTTCGAAGCGCGCCGACTCCGGCACCGTCTGGTACAGCTCTTCGACCGAGCCCACGCCGATCACGCGGAGCATCTCCGCGATCTCTTCCTCGGTGTGCGGCAAGTAGCGCATCAGTGATCCGATTCTTCGACGTGCTTTCCGTAGGCCGCCGCGTCGAGCAGCGCCTCTTTCTGGCTGGAGTCGCTCGGTTCGATGGCGACCATCCAGCCTTTGCCCCAACAGTCGTCGTTGACGAGCTCGGGGGCGTCCTCGAGCGCGTCGTTGATGCGAGCGACCTTGCCGCTCACCGGCGCGTAGAGGTCGCTGAGTGTTTTGACGCTCTCGATGGTGCCAAAAGGCTTGCCCTGTTCGATGCTGTCACCCGCTTCGACGTCGAAGTTGACGAGGGTGATGTCGCCGAGCTGGTCCACGGCGAACGCGGTGATTCCCACCACGAGCTCCGCGCCTTCGTCCTTGGCCCACTCGTGATCCTTCGTGTAGCCGCGGTCGTCCTTGATTTCGGTGTCTCCGCTCATCGCTCGGTCCTCATCGAATCGCTGTGGGGTTCGGAACGCTTCGCCGCTGATTAGCTCGCCTTCGGCCGCCTGTAAAACGGTGTCTTCACGATTACCGCGCCGATTTTCCGTCCGCGGCAGTCCACCACGAGCTCGGTGCCGATTTCAGCGCGATCGCTTGGGACGTAGCCGAGGCCGATGCTCTTTCCGAGAGTTGGTGAAGGCGCGCCGGACGTGCAAGTGCCGATTTCGGTGCCCGCGTCGTCGAGCAGTGGGTAGCCATGTCTGGCAATGCCGCGGCCGGTCATTTCGAAGCCCACCATGCGCCGACTGGGGCCGGCGTCCTTGACCTTGCGGATCGCCGCCGCTCCGACGAAGTCACCCTTGTCGAGCTTCACCGTCCAACCGAGCCCCGCTTCGATGGGATTAGTGGTCTCGTCGATGTCGTTGCCGTAAAGCGACAGCCGCGCTTCGAGTCGTAAGGTGTCTCGCGCGCCGAGCCCTGCTGGCACTAGGCCGTCGTCTTTGCCCGCGTCCATCAGCGCTGACCAGAGTTCGGCGGCATCTTCGTTCGCGCAGAAGATTTCGACGCCGTCCTCTCCAGTGTAGCCAGTGCGCGCGACCGTGGCGGTCTTGCCGGCGACCTCGCAGTCGACGAATCGGAAAGGTTTCAGATTGCTACGTACATCGTCGATCGAGCAGTTCGCTTTCGCAAAGACGCCGAGCGCCTTGGGCCCCTGCAGAGCGATCAGCGCCGTTTGGTCGCTGATGTCGGAGATTTCGCAGTGGTTCTCCGCCGCCTGGCTGAAGTGGGGAACGATCTTGTCTCGGTTCGACGCGTTGCAAACGATCAGGATCCGGTCGGCCGCCCGCTTGTACACGATCAAGTCGTCGAGAATCGTGCCGCCGCCGTTACAGCAGCAAGTGTACATCGCCTGGCCAACGTCGATCCGCGCCAGATCGTTCGTCACCAGGTAGTTCACTACCGACGCGGCGTGTTCTCCGGCGAGCTCGAGCTCCCCCATGTGCGAGACGTCGAACAACCCGGCGGCGCTTCGAACCGCGAGATGCTCCGCTTTGACGCCCTCGTATTGGACTGGCATTCGGTAGCCGGCGAAGGGCACGAGTCGGGCGCCGAGCTTCTCGTGCTCTGCGGTGAGCGGCGTAGTTTTCAGGTCGTCGGACATCGTAGCGAGTTAGGCAGCTACGAGTGGCGTCGGCAGGGGTCAAGGGGCGGGCACACCTGGTCCGGCCAAGCGGGGGCGGCTCACCGGTTCGCTTCGTCTTCGAGCTTCATCGCCTCGAGCAGCAGCGGGCCAATCGGCTGGGGGGTGCCGATGGCGACGATGGAGGCGTCGCGGAAGCTGAACGCGCCGGTCTTCCAGAGTAAGAGCTGGCGGGTGAGATCGGCGGGTTTGCCGGTTTGCCCTTTGATGTGTACGCGCGCCAGCGCGCCTTCTTTGAGCTCGATCGTAGCTGTCTGGCCGCCGCCATCGCTGACAGTGAGGCGGCCCGTGCGTCGTTCCATTTCGAGCACGGTCAGCACCGTCGCGATGCTCATTTGACCGATGTCGCCCTTGATGACGGCGGGGCCTCGCCCGGATGGGGGCGCCCCGAAAAACGACTCGCGTTGAACCTGCAGGCGTCGAGCCATGGTGATGAGCGCGTCGACCTGAGCCACGACTTCGTCGTGTCGATAAGGTTTGGTCATGTAGGCATCGGCGCCGACGTTGAACCCTTGGAGCTTGCTTTCGTGGTCGTCTTTTCCCGTGAGGAAGAGAAACGGGGTAGTGGAGACGGGTCCCTGCTCGGTGCGGATGCGGCGCGCGACATAGAATCCGTCGATGTCCGGCAGAATGACGTCGCAGATGATGCAATCGGGCTCGAGCGTGATGGCCTTTTCGAGGCCTTCCTGAGCCGAGGTGGCGATACCCACCTCGAAACCGGCGTCCTTGAGGAGCTTCTCGAGCAGCGAGCGCTCCCACTCGTCGTCTTCGACGATCAGGATTCGACCTTTGGCGACCACGATTGACAGTAACGCATCTGCCGAGCGGCGGCCCAGAGTCCCGAGCAAGCGCCGCTGCCGGCCCTCGCAGTTTTACTCTTGTTCCAGCTCGTCGATGAGCTCGCCCTGCGGCGTCATTCCGGCGCGTTTCCAGCGCTCGGGCTGCGTGAGCCCCTTGACGGCTTGGGGCTTGCTCAGGTCTTTGATGACCATGCGCGCGCCGATGCCGTCCCTCATGATTTCGATGCGGTAGGTGCGGCGGGTGGTATCGCCGTTGATGCGGGCAGCGGGAAAAACCGTTCGGGCGGCACCGACCTCGACGTGGGCGACGCTCACGCGCTTTCGCACGTAGTTCGAGAGCTGCTCGCGTCGGACCTTGCCCGACACGTACGCGACGTCTTCGAAGCGCTGGTCGAGTCGCATTCTCCGAGGGATGGGGAGGCCGAACACCACGTCGTTTCCGGGTGCGAGCTCCCCCGGACCCAGGCGGTCCACAGGCACGCGCGCCGCGGCCGAGGCGGACGGGACCGGGTCATCGTCCCAAGTCCCGACCTTCTCCTTCGAGCAAGCGAACGAGGCCGCCGCGAGGGCGGTACCGGTCGCCAACATGGGCCAGCGAAACATGCCGGGTTCGTCCTTATTCGAGGATGGCGGCCCACGAATCGAAGATCGCCGTCGCCTCGGGGGTCTGCAGCTGCACGCTGGCCTCGTTCACCTCGCCGCCGGGCGCCGTAGCTCCCTTCGACCCCGTGTGGAAGACCAGCTCGAACGTGCCTGGATTCACGTTGGTCAGCGACGTGTGCGTCCCGCCACCGAGATAGGGATCCGAGAAGCTCGTATCTTCCTCGCTGCAGGTGGGCACCTGAGCCACGCTGACACCGAAGATGGTGGCGTCGTCTCCAGTGCCGAAGTCGGCCTCGGTCAGGAACTGCTGTAGCACCCCTCCCGAGTCCGGAATCGCCGCCAGACCACCCTGAGACGGATCGACGCTCGACGCCGGCTCGATGAAGTCCATGCCGAACACTCTGGTAGTGCCGGTGTCGCAGACGTTGCTGCCGGTGGCCGGAGCGAACACCGAGAAGAACAGGCGCCGCAGGAACAGCGTCATGGGACCGGTGAGGCGCTCGCCGTCGTCGAAGCGCGTGTACCAGTTCGCCGAGCTCTCGAAGATGGGGGAGCCACCGCTCGTATCGGGGACCTCGGTCAGCGACCAAACGAAGTTTCGCATGCCCGGCACCGAGCTGATGTTCTCCTGGTCGCCGGTCGAAAGCGCGACGGTGATGTTGCCGGCTTCGTCGCTCGAGAGGATCGGGGGATTGACGATTGGCTGGCCGTCGGCCGCGGTGAAACCGAGGCTGCTCGGGTAGGAATCGAAGAAAATCTCCATCGACCAGTTGGCGGCGTTCGAGCTCGAGAGATCGACACGCCACATGTTCCCGTCAGCGTCGCCCACGAAGGCTCGGTCCGCGACCGTTCCCGTGTCCGACGGAAAAGCTGCCGGCTGCCCGGTGATCGGGGCGTGCATGTCTGCGACCACTGTGACCCGCGCCTGCGCCACCACTCCCGGCGGTACGCTCGCCGGAGTCGTATCGGGACGGAAGGTTCGGATGATTTCGCCCGAGTCGAGCCGCACGATCGTGAGTGATCGCGACTCGAGGTCGGTCCCGCTGTAGCAGAACACGTTCGTCCGCGGCGTGAAGTTGGTGTCGACGGCGTCGAGATCGGTGCGCGGGCACAAGGTCGCTGTGCGCGTGCCGCCGGTGCCACCCGGTAGGATCGCCACGGCGACTTCTTTCTTCGAGCCGCCAATGTCGAGGAACACCGTCGCGATGGCTGGGGTGGCGCCGCCGGTGCCGAACAACGGGTTGCCGGCATCATCCGTGGTGAGCTGCCAGAGGAACTTCGGGCCCGTTCCCGGTCCGAGCTCGGGCTCGGTGACGTCGAGGGCGTAGTAGCCTCCGCGCTCGGAGCCGAATCCCGCGAGAACGACCGTGCGCCAAGTGCCCGACGCCGCCCGAGCGGTCGCCTGATCTCGTTCGAACTTGAGTGTTCCGCCACTATTGGTCGCCACGACGTCTTTGGCGCGCACGAGACCGTCGAGCAGTTTTTGTTGGATGCCCGGGAACTGCGCGACCATCGAGGGGAGCACCGCCGGCGGTGCGAAGGCCCAGAGCTCGTTGTTGGCCAGGGCGTCGACCTTGAGGGTGTCGGTCGCGTCGTTCGCGGCGACCTTGAACGCGTGCAAGAATCCGTCGTTCGAAGAGGTGTAGAGCATCAGTGGGCGAGTCGTGTTGTCCGCGATGAAGCGCTGGTAGGCTTCGTCTCGCAAGAACTCGTTTGGCCGCCCGACGACGGTTGGCGTCGAGCGCTCGATACTGCCGATGAGGCTGCAGGCCGCCGTGCCCGGAGTCACACACCGATCCTCGATGGTGCCGAGGGTGGGGATCCCGACGGTCCAGCCCATGATTCGGTCGCGGCACGCCGTTGCGGTGGCGGCGGGCGACACGCAGGTGGCCCCAGTGATGTCCATGGCCGCCGGATCGGTTGCGGCCACGAACGCGGCAGCAGTGCCGTCGTACTGGATGCCGCTGTCGTTGCCGAGGCCGTCGACGCCCGCGATGTTCGGTCGAATCGACTCGGTGGAGTCGACCCCGGCGGTGCTCGACAACACCGACACGAATCGACGGGGATTACCGGCACCGGAGTTCACGTTGTCGATGAACTTGTCGCCCTGCCCAGCATCGATGGTCTGCGGCTCGGGCTCGAGCACGCCGGCGATGAGCTTGCACTCGAATCGCTGACGATTGAGGATTGACCCGGACAACCGCGCGCCGTTCGGGCGGAGCCCCGACGTGAATCGGAAGCCAGCAG
>JAJDAH010000420.1 GCA_029261965.1 Polyangiaceae bacterium
ACGGGCTTCGTCATCTGGTTCACCGGCCTCAGTGGCTCCGGCAAGAGCACCCTCACGCGCCTCGTCAGCGCCGAGCTTCGACGACGCGGCGTGCACGTCGAAGCACTGGACGGCGACGACGTGCGAAAGATGCTGAGCAAGGGGCTGGGTTTCAGTCGCGACGATCGGGACGCGAACATTCGCCGTATCGGGTACGTGGCTCGCATGATCGCGCGGAGCGGGGCCTGCGGAATCGCCGCGGCCATCAGTCCTTACCGAGACGTGCGCGACGAAGTTCGTCGAGCCACCGAACAGTTCTGCGAGGTCTATTGCGAATGCCCAATCGAGGTTCTCGCCGAGCGAGATCCCAAAGGGCTCTACAAACGCGCCCTTGCTGGTGAAATCAAACACTTCACCGGTGTCGACGATCCCTACGAAGCCCCAGCGGATCCCGAAGTCAGATGCCGGACCGACATCGAGCCGCCAGAAACTAGCGCGCAGAAGATCATCTCGAAGCTGGAAGAGCTCGGCTACATCCCCGAGTTGGGCGCCGCTGCCCGGACCGACGAGTCGACGCTGACCCCACCGCATGGGGCGGAGTTGGTGGATCGGCGCCTGGTCGGTGCCGCTCTCGCCGCGGCTCGCGAGCGCGCGGGCGAGCTGCCGGTCGTCGGACTCGACGCTACCGCCGAACGGGATGTCGTCGCGATCGGCACAGGCGCATTTTCCCCACTCACGGGGTTCATGACTCGGAACGACTACTTGAAGGTCGTCGGAAGCGGCCGACTCGAGAACGGGCTGCCGTGGCCGCTGCCAGTGACCTTGGCGCTTACGCCCGACCTCGCGGAGACTGTCGAGAAGAGCAGCGAGATCGCGCTCACGGATAGCTCGGGCGCCGTCGTCGCACTGCTCGAAGTGACCGACTTCTGGGAAATCGATCGTGCTCTCGAAAAGGAGAGCATCTACGACAAACCCGGGCCCAATGCCCCGGGCCTGAAGCGCCTAGAAGGTCCCGCCACCCACTACGTCGGCGGCGAGATAGCCCTCTTGCAGCTGCCCAAATCGTTCTCGGGCAACGCGACCATCGCCGAGCCCGCGGCCAATCGAAAACTTCTGATCGACCACGGCTGGCGCTCGACCGTCGCCCTCCCGATGCTTGGCCCGATGTTGCGAGGCGACGAGTTTCGCGCACGCACGGCACTGGAAACCTGCGATGGGCTGTTCCTTCAGACGGTCATGGCACCCGAGCTTCCGTTTTCACTCGCCGCGCTGGAGCGCTGGCATTCGCATCTCGCTCAAACCTACTTCCGGGCCGAGAGAGTCATTTGCGGCTCGATTCCTCTTGCCCCGCGCGGTGTTCCTGCGCTCGACGCGCTCCTTTCCGCCCTGGTCGCGAAGAACTTCGGCGCTTCCCACATCGTCGTGCCCCATGATCCGAACGCGGGCCCGACCGGCGTTCGCCCGATCTTCGACTACTATTCCCCCGGCGAGCTCAGGATCATTCCGCTGTGTTACGAAGACGTCTTCCATTCCCCCTCGTTGGGCACGATGGCGAGTGCCAAAACGGCGCCCGATCCCATCGCGGCGCGGTTGTCGACGCCTCGGAGCGAGCTGATTGCCGGCCTGGGTCGCGGCGAAACGGGCCCCCCCGAGCTCATTCGGCCCGAAACCCTCGCGAGGTTGACGGGCTGACGATTTCACGGCCACTCATTCGCCGGCTCGCGACGGCGCTGGCGGTCGCTCTCGCGCTCGTCACATCACCCGCCGAGGCCGAGCTGGTCGACGACGTTCGAGCTGTCGAGCGGGCGTGGGGCAAACGCGGCGAGGTTCTCACCCTCGAGCCGAGGCTCTTGGAGCGGCCAAACACGAGACTCTTGATGTTGCCGTTGCCCTGGACCAACCCGAAGGAAGAAGGCTGCACTACGGTGGCCGTGCTCGGCGCTCGATCGTCGAGCTTCGTGCTCAGGTTTCGCCCGCTCGCTGGTGGGCCGCGTTGGACCAACGGGGAGTTTCCCGAGCAAAGCGTTGCCGGGGCGGCACAGATCGTCCGCTGCGGTCGCCGAAAACAGATGCTGAAGCGCCTCGCGATCGAAATGAGATCACCGCGCGGTGTCGTCGAGGTCGTTCTAGCGAAGTCCGGCGTGCCATTCCCTTCCCTCCGACGCACCCTGCTGCACCGCGATCCGGGGCCCATCGCCCCGGCGACGAGGCATGGACCGCGACCGCGGCCAGAGCCCCTGGAACAGCGGTCCGAGAGGCTCGAACGTCGCTACGCCCGCCAATCAGCCGTGTCGCTCGAGCGTCGATGGGTCCCTACCCGGCGCAACGGGACCGGACGTACGGCGATTCGACTCGAACCCGGCTGTCACCACATCGATGTGATGGCGATCCAACCGCCGGCGGCTTCCAACCGTGGGGTCGACGTCGACATCGAGCTTCGCTGGGTGCTTTCGGACGAGCTCGTGGCGGCGGATCAAACCAACAGCGCTGACGCGTCGGTTGGTGTGTGCGTTGGCAGCCGCCAGGTCGCCCGACTCGATTTTGCCGGTTCGATCCCCGGCGTGCCGGTTCTGTTGATGCAGACGAAGTGGGCGCTTCCGAAGGGCCTTCCGGCGCATTGGAGCCCAAACGCGCGTGGGCGAATCGCGGGAGCGATCCGGACTCGCCACCTTCACTCCCTACCCGGTTCGCCGGTCTACGAGTCACTCGGGATCTCGGGCGTGACGGTGATGCCGATCGAAGTCGAACCCGGAGCCTGTTACCTGGCCGCAGCGGGGGTGACCCATGGTCAGCCCACTGCCCTCGCGCTCGCGGCATCGACCGACGCGAGCCAGGTGAGAAACCAGAGCAACGGGGCGCCGGGCGGCGCGGTCGTGTCTTTTTGCTCTCGGGGCGCCGTGCGCGGGTTGGTCGAAATCGAAGCCGCGGGTTCGGGGATCGCCTGGCAGCTCGCCGTCTGGCAGACCGGGCGCGTCGAGGGAGCCGAAGAATGAGGCGGCTCGTCGCCAGGTGGCTCGCTCGGTTATCCCTCGCGGCACTCACTACGAGTTGCATCGGCGCGCCGGGGCTCGAATCGTTGAAACCCGCACCGCGTGGCGAGTTCAAGAAAGTCGACGGCGCGCCGAGCGGAAACGCTTGGCTCGGAAAAGACCCGCTGCTCGCCCAATCAGCCGGCGCAGAAAAGTTCGTGATGATCCGCGTGGAGGCTGGGGCTGCCGGAGATCGCGTGGGCGGAACCGTGCTCATCCCAGAGGCGTCGTGCAGCTTGCTCCTGGCTCGTGGGAGCGAGTCCGTAGACGACGTCGACATCTTTGCCTATGCCGACGACGGCACCGTGCTCGGCTCCGACGAGGCCACGGACAAGAAGGCGACCGTCATGGTCTGCCCACCGCACCCGGCGCGGATCTATGTGGTGGCGCGCATCGCCTCGGGTCATGGTCTCGTGGCCGTGGGTGCTCAGCTCGTATCGGTCAAGCGAGCCGCCGCCGTGGGCCAAGCGGTCGGAGCCCGCGGTCGCCCGGGGGAGCGCACGAGCCGGCTCGAGAGCTGGCCCGGGCTCGAAGATCGCATCGCAGTACACCGACGGAAAATTGGTGGCCGCTGGGAAGACCAGCGCAAGGTCGCACTCCCCCTCGACCCGCACACGCCGTCGCGGGTCTCGGGCATGATCGAGCCCGGCCGATGTCTCGACGTTCTGGTCGTGCCATCTGACGACGTGTCGCACCTCGAGGTGTCAGCCATCGACGTAGCGGGTCGAATCGTCGGCAGGGCCGCGGCCATCGGGCGCGAGCGGTCCCTCATTGCGTGCTCGGCCGGCCGCGCGGCGATCACCGTCGAGGTCCGACCGCACGTCGGCCGGGGGCTCGCCGCGATTGTCCTGTCGCAGTCCGCCGGAGGCACCCGCCCCGATCTCGATTCCGACGTGCTCGAGGTCAATGTCGGACCGATCGGAGATCTCGGCGTAAACCGTGCGAAACATGCCCGAGCGCTCAACAAAGCCGGTTACGGGCGAGCCAAGAAGCTGGGCAGCGGTAGCGTGCTGGTCGGCCGCCGACGCAGCGTCGACGTCAATCTCGAAGCCGGCTGCTCCCGAATCGACATTGTCGCAGGAGAGCCCTTGCGCGGCATCGAAGCGTGGCTCTGGGACGCTGACGGGGCGCTCATTTCCAAGGGTCGTGGCGGACCTTCCGCGACCCTGTTCGCCTGCGGAAGCGGCGGAAGGGCGCGCCTGGACATCGAGTCTACCGATGGCAAAGGCCCGTTCGCGGTCGAGCTTCGCCGAGAAACCGACGCGGCCAAAGTGCTCAGCGATCACCCCCTGGCGGCGAGTCGACTGCTCGAGCGGATGCGAACTCGCGGAGTCATTCGTCGAGCCGGCCACGTGCGCACTCCGCGTAGCGTGAAGCTCGAGCCGAGCAAGCTGCATGTCGAGACATTCGTCGTGCAACAAGGTCGGTGCATCGATGCTTCACTCTCGCTTGGCGGCGGAGGAGTGGGTGCGGAGATCCGGTTGCTCGACGCGGCGAAGGGCCGAGAGCTGTCACTTTCGCGCGGCACGCATTCCACGAGCGCCCGCGCGTGCGCGCTCGACACTGGCGGACCTCTGGAGGTGCGCGCCGAGCTCAGAGCGGCTGGGCGACCCAGCACCGGCCTCTTTGCCACGCGGCTGCTCGCGCCGTCGAAGTGATCGGCGGCCTGGCACTCACGGGGCCGCAGGCACGCTGAGCGGCACTAGCGATTGTGCGCCCATGCGCTCCCGGTTGCCGTCCGCGTCGACCGTCGCAAAATCCGTGACTGTCACGCGGTCGATCAGCACGGCTTTCCACGGTTGGGACGGCGCGGCGGGTCGGGCTAGCGCGTACTCTCCTCGTCTCGGGGCCGTCTTGTAAGGCGGATCGGGAATGATGCGGTCGTTGGCGATCCAAATTCCGCGCTTTTCTGCCTCGGTGGTGATGCGCATCTGTCCGTCGCCGTACTCCACGACCTTGGCGGTGTACCAACCGCGCCCGGTCGAAACGACGACGCGCTCCCTTGGCGCTGGGCGCCAGCGCGGCGGAGGCCGCGGGGTCGGCGCCGTAGAGAACCCCATGGAAAACGCCGAACGCGAGGCGACACGCTCGAAGTTTTTCTCGATGTTCAATCGTGTAAGCGCCGTCGGCTGCAGCAGCTCGGCAGGTCGGAGCTCCATCGAGCGACCCTCGGGGGACGTTGCTTCCACCCGCGACTCGTCCACCCTCGACACTCGACAAGCGACCCAGCTGTCGCGGTCGAGGCAAATCGCGTAGGTCGGTGCTGTCGGCACCCACGTCGGTGCCGGGAGACGATAAACGTCGCTCGCCGTGACCTTCTTCGGATCTCCTCCCGATTCGGTTTGGATTTTCAGATCCCCCCCCACTTTCTCGAGCACACGCCCAACGTAGAAGCTCGCCGCCGCCTGCTCGACGACGACGCGGTCCCCGCGCTCGAAGGTGCCGCCGGGAACGTCCGCGACCTGTTCGGGCGAGACGTCACGACAGGCAAACGCCATGACGGCGCAGCCGATCAGCCAAAGTCGACCGGCTCCCCCTCGGGATTTCGGATCGAATCTCAAAACGGGAAGTTAGTCGGTGCCGACACCAAGCGAAGGCGCGACGACGGGACGCTGAGCCACGAAGGTAGCTCTTAGATCGGCGGGAGCGCGTCGACAAACGACTGCAGCAAAGCATTGAACTTCTTGGGGGCTGCCAGGTTGACCACGTGGCCGGCGCCTTCGACGACGGCGAGTGTCGCGGCCGGCAAGACCCGAGCGAGCTCGCGGGAGGGCTCGAGAGAAACCCGATCATCGGAGCCGACGACGACGAGGGTCGGTACGACCAGCCCCTCGAGCTCCGGCTTCAGCTCCGTAATCGAGGGCTGGACTGCCAAGAGCTCACGAAGGACGTGCGCGAGGGCATGAGCGCGATGCTCGAGGAAGCCCTGACGAATCAGCTTCGCGCCGCTCGGATCGAACTTCGATCGTTCGCCCCAGACGAACTCATTGCCGGCGGCATCCACCCCGTTCGCGTCGAGCGCCGCGGCGAAAGACTCAGCCCAAGAGCTCGAGGAGCTCTCCGACCCGCTCGGGAATGCTGCGAGCACTAGTCCACGCACTCGCTGTGGATACCGGAGCGCAAACCGCAGCGCGATGCCGGCACCCATCGACAAGCCGCCGACGATCGCAGCGCCGGAAGTTTCGTCGTCGATGATGCGGCGCAAGTCTTCGACGAAACACTCGGGCGCGTACGCCGCGGCGTCCGGTGGGGCCTCGCTCCGGGCGTGTCCGCGCGCATCGAAAAGCACGACGCGGTGCGCGGGAGCAAGAGCGCGCGCCTGGGGACGGAAGTTACGAGCGCTGCCGCCGAAACCGTGACCCAACACGACGAGCGCTCCATCGCCGCTTGGTTCGACGTGGAGCGGAACGGCTCCGGCCACGTCTATCGGCCCACGCCAGCGAGGCGGCAACTATCCGAAATTACCACTTAATTCACCCCGAAACGATCAGAACGCCGACTCGTAAATCGCCGCCACTTCTTCCTTTTGGGGGAATCGCGGGGTCGCGATCATCAACACGTCCGCGAATGCATCCTCGACCAGCGTCGGCACGAGATCCAACTGGCCACCCAACTCGGAGATGCTGCGGTCGCAACCGACACGCGCACGAAGTTTCCCGACGGCGTCGATCGCACGGTCGGCATTGTCCGAATCCGACGCGCCATGCTCGGCCACTCCCATCGCCTGAGCGACCTTCGCGTACCGGTCGAGCACGGCGTCCTTGTTGAACTCCATGATCGCCACCAATAGCGTCGACAACGTTTGCCCGTGGGCCGCGTTGAGCCGCGCGCTCAATGGGTGACCCATCGCGTGGCAAATTCCGAGCCCGGAGCTCGTGAACGAAATCCCAGCGAGGTGCGCGGCGACCAACATTTGTGACCGGGCTTCGAGATCGCTCCCGTCGTCGTATGCCGCCGGCAAGTGTCTCGAGGCCATGGCGATGGCTTGGAGGGCTTCTGCGTCGGTGAAAGGATTGGCTCTCTTGCAAGTGAGCGCCTCGATGGCGTGGGTCATCACGTCCATTCCGCAGGTAGCCGTGACCGCCGGAGGCGCACCCGTAGTCAGCTCGGGATCGAGCACGACGGCTTGTGGCTGGACGCTCAAATGTCCAACCAGGAGCTTCCGCCCTAGCTCCGGATCCGTGATGACACCGTACATGTTGGTTTCGGAACCCGTACCGGCCGTGGTGGGGATGGCGAAGAGCGGGCGCCCTGGTTTCTCGGGCCGACAACCCGGAAAAAGATCACGAATGGTGCCGCCGTTCGGCGCCTGGAGCGCGATCGCCTTCGCAGCGTCCATGCTCGAACCTCCACCGACGGCGACGACCGCCGCCTCCCCGAGGGCGCGAAGCCGGTCGGCGCCGGTATCGACGTTGCTCTTGTGGGGATTGGCTTCCACGCCGTCGAAAACCTCCGTCTCGATTCCACCAGCTTCGAGCGCGGTCGTGATCTGTTCGATCACTCCCGCCTTGACCAAGCCAGCGTCCGTCACGACGAGCGCCTTTTGCACCCCCGCGGGTTTCATCCGCTTGGGCAGCTTCTTGACGGAGCCCACGCCGAACATGGCCCTCGAACCGGAATGAATCTCGAAATCCTGCTCCGACAACATCTTTCACCTTCTGACGAGCTTTGCCGCGCCGTGTGGCGGGGACGGAACCCTAGTGCTGGCGATGGCGCGGGTCGAGACCCGGTTTCCCTCAGAGTTCGAGCCCGTTCCCGAAGTCGGGCTTGGCTTCGACGGCGGAATAACGACCTTTCTCGTCGCGGCTCAGCCGGGCGGCACAGACGGACGCGTCATGGGTGAAAAACAACCATGTCGTCTGCCCGAGTTCGTTGAATACGAGTTTTTTCTCGTCGATCAGTTTCTCCGGGAAGCGGTCGTAGCCCATCGTGATCGGCAGATGCACCCACGGGGTCCCGGGCACGAGATCGGCGCAGAAAAATATCGCGTGATTCGGCCCACGCACGGTGGTGTGCAGCATGCCGGGCGTGTGCCCGGAGGTTTCGCGGAGCTCGTAAGCCTCACCGAGCTCCTGCGAGCGGCGGCCGTCGACGACGACTAGCCGACCGGATCCTTCGAGCATTCCCAAGAGCTCCGGGATGAACGACGCCCGATCGCGCGGATGAGGGTTCTTGGCTCGCTCGAGCGCTTCTCTTCCGACGAGGAACTTGGCGTTGGGAAACAAGAGCCGTAGGGGTTCGCCGTCCTCCCATCGCGCGAGCAAACCACCGGCATGGTCGAAATGCAGATGACTGAGGATGACGACGTCGATGTCCGCGTCGCTCAGTCCACGCTCGTTCAAAGATCGCAACAGAACGTGCTCGTCTTCTCGCACGCCGAAACGCGCTTTCTTCTTGGGGTCGAAAAACGCGCCTATGCCCGTCTCGAGAAGCACATTGCGGTCGCCCTCTTCGACGAGCAGCGCTCGGCACGCGAGTTCGATGCGGCCGGATTCGTCGGGCTCACACCACTGACTCCACAGAGCCCGCGGCACATTCCCGAACATCGACCCGCCGTCAAGCCATTGCGTATTGCCGCGGATCGCGTGAGCGCGCATGCGCATGCACTACTAACACGTGGTGGCGCGCGCCGCAGTCCACGCGGGGGGCTTGACCGCCCGGGTGCGACTTCCTAGACGAGCGTCGCGACCGTGGCTGCGTTGAACCCCGCCCAGCGAAAAGCGGTCAAGACCCTCGAGGGTCCGCTGTTGGTGTTGGCCGGTGCCGGCACGGGCAAGACGCGGGTCATCACGTTCCGCGTGGCCGAGCTCATCAAGCGTGGAACCGATCCGACGCGGATACTCGCAGTCACGTTCACCAACAAGGCGGCGCGCGAGATGCGGGAACGCGTGGGCAAGCTGCTCCCGCGCAAGAAATCCGGGCGGCCAGAGGTGTCCACCTTCCATTCGCTCTGCGTACGCATCCTCCGGCGCCAGATCCGCCAGCTCGGCTATCCGGCGAACTTCTCGATCTACGACCGCGGCGATCAGGAGACCTTGGCGCGAAATGCACTCCGAGACGTTCACGTCAGCAACCAGCAGCTGAGACCCGGCGACTTTCTGGCGATCGTGAGTCAATGGAAGTCGCAAGCCCTGAGACCGGACGCGGCGATGGTCGCAGCAAAGGGTGAAAAACAAGAGCTCGCGGCGCTCGCCTACGGCAAGTACGAGAGCGCGCTGCGAGGCTCCGGCGCCCTCGACTTCGATGACTTGCTGCTCTGCACCGAAGAGCTCTTCGATCGCTTCGCCAAAGCCCGTCAGGCCGAAGCCAATCGTTTCGACCACCTGCTGATCGACGAGTACCAAGACACCAACGGGTTGCAGTACCGGATCGTGCGGCACCTCGCCGACGGACACCGGAATCTCTGCGTCGTCGGAGACGACGACCAATCGATCTACGGATGGCGGGGCGCCGAGGTGACGCACATCCTCGACTTCAAGCGCGATTGGCCGGAGGCCACGGTGGTCCGCTTGGAGGACAACTACCGCTCTCGCGCTTCGATCCTCGAAGCCGCGAATACGCTCATCGCGTGCAACAAGCTACGACACGACAAAGTCTTGCGGGCGAGTCGCGATGCCGGCGAGCCGCCGCGGGTTTTCAAGTTCGAAGACGAGGTGGAAGAAGCCACCTCGGTCGTGCGTGAGATCTTCGACCGAACTCGGGCCCCCGAACCCGAACGGGCTCAACCCGGGGAGTTTGCCGTTCTCTTTCGAACCAACGAGCAACCGCGCGCGTTCGAACTCGAGCTCCGTCGGGCGCGCCTGCCCTACGTGCTCGTGGGTGGGCAGTCGTTCTACGATCGCAAGGAGATCCGGGACGTTCTTGCGTATCTGAAGGTGCTCGCCAAGCCCGAAGACGAGGTCGCGCTGCTGCGGATCATCAATACCCCCGCCCGTGGGATCGGGCCGACCAGCATCAAGGCGCTGCTCGATCGCGCGGTCCAAGCCGGCACGCCACTTTGGTCGCAGCTGCCGGCGGCAGCCAGCGTACCGGGAGTCGGGGACACCGTCGCCGGACGGATCGCGGCCTTCATTCGCCTGATCGAGGGCTACGGCCGGCGCATCACGGAGATGCCGATGGCCGAAGTTGCCAAAGACCTGCTCGACCGCATCGGTTACCGAGACGACCTCGCGCGGATCTACAAGAACCCCGGCGACGTGGAGGCGCGCTGGGCATCGATCGAGGAGCTCGTGAACTCGTTGGCGCTCTACGAGCGCCGGAGCAAGAAAGCGACCTTGGCAGGCTTTCTCGAAGAGAGCGCGCTGACCGGCAGAGACGATCAGTCCGAATCGACCGACAAGCTCACGCCACATGCGGTGAAGTTGATGACGCTCCACAGCGCGAAAGGGCTCGAATTCCCGCACGTGTACATGGTCGGAATGGAAGAGGGCATTTTGCCTCATCAGAGATCGGTGGCCGACACCGGAAGCGCGGGGATCGCCGAGGAAAGGCGGCTCTGTTACGTCGGCGTGACGCGGGCGATGGACACGCTGACACTCACCTTCACGCGAGCGCGAATGAAGTGGGGCAAAGCGCGCCCGAGTCTACCAAGCCGATTTTTGGCCGAGATGAGGGGGGAACACGAGCGAGCGGCGAAGATTGCGAAGGCGGCCCAAGCGCGTGCGGAAGAAGCCGCTAGCTTCGGCGCCAGTAAGAAGCCGAAAGCCAAGCGCACCAGGAAAAGCGCCTCGTCTGCGCCTCGCCCTCCCCCGACTTCGCCGACGCCAATCGAGGACGGCGAGCCGACTGCAGCTGGTCGCACGGACGCGAACGAAGCAACGCCAATCATCAAGGCCGCGCCATCGAAGAAAAAGGCCGCGCCATCGAAGAAGAAAGCCGCGCCATCGAAGAAGAAGCGCCCTCGGACCCGTTCGGCGCGAGGTCGCTGATAGGCTCTGGACATGGCGCTCGATGAGGCCGAGGGAAGCAACGGCGGCGCCCAGATGGAGCGCTCCAGCTGGCTAGCACTTCTCGCGATCGCGCTCGTCTGGTTGCTCGCCGAACGACTGCTGGCCCGCTACGGGGCCCTGGCGCTGCCGCGAAGCATCACCCAACACCTCGTCCTTCAAAGCTATCTGGCCATCGTTCAGATCCTTTCCCTCGTCGCCGGCCTGGGCGCGTGTTTTCTCATCCTGCGCACTCCCCGCGTCGATCTCGGCCTCTCGCTACCGCGGATCACGGCGGCCGTGTCGATGTTGCTCTGGGCTCCGGTGGCGTACGTGCTTTCGAGCAAGCTCGCGCTCGAGATCGCCAAACCCACGCTGCTCGAAGAGCTCGCCCGCGGTGGGCGACGCCTCGTCGAGCAACACACCGGTGAATTCGGTCGTTCGATCACCGAAGCCGAGGCGCTACTGGTCGTGATCTGGGGGGTGTTGCTCGCCCCGCTAGCCGAGGAGCTGGTTTTCCGGGGTGCCCTGTGGACGGCCGTGCAACGAATCATCGATCGGTTCCGGAAAACCGATGCTCCCGCCAGTCTGCCGAGCGACTTCATCACCGACAGTCCGTTGCTGCGTGGATTTCGTCGGCTCGGAGGATGGTTGTCCGGCGGACTGTTGACTACCATCGTGACCGCGAGCCTCTTCGCCGCCCTTCACCTCTCGGGCATGGAGGGCGGGGCGCGCATCATGCGCGTGAGCTTTGCCTTCTTCGTCGGCATAGCCGCCGGCATGGCTCGACACGCCACTGGCACCGTGCTCGCCCCGATCGCTCTACATGTCTTGATCAACCTGATGGGCGTCGCCAACGCGCGAAGCTGGCTGGTCACGGAATCGCTCGGCAACAAAGATACCGTCCCCATCGTGCTCTGGTACGGAGCGCTGGTGTGCATCATGGCGATCGGCGGCTGGGCCGCGACGCGATTCGTCCTCGACCATCGACGGCCTAGAACCAGCCCGTCCTCGAACGTCGACGCGAACCCGTGAAGGCCGACGTCGGAATCAGCCGAAACCCAGCTCGACCCACTCGCCGCGCTCGCTCGGGCCCTTGCACGCCCACATCTTACGCTGAGCAGGCACACACAGGATGCAAGCGTTCGTCGCCGTGCCGGTTTCGTCCTCGGGATGTCGGCTGATGCTGTCGTGGCCGTCTGCGCGACTGGCGTAGAGCGCGCGCAGAGACCCGACATCGTGCCCTCCCCTGGCGAGCTCGGTCTCGAGCCGTTTCAGCCGCGCGTAGCTCGACGAGTTCGGCGCTTCACCCTCCGCTGCGCGATGTGTGCTGTCGAACACATGGTTGGTTCTGACGAGCGCGTCCTTTTCGAGCGTTCGAACGACAAAACGATCCGCGCTGCACTCGTACTCGACGGCGCCGCCGGCATCCGCGACCCAGTAGGTATGGGCGGCTGCGCGAGGAGCCTCTTCGATAACGAGCGCCGCCTCCCGGAGGCTCCGAGCCCGCACGGCGCGATGCAGGATGCTCAAGTAGCCCACACCCACCTTCGAGCCACGCACCTTGATGTTCGTCGTCCCCATCGACACGCCGTTTTCGTTCATGCCGACCAGCGTCGGGCAGCCCACGCAGGTGACCGAGCGAGTCTCGGGGCCTTCGGCGGGTTTTCGGTGGACGGCGACGATGAAGTCGAGGTCCTGAGGGTTCAGGTCCCAAGTTTGCCCGGCGATGACATCGCCGGTCTTGCTGAGCCCCGAAGGCACAATCAGCGCCGAGCACCCCTCGTCGTCCCGCGCGGGCAGGAGAACGACGTCGCGCACGTCCGTCATGTTGGCGATGGCGTAGAGCTTGGCGGCGTCGATGCCGGCGCCCTCCGCGGTGCCGCAGTGCTCGGCGTGCGCCGACGGGTCCCAACTCCCGAGCGTGTCCAGACATGCTCTGCCTGCGTCGAGAAAGCTCTGGACGTCCGCGCCGCCGCGTTCGGCAGCGTAGGCCTCGAACGCGGCGAGTCGCTGCGCGACGAACCGCTCGATCTCGGGTCGGAGCGCCTCTCCATGGGCGCGACCCATCTCTCGAGCCCAGCCTCTGAGCTCGATCTTTGGCAGATCGAAAGCACCCGTCACCCGGAGCTCAAGCCTTTCTCCCCAGCGCCTCCAGCATCGACTCCACCGTCGTGAACTTGTCGCGGATCTTTCCGAGCTTCTCCCCCGCGGCCAATTCGAGCGCGTCGAGCTTCTTCCAATCCTCGAATGTGACGACGTTCACGCCGCGCTCGGCGAGGAGGGCGTCGATCGCCTGCGCGCTCTTTTTTTGGTCGTTCGCCGCAGATTTCCCGGCGATGTCCGCGAGCATCTGCTTGACGGTCGCCACGGCGTCCGTCTTGTTGGTCCCGATGACCCCCGTCGGCCCGCGCTTGATCCAACCCACGGCGTAGACGTTCTTCAACACCTCGCCGCCCGAGCCGTCAGTCACGCGCCCATCCACATTGGGGATGACTCCGCCCTTCTTGTCGAACGGTACGCCCTCGAGCGGCACGCCGTGGTAGCCGACCGAGCGAAAGATGCATCTCGTCTCGAGCGTCGTGAAATCGCCCGTCCCCTTCGGGCGCACACGCCCGCCTTCCTCCACGAGCGCGTTGCGCTCGATCTTCACCGCCGCGACCTTGCCGTCGTTGCCGATGATTTCGGTAGGCGATGCGAGGAACTCGAGACGAAGGCGTTTCGGTGCGCCAGTCGGCCCCTCCTCGGCGAGCTTCGCCAAGTACTCGAGCTTCCGCTTGAACATCGGTTCGAGCTCGTCGACGGTTTTCATCGCCTCGTCCACTTGAGCCTTGTCGACGATGACGTCGACCTCTTCGAGCTTCGCGATGTCCTTGAGCTCCTTCTGAGCAAAGGCCGCCTGGGCGGGCCCTCGGCGACCGAGGCACACGACCTCAGTCACGTTGCTTCGCTTCAGCTGCTCGAGCGCGTAGCCCGCGATGTCAGTTTTGCCGAGCTCCTCGCGGCTTCGTAGCAAGACGCGTGAGACGTCCATGGCGACGTCTCCCACACCGACGACCACTGCTCGCTCGGTCTGCAGGTCGAATTGCAGATCGCGGTGCTCGGGGTGGCCGTTGTACCAAGCCACGAACGTCGTCGCAGGGTGGCTGCCGTCGAGGTCCTCGCCGTCGACCCAGAGCCGTCGATCGGTTTCGGCCCCGACGCAGTAGGCCACCTGATCGTAGTGGGCAACGAGCTCGTCGTGAGTCAGGTCGCGCCCCATCGTCACATTGCCGAGGAACCTGAAACCATGCATCCCGGCAGTTCGTTCGAACTGCTTGATGACGCTCTTGATCTTCTGATGATCCGGCGCGACGCCGAAACGCACGAGGCCGTATGGCGTGGGCAACCGGTCGAACAGGTCGACCTGCACGTTTAGATCCTTCTTCTTCAGAAGGTCGTCACAGGTATAGAAACCGGCAGGCCCCGATCCGATCACGGCCACCCTGAGGGGGCGCTCGGCGCTGCCCAGGGGATGCTCAGCCACGGCGCGAGGCTACCACGGACACAGAACTTAGACCGGTGGTCTAACTGCTCTGCCAAGGTCGCGGTTTGGCCGATGGCTTGACGTGATGTGCCGCTCAACTTAAGCCTTCAATGTTTCTTGAAACATTTGAGCCCTGAAACCAGCCCCCAGAACACGCAGCCCGGATCGGGTGAAATGTTCGACGCGATCGCCCCAAAGTACGATCTCGTCAACCGCGTCATTTCGCTCGGAATCGACCAGAGCTGGCGTCGAAAAACGGTGGCTGCGCTCGAGCTTCGGCAGAACGCCCGGGTGCTCGACTTGGCAACCGGAACCGGAGACTTGGCGCTCCAGGTGCTCGACTCCCACCCGGACGCGCACGTCGTCGGCGTCGATCCTTCCGGAGAGATGCTCGAAGTCGGCAAGAGCAAAGCCGGCCACAAGGGGCTCGGATCGTCGCTCGAGCTCGTTCAGGGCGACGCGCAAGCGCTCGAGCTGGAGACGGATTCTTTCGATGGGGTTTGCATGGCGTTCGGGATCCGCAACGTGCCCGACCGGGGCAAGGCACTCGCGGAGATGGCTCGTGTCACCTGTCCGGGAGGACGCATCGCGATTCTGGAGCTGAGCGAGCCTCGTTCCGGATTATTCGGACCGCTGGCGAGGTTCCACATCCACACGGTGGTGCCCTGGGTCGGCTCGGTGCTCTCCGGCGCGCAAGAATACCGGTACCTCGAGCGGTCCATAGCGGCGTTTCCGCCACCCGAAGAGTTCGCCGAGCTGATGACCCACTCGGGCGTGGAGGTCTTGCAAGTTCAACCACTCACGTTCGGTGTGTGCTGTCTCTTCGTGGGGACGCCGGCAGGCAGGAGCCTCGCGTGACCGCGCCTAGCGCATCGACGAGCGTCGAGCCGCACGCTGGGCTCGCACTCGACCTGCTCACGCGGTCGTTCGACGGCCTCGATGCCGGACGAGTGCGCATCGTGACTCTGCCTGCACCGGTCGGGCCACCCGAACACATGATGGCGTTCGAACCGACGGGGCCAGCGGCCGTGTGGTGTCCGTCGGACGGCCCCAAGCTCGGCACTATCGGACAGGCCGCCCGGCTCGAAGCCACCGGGTCGGACCGGTTCGGCGAAATCCGGCGTCAGGCCGAAGCCCTGTGGGCTCGTGTAGACACGGTGTCCGCCGGAGAAATCGGCTTGCCGCCGCGCCTCTTCGGTGGCTTCTCATTTCATCCTGGCAGCGCAGCACACGAGCCTTGGAACGGCTTCGCCGACGCTGCATTTGCGCTGCCGAGGTTTTGTTACGGCGTGCACGAACGAGCGGCGTGGTTGAGCGTCGCCTTCACTGGCGAGGAAGCTCGTCGCGAGCCCCAGGCTCTGCTCGATGGTGCGCGTCGGATCTTGCGGGGCTTGGACGACGCCGGACACCATGAGCGAAGCGCGCCGCGGGATGGAAACGGAACCGGCGGTAGCCGCGTCATCGCCAAGGACACCATGGCGGAGTCCGATTGGGTCGCTGTGGTCGAGGCCATTCGGACCGCCATCGCCGCCGGCCAGGTCGCCAAGATCGTCGCCGCGCGCCGCGCCCTACTGACGTTCTCCCAACCACCCAACGTCGAGGAAGTGCTCACGAGGCTGCGACAGGAAGCGCCACGCTGCACAATCTTCGCTTTCCGCGAGGGCGACGCGACCTTCTTGGGCGCGACCCCCGAGCGACTCGTGACCCGATCGGGAACGGCGGTGGAGACCGAAGCGCTCGCCGGATCAATCGGTTCGGGCGAAGCCGCACACGCCGACCGGCTCTTGGAGAGCGTGAAGGACCAGCACGAGCACGAGCTCGTGGTGCAACAGGTCGTCGATGCCCTCGAGCCGCTCTGCCAAAAGGTGGATTTCGCCGAGAGGCCCATCGTGCACGCGCTTCGGCATGTCTTGCACTTGCGCACGCCCATTTCGGCGACCCTCGCCGACGAAGCCCACGTGCTGGAGCTCGTCGAGCGATTGCACCCCACTCCGGCCGTTGGCGGCGTCCCCAAACGCGACGCGATTCGGTGGATCGTCGAGCACGAGCCACTGGCGAGAGGCTGGTACGCCGCCCCCGTGGGTTGGTTCGACGGCAACGGCGACGGCGACTTCGACGTGGCGTTGCGATCGGGCCTCTTGGCGGGGGATCAAGCGCACCTGTACGCCGGAGCAGGAATCGTCGCCGATTCGGATCCGGTGAGCGAGTACGCTGAAACCGGGCTGAAGTTGAAGGCGCTGCTCTCGGTTCTCGAGCTCGATCCATGAATTCGCCGAACCTGCTCACCGAGTGGGCACGGCTTCTGGTGCAGAGCTTGGCGGATGGGGGCATTCGCGATGCGGTGATCAGCCCGGGCTCCAGATCGACACCATTCGCCTGGGCCGCGAAGCGCTCGGACGACATCGAGTGTCACAGCATCATCGACGAACGCTCGGCAGCGTTTTTTGCGCTCGGGCAAGCGCGCATCACGGGCAAACCTTCGCTTTTGATCTGCACATCGGGTAGCGCCGGCGCACACTATTTTCCGGCGGTCATCGAGGCCTCCCAGAGCGGGCTACCGCTCGTCGTTCTCACCGCGGATCGCCCGTTCGAGCTCCAAGATTGCGCCGCGCCGCAAACCGTGGACCAGGTGAAGCTGTTCGGGGATCACGTGCGCGGTTTTCATCAAGTCCCGACACCCGACTCGGCGGATGCCGCACTTCGAGGCGTTCGTCGAACGGGCGTCCAGGCGGTCAGCTCATCACTCGCTCCGCTTCCTGGTCCCGTGCATCTGAACGCCCAGGCGCGAAAACCTCTCGAACCGACGTCCTCGGACACAGAAGACGCTCGTCGGCTCGAACGACGAGTCGACGAACTCCTCCGCGAGTCTCCGGCGGCACGCCCACCGCGCGTCACCGCCGCAGCCGACGCGACATCCGACGTCGCCGAGCTGTGCCGGCGGGCAAAGTCTGGTCTGATCTTGCTGGGACCACGACCGCCCTCTTGCGAGCCGATGGCGGATGTCGTCGCGGTCTTGGCTGAGCGCACTGGCTTCGTGGTGCTCGCCGAGGCGACGAGTCAACTCCGTTTCGACACCACCTTTGCGCAAGCGGGCGACGCCATCGATCCGCTCATGCGGTCGAAAGCCTTTCGCCAGGGGATGGCGAGCGACGTCGTTCTTCAGATTGGGCAGCCCCTGACCTCCACCGGCTGCGCGAGCTACGTCGCGGACCGAGCAGGATCGACCCACGTGGTGCTCGCCGAAAGCGGGTGGCCGGATGCTTCGAGCAGCGCCACGCACGTGGTGCAGGGCAACCTCGTCGCCGCCCTGGACGCGTTGGGAGCCGCGCTGGCCGATGCGACCCCGGAGCCGGGGTTCCGGCAGAAGTGGAAGGTTGCCAACGAGCTGGCGTGGAGCGAAATCGACGCCGCGCTCGCCGAAAGCGGTGGCGCCCTCACCGAGGGACGAGCTGTGCGCGCGCTCGTCGACGCGCTGCCGAAGCCCGCCGTGCTCGCCGTCGGCAACAGTCTGCCCGTGCGAGAGGTGGATACGTACTGTCGAGCCGGCGACCGCGGGCTTCGTGTGCTCTCGCAGCGCGGTGCCAATGGGATCGACGGCCTGGTGTCGGGCGCGGCAGGCGCGGCGACAGCATCCGAAGAGCCCACGGTGCTCCTTCTTGGCGACGTCAGCCTCGTACACGACGTGGGCGGGCTCGCGAACGCCGGCGGCGCTGGTGCGCCCCTGCTCATCGTCGTGCTCAACAACGGCGGTGGACGTATTTTCGAGCAACTGCCGATCGCCAAGCTGCCTACGGTCGGCTCCGGCGATCTCGATCTGTGGCTCACCCCGCACGACACCAACTTCGAGCACGCTGCCAAGGCTTTCGGGCATGGGTACGCACGAGCAGAAACTGTCGAAGCACTACAACGCGCGGTCGGCCAGGGGCTCACGAAGCCGGGCTGTACGCTGGTCGAAGCGATCGTCGAGAGCGGCGATCAGAACCAGCGAGTCTGGAAACGGGTCGACGACGCGGTACGCCACTGGCTAAAAGAGGCCGGGTGAGCTCACTCGTCCTGCTTCACGGCTTCATGGGGAGTGCGCGGAGCTGGGACGGCATCGCGCCCGGGTCGAGCCGCGTCCTGTCGCCAGTTCTCGTGGGTCACGGCCCGAACCCCGACGGCGCGCCCGAGCCAAGAGAGCCCGCGCCCCGGTTCGAAGACGAAGTCGACCGGCTCGCCGCCGTCATCGTCGAGCGAGGATTTGCGGGATCGCACCTCGCCGGCTACTCGCTCGGGGGCCGTCTCGCGCTTGGTCTCTTGGCTCGCCACCCGACGCTTTTTGAATCCGCGACGCTCGTGAGCGCTCGCGACGGCCTGGAGGACGAGCGCGAACGCTCCTCGCGCGCCCAGCAGGACGAGCAGCGCGCCGAGCGGTTGGAGCAATTCGGTCTCGAGGCGTTCGTGGCGGAATGGGAGCGCCTGCCGCTTTTTTCGACGCAAACCTCGTTGTCCGTGGAGGTGCGTGATCGACAGAGAGAGGCGCGGCTCGCCCACACGGCGAGCGGCTTGGCTCGTTCGCTGCGCCAGACGGGGCTAGGTCGAATGCCGGTGTACGCGCGCGAGCTTGGAGAGATGCGCATCCCCGTGGACCTGGTCGTCGGTGAGGCCGATCGCAAGTTCTGCTCTCTCGCCGTCGAGCTTTCACGACGGATCGAGAGGGCTCGAGTCACCACGATCGCGTCGGCCGGGCACAACCTGTTGCTCGAGCGCCCACGGCAGGTCGGCGAAGTCATCCTCCGCTCCGCGACCCGCGCCGACAGCGGGGGCTCGCAGTGACCGCGGGAGTGGGCACCGATGTGCGCCCCGGCACCGATGTGCGCCCCGGCTCCGTTCGCGCTTGGGTGCTCGCCTGCCGTCCCGCCACCCTCAGCGCCTCGGTCGTCCCGGTGCTGGTCGGTACGGCGTGCGCGTATGCCGTAGGCGGAACGAAGACCGAGCCTGCTCTCGCTGCGCTCGTCGGCGCGATGCTCCTGCAAATCGGGTCTAACCTCGCCAACGACGTCTTCGACTACGAAAAGGGCGCCGACACCGAAGAGCGTCTGGGTCCGCTTCGCACGGTGCAGGCCGGCCTCCTGAGCCCGCGCAGCGTGCGGATGGGCATGGCTCTCGTCTTCTTTCTCGCGCTACTCGTCGGCATCTATCTGACCGCCGTCGCGGGCATTTCGGTCGTATTCATCGGCCTCGCATCGATCGCGGCGGCCATCGCGTACACGGCGGGCCCCTACCCGCTCGGGTACCACGGTCTCGGCGACGTCTTCGTGATGATCTTTTTTGGTTTCGTCGCGGTTCTCGGCACGGTGTTCGTGCAGAGCGGCTCGATGCCCGGGTTGGCTTGGTGGGCGGCAGTGCCGGTCGGGGCGATCGCCACGGCGATTCTCGTCGTCAACAACGTGCGCGATCGCGAGACGGATGCAAAAGCTGGGAAGCGCACGCTCGCCGTTCGGTTCGGCCGCTCCGCAGGCGTGATCGAGTACATCGTGCTCCTGGCGAGCGCCTACGCCGTGCCGCTCGTGCTCGCCGCCAAAGGTACGCTCGGCGCCTGGGTGATGTTGCCGCTCATCACCGCGCCCGTGGCCGTCGTCAACGCCCGGGAGCTCGCGACGCGCACCGGGGCGCCGCTCAACTCGACTCTCGTGCGGACCGCCAAGTTGCTGCTGGCGTTCGGTGTTCTTTTCACCGCAGGCATCGTCCTCGGGGCCCGGCCGTCATGAAGCTGGTCGACGCCAGAGTTCGTGAGCTCCCACCGAGGCCCGTCGTCGAGCCTGGCCCGAGCACGCATGGCCCGGCGAGCAATTCACGCCGGACATGGACCGAGCGCGGTGGACTCTTGATCCAGTTGTTCGATGAGCTCGGCAACGTGGGCTACGGCGAGGCTTCTCCGCTACCCGGCTACTCCCCCGACTCGCTCCCAGACTGTCGCGAGGCGCTCGAATCCGCGCTGTCTTCGCTCGCTTCGCGACCTATCGACGAACTCGACGGGGACGGCGACGGAATCAATCTGGACCGGCTCGCCCACGCCTCGGCTTCGCTCCGCGCGGTCCCGGCGGCTCGTTTCGGGCTCGAGACCGCGTTGCTCGACTTGTGCGGTGCCCGCCAGGGCCGGCCTGCGTGGGAGCTGTTGGCGCCTCCGAATCACGACCCGACGCTGCGACGGACCGCCGCGCTCGTCACCGGCGAGCCGTCGACATGGATTGATGCCTGCTCGTCGCACGTGGCTCGAGGTGCAACGACACTCAAGCTCAAGCTCGGCCGAGAGCTCGACCGAGAGCTCGACGGTGTGGCGCGCGTCCGCGACTCCGTGGGTCCCGCCGTCGCCATCCGGGTCGACTTCAATCGCAGCTTGCCCCTCGAACGAGCCCCTGGGGCGTTTCGCCGGCTGAGCGACTCGGCCGTCGAGCTCTGTGAAGAGCCGGTAGCCACCGTCGCTCTGTCGCGACTCCAAGAAAGCGGAGTTCCAATCGGTCTCGACGAGTCACTGCAAACGCTCGATCCGACCGATCCGCACGCGTGGGAGCCGCTCGAAAAGATCAACATCCGCGTCTTGGTCCTCAAACCTGCTGCGCTCGGTGGGTTCACCCGCTGCCTCGAGCTAGCCCGTTGGGCCGAACCGCGTGGGATCGGGGTCGTCGTGTCCCACATCTTCGACGGGCCAATCGCTCTAATCGGGGCAGCGGCGCTCGCGTTGGTCTTGCCGTCGGGGCTCGACCACGGGCTCGCCCCCCACACCGCGCTCGACGCGTGGCCACGGGCCCCGCTGCCCATGTTTCGCCAGCACCGAATTGATCCGTGGCGCTCGCCGGGGCTCGGTCTCGAGCACCAACGAGGCCTGGCATGAGTCTGTCCGTCCTCGGCGCCGCCCGTGAGCAAAGCGATCGCGTCGCGTTGGTGTTCGGCGAGACCGCCCTGACTCATCGCGACGTCGGCTCGATCGTGCGGGCGCGCGCAGCCGAGCTCGCCCCATCCGTTGCTGGAGCTTCCGAGGAACATCCCGTGGCCCTCGTGGGCCGCTCGAACCGAAGCACGATCGAAACTCTGCTCGCGCTATTCGAGCTCGGGGCGCCGGTACTGCTCGTGCATCCACGTTTGACCGAACAGGAAAAAACAGCGCTTCTATCCGGTGCTCGACCTCACACCGTCATCGCGCCCAACGACGGTCATGCGCGGGCTCCTGGTTCGATGCCCAGCCACGACATCGCGGCGCCTCCGGACGACGACCGATGCCTCGTCATCCTCCATACGTCGGGGACGACGGGCACTCCCCGTGCTGTGTCGCTCAGCCGCGCGGCTTTCGTCGCATCGGCTCGGGCGAGCGAAAATAATCTCGGGTGGCAGGACGAAGACCGTTGGCTCTTGTGTCTGCCCATCGCGCACATCGGTGGTCTCTCGATCCTCACGCGATGTCTGCTCGGCCGCCGCACCGTCGTCGTGCCCCGAGAGAACCAGCGGCTCGATGCCGCGGCCCTCGCCGCGATCGTGCGCGAGACCCGCGTCACGCTCCTGTCCATCGTTCCCACGCAGCTCGCCTGGTTGCTCGACGTCGTGCCTCGTTGGACTCCCCCTCCCCATTTGCGCGCCGTCCTCGTCGGCGGCGCTGCTGCTGCGCCCAGCCTTCTCGAGCGCGCTCGGGAGCGGGGGGTCCCCGTGCTGACGACCTACGGTTTGACCGAAGCGTGCTCTCAAGTTGCAACCCAGACCTACGGCACCACGCCGGGTGCCGAGCACGGCTCGGGCCGACCCCTGCGTGGCATGGAGCTACGAATCGACGCTGGCCAGATCTTGGTGCGGGGCCCATCGGTCGCGGGCGATGGGTGGCTCGCCACCGGCGACGCTGGTCACCTCGACGACGAGTGCCGCCTTCACGTGCACGGCCGGCTCGATGATCGGATCGTGACCGGTGGGGAGAACGTTCACCCGAACGAAGTCGAAGCCGTGCTCGAACGCTGCCCGGGGGTGGATGGGGCGTGCGTGTTCGGGCTCGAAGACGATACGTGGGGGCAAATCGTCGCGGTGGCCGTCGTCGGAAGCGTGACCGACGACGCACTCGCCGAGCACTGCGCGAGGTGCCTGGCGCCGCACAGACGACCGCGTCGGATCGCCCATCTCGACGTCTTGAGTCTCAATCGCACCGGCAAGGTCGACCGCGCGAAAACCCGCGAGCTCGCCTCCTCTGGACTCAGGCCGCTCCGAGCTTCTTGAACGCCGCCTCGAGGCGAGGCGGCACGTCGATCCGTTTGAACGTTTTTCGATCGACGAACACGTGCTCGCTTTGTCCGACGGCGAGCGCCTCGCTCTTTCCCGACGGAGATGCTCGAAAGCCGATCGTGACCGAGCTTTCGGTCAAGTGGGCTTTCACCAGCGCCACGTCGATGTCGTCGCCAAACCGCATGGGGCGAAAAAACTGAGCTTCGGCATGCCGAATCGGTGCGGCCCACTCTTTCGCGTCGAGGACCTGGTGAAGCGGAACACCCACATGGGCGAGGAACCCGACGTAGGCATCGTGGAAATACTCGAGCACGCGCGGGTAGAAGACGATTTGCGCAGCGTCGACGTCCTGAAATTTCACGGTGCGCTCGTGCACGAACGTCTCGCCGCTCGCGTCGCTGAGCTCTCTCGGGTCGAAACGGAACATTTTAGCCCGTGTCGCTCAGCGAAAGTTCTGAATCGCCCAAACTTCGCCGCCCGAGGTTTCGAAGGACCCGCAGCCCACCTTGGTGTAGCGATCGCTGCTCATGTTGATGAAGTGTCCATAATCCTGAAAACACTGACCCTGGCAGGGCAAGCGCGGCGGCGGACCTTCGGCCCACATCTGCTGAAGACACCCGGGGAGGGTTGTACTACGAAATCCGCACCTCCGCCTCGCCCGCCGAGGACGGTGCATGGGCGGAAGAGCCTGCTAAGCTCCGCCGCGATGCGCGCCGACTCCCTGTCACCACTCGCCGTTTCGCTTGCCGCGGTCACCGCACTCTCACTCGCCGGATGCCCCTCGAAAGGCCGGGATCCGACACCCGAGCCGAGCCCTGCAGCAGCGGCCTCGGCAAAAAACGTCGAAAAGTTCGGCGGTGTCGTCAGCGAAAAGGAGTCAGTGCCAGTGGCCAAGGTGCTTCGGGATCCGGAGAAGTTCGCCGAGAGCACAGTCGTCGTCGAAGGAACCGTGCGAAGTGCGTGCTCCGTCAAAGGTTGCTGGATGGAGCTGGCAGAAGGCGTCGAAAAGAATCGGCAGGGAGCGCGCGTGACTTTCAAGGACTACGGCTTCTTCGTTCCGAAGGATTCGGCCGGGGCAAAAGCTCGAGTCGAGGGTGTCGTTGGGGTGAAAACGGTGTCGGCGGGCGACGTCGACCACCTCGAAAAAGAAGGCGCGGTATTCGCCCACAAGTACCAGGGCGGAACGGCCCGCGAAGTTCGCATCGTGGCCACCGGCGTCGAGCTCACGCGCTAGTCTGGTGGACCACGAGTCCACCACACTCTGGAAAGAACCGGGTCACAGATCCAGGGGACTGAGCGCGGTGAGCGGCTTAGCCTCGCCCGCCGCTGGGACGGCGGACTTTTCGCCCAGCCGCACAGCCTGTGGTAGCCGAAAACCCACCTCGATGCGCCGGCTGGCCATATTCGTCCTTCTTGCACTCGTGCTGAGCGTGGCGCCGAGTGCCCACGCGAAACCCAAAACCCACGTCGTGCAAAGCGGCCAGAATCTCGGGCGCATCGCGAAGCGCTACGAGGTCACGGTCGCGGCGATTTGCACGGCCAACGGCATCCGCCGTCGAGACCCCATTCGACCGGGCCAGAAGCTCGTCATCCCGGAAAAGTCGGACCCGGAGGGCAAGGAGGCGGCGCGCAAGCGAGAGCCGAAAACCCGTCCTCCGTCGAAAAAGCAGAAGCCGCGCACGAGCCGCCGGGTGAAAGACCAGGGACTCCAGACTCTGGAGGCGGCGGGCTCACGAGTGCACTACTTCGAGCCAATCGGTCGCGGACGACTCGGGCTACGTCCGGTCCTGATGTATCTGCATGGCCGCGGCGGCGACCCGAAGTCGGCTTGCGAGCGGTGGGGGAGAATCGCCCGACGGCTGGGGTGGGTGGTGTGCCCGACGGGTCCGTTCGCTCGTGGTGGCGGACATGAATGGAAGAACAACTGGCCGGCGGGTCGTACGATTGTGATGGGCGCTCTCGGCGCCCTCCGAAAAAAATACGGCCGCCGGGTTCAGCTGTACGGCAACACCCTCATCGGCTTCAGCGAGGGCGCGTTCGTCGCGATGAACGTCGGCGTGCGTGAGCAACGCGCGTTCAACCGTTGGCTGATCCTCGCTGCCGACGCCCGCTACTGGGGAGCCAAAGGGAAAGAAGCCTTTTTCCGTCGTGCGCGCCGAGTCCGCCGCGTCTATCTCATCACCGGCAAAGAAGATCGTGTCTACGACGGCACGCTCGAGCTTCGGGCAGTGCTCCGCAAGGGCGGGGTCCCCGTGCGGATCTCCACCCCGGGGGGCCTCGGGCACGAGCTGGCGCTCGAAAGCAAACCGGCGATGTACCGGGCCGCGCTGGACTGGCTCGCTCGCTAGGCCCTCGATCTCGCTCGCATTTTTCGATGGACCCGCGCTCTGCCCGGCCAATGGGCCAGGATTCGGCTGAAGATCCCCGCACTTCGCCCCTTGATCAGAATACGAATTCTGGTTCTATTACTGCCATCGCCGCCGAAGCCACCACCGAAGCGAGCCGTCCGTCGACTCGCAAAAAACCGCCCGGCGGAAGCGTCGTGGCGTCGGTGCCACCGCCTCCGCCGCTTCAGTGGGTGAAGCCACCGCAACAGGCGCGAAGCCAGAAGACGTTCGAGCGCATTCTCGACGCCGCCGAAGAGCTCATCGCGAGCGAAGGTCTCCAGGCACTCACGGTCGCCGAGGTCGTCAAGCGCGCCAGCTCGAGCGTCGGTGCTTTCTATTCCCGATTCCCGGACAAAGACGCGCTCGTGAGAACGCTGCACGATCGCAGCTGCGAGGAGGCGCTCGCAACCGCCGACTTGGCACTTGACCCCGGGCGATGGAAGTCGATTCCGCTGAGCGACGCCCTGAGTCAGATCGTGGGCTTCGTCGTCGCGCTCTTCCACGAGCGTCGCGGGCTCATCCTCGCGTTCTCCCACGCGGTGGCAACGGACATCAAATATGCCGAGCGACGTGCCGAGATGAGCCGGGAGCTCTCGTTGCGACTCTATCGCTTCCTCGACACCCGACGAAAAGAGGTTCGGCATCCGAACCTGAAAACGGCATCGTCATTCGGTGTCGGTCTTCTGATGGGCACTCTAGAGCAAGAGACCATCGTGCAACGCATTCACGATCGCCCTGCCCCCAGTCCCGAAGTCGCCCGCGAGCTCGCGCGGGCCATGCTTGGCTACCTCGGCGCGCCCGCCCTGAAAGGAATCGACTGATGACCATCCGATACGTAGACCGCCACCCCAGCAAAGTTCAATTCCGACCCGATGCCGACGATCCGGCGGCCAACATGAAACCCGAAGACGTCGACCAGATCGCTCAAATTTTCAAGACGCCGCTCGTGGGCGCCTACGTCTGGAACTACGAGGAGTCCGACCGAAAAATTCGGCGACTGTACCGTCTCGGCAAGAAGCTCAACTGGAACGCCGATACCGACATCGACTGGACCCGGGGCATCCCGCAGACCGAGCAACCGGTCAACGACATGTTCAATCCGTTCGAAGGCTGGGGGCCCTTCGAAGCGCTGAACGAAGAAGAAAAGATCAAGTTCGCCTGGCACCAGCAGTCTTGGTTGCTGTCGCAATTTCTCCACGGCGAGCAAGGCGCCCTGCTCGTGGCCTCGCAGCTCGTGAGCTGCGCGCCAACCTACGACGCCAAGCTCTACGCATCGAGTCAGACGTTCGACGAGGCCCGTCACGTCGAAGCATTCGGCCGATACCTGATGGACAACGTCGGGTTCATGTATCCGATCAACGACAATCTGAAGGCGTTGCTCGACAAGGTCCTCACTGATGAGCGATGGGACCTGAAGTTCATCGGGATGCAGCTCATCATCGAGGCGCTCGCCCTCGCAGCCTTCAAGACCCAGCTCATGGTTTCGACCGACCCGTTGCTCAAGGACGTGATCGGGCTGGTCGTGCGCGACGAGTCGCGCCACGTCGCGTTCGGAGTCACCTACATGGAGCAATTCGTGAAAGCGCTGCCCCAAAAGGAAATCGACGAGCGCGCGGAGTTCGCCTACGAAGCCTGCGTCATCATGCGCGAGCGCATCATCAGCACCGACGTCTTTCGTCATTGGGGCTGGAACATCGAAGAGG
>JAJDAH010000043.1 GCA_029261965.1 Polyangiaceae bacterium
CACCGATGTCCGTCATCCACCCGGCGCCGATCATTGCTGGGCCTGCGAATCCAATTACTATTCCGCCATGCCCTGCCCTCGATTGCGTGGTGTTGTTCTCTCTACAGTCGTCGCCACCTCGGCTCTCGCCCCGGCGGCGATCGCCAACGGCCGCTTCCCGCGCGCTCAACAGCTCGTCGTTCAGCCCGGAGATTCGAACCGGCTCGTGCTTCAGGTGCCACTTTGCACCCCCATGGGGCCACCCCATTTGCAAGCACATGGGGCCAGGGGAACGGGCTGAACGACTGAGCTCATGGTGCCTCATGTCGCGAAGCACGTCACGTGACTTCGTGTAACTGATCCGCGGCGGAGATTTTCAGGATGATGCCGCCCACCCCGGGGGCTGGCTCGGCAGGGTCTGCGGCACCATCCTTTTGCTCCCGCGTTCAACGGCGTCGTCGTCGCCCCCGAGGTGTCGCGGGACGCGTCGAGGGCGTTTGCGGCGGAGGGTCGTTCGAGTCGAGCTTTGGTTTGAGCCTTGGCCGGTAGGACTCGCCCTCCATGACGAAGTCGAACGCGGCGTTCTTGAAGCGATCGATCGCACTCTGCGCAAGCAGCACGTCATCGAACATGCTGATCCATTCCTCGGTGTCGCGGTTGCTCGTAATGATCATCGATCCATGGCCGGTTCGCTCGAGGAAGAGCTGGTAGATGTCTTTGCTCTCGTCCTTCGTCATGGGTTCGAGAGCGAAGTCGTCGAGGATGACAGGTCGACGGTGGCAAGCGCGACCATCTCCGCATCGCGAGAGTTGTCGAGGCGACTCTGTCGCAAGGTCCGCAGGACGTCATCGGCTCGCACGAAGCGCACGTGCTAGCCGTGCCGACAGGCGACGTGCCCGAGTGCCGCGGCGACAAAGGTCTTGCCGACGCCGACCGGACCAAGGATCCGCAACCCGTACATGGGCAAGAAGATGCTCGAGTGCGGTGGAGAGAGTGACTGGAAGGCCTGAAGCGACCATGAAAGGCCCACCGTTCGGCGTGAGAGGTTCCAGGCGCAGTCCTCATCGCCACTCAGTCCCTCTCGTTCTTCTTTTGACAAGCCAGGGGCATCAGTAGCGCTGCGACCGGATCGGCCACCACCAGTCCGCAGCCGCATTGGCACCGAGACCGAGCAGAAGGGCGAAGGATGGGCACGAGCAGGCCAACGTCTCCTTGGCTTCAGCCCCACGGGTGTCCGTACGTGCGTGACGTGGACAACTTTCCTGGGGCGTCAGCCGCCTCGCGTGCTGGGCTCGTCTCCCGCGCCTTGGCCGGGTTTCAGTATACCGAGTTCGCGAATCTGCTTCTGCTCACTGTAGCGAACGGAAAGGGCCTCACGCCGTTCGCGCAGTAGAACCGTGAGGCGAAACAGCTCCTCGCAGACGTCGACGACCCGGTCGCGGTAGTCCGAAGGCTTCATGCGGCCGTGCTTGTCGAACTCCTGCCATGCCTTCGGGACCGATGACTGGTTTGGGATCACGAACATGCGCATCCAGCGCCCGAGCAGTCGAAGCTGGTTGACGGCGTTGAAGGACTGAGACCCGCCCGAGACTTCCATCACTGCGACGGTGCGGCCCTGCGTCGGTCGAACGGCCCCATCGGAGAGCGGAATCCAGTCGATTTGGTTCTTGAATGCCGCCGTCATGCTGCCGTGCTGCTCCGGTGAGATCCACACGTGCCCGTCAGACCAGCGCGAGAGCTCTCGCAAGCGCACGACCTCCGGATGGTCGTTAGAGGTCCGGTCAAACACGGGCAATCCATGGGGTTCGAAGACCCGGACGTCCGCGCCGAAGTGGTTGAGCACGCGCTCGACCTCCCGCGCCAACAGACGGCTGTAGCTCATTTCACGGAGTGATCCGTAGAGAACTAGAAAATTCGGTGACTGTCTTTGCTCGGAGATGGCGAGATCGCGACACACGCTCGCGACTGAATGGTTCGGCAGGGCAGCTTCTATGCGAGTCTGTGGCACCGGCCGCGCGTCATGGTGGGACACGAGTTACTCCCCGCCGGGCTCAGCTACGGGCGCGCGAGAATCAACCACGGGCTCGTGAGAAGAGGTAGAACATCTCGGTAGCTATCTGTAGAGTTCTCTCGTCGTACTTTGCGGCCTCTTCCGGTGTGCCATCGGCGACCTTCGGGTCCTCGTAGGGCAAAGCAACCCGGATCGCAGCCCCCTTCACGAACGGGCAGGCTCCATCAGCCTCCGTGCAGGTCATCGCAGCGGCGAAGTTGCTGTCCGGATTGAACGGGTCGTCGTACGTCTTGGAGAAGTTCGTCCGGGGCGGCACGTTCTCCGCGAACGTAACGTGGTAGTGGGGATTCTCTCCACCGGGAGAGAGCATCTTGAAGCCGGCGCGATTCATCGCTGCAACGGCACGCGGGTTGAACGCGGTGGCTTCCGTGCCGCCAGAGTACGTCTCGACAGCGTCGATGCTGTAGTAGGCGGCGGCGACCGAGGCCCACAGCTCGGCCATGTGGCTTCTGCGCGAGTTATGGGTGCAAATGAAGGTGAGCTTGGCGGGTTTCCCCGATTCGAGTTGCATTCGGACCCAACGGGCGAGCTCATCGAGGGGTAGTCTACGCTCCTTCGGCAGCTTCTCGACGGCGGGCAGAACCGCGTCCACGTACTTCTGCAGGAGCGCGTGGAACACGGCCTTGTCTGGGAAACGTTCCCGACGCGTCCAACCGTTGGTCGCGGTGTTGCCCTTCACTTCACGAAGACGGGATGGTCCACGACGGTGCTCAATGCGTGCGTCGTAGAACGGTAGTAGATCCAGGTGCCACGACGCTCGCCCACGATCAACCCCGCGTTTCGAAGGAGCTTGAGGTGGTGCGAAATCGTCGGCTGACTGAGCTCGAAATGCCGCTCGATGTCACATGCGCAGAGCTCGCCAGCCTCCACGATCATCTGCATCATCGCGAGCCGATTCTCGTCCCCCAAGGCCTTGCATGCGGCGGCTACGCTCGAATGCGTTCGAGCACGGCGAGAGATGCGCCGCCTGGGCCGGCAGGCCGAGCCGCTGATCCCTTGAGCTGACGTCTCGGGCACGGGTAGGAGATACAACATTCATCGATAAACGTCAATGTTGAAGACCTTCGATGAATTTGCACACCTCCTCCGAGGTCGGCTCGGTCCTCAAGAACTGACGAGTGGTGGCCAGAAGCGCGCCGTGAGCGTAACGACGACAGTCAGCGGCCACCCTAGGCGAAATATCTCCGTCGGAGCCTCCTCGGAACGGCCGTTGGCTAGCGCTCACTCGCCGAGTGAGCTTGCAGGAGCGTCGCACGTGAGTACGCTATGGGCAGCCATGCACGTCCTGCGCGCTACGGAGCCGCTTCGCCTTTGGCTATCCTGCGCGCTCATGGCGCTATCGCTTCTCGTGCTCCCCACCGGTTCGGGTCGCGGCATGCTCCTGCTGTTGCTCGACGGGCCATGCGGAGCCGACTGCCCGTGTGACGGCGAGGACGAGGGCGCGCATGACGACTGCGAAGAGACAGCGGCGCCGGGCGATGGTGCTTTAGCCGACTACGCGCCGGCCGTTCACGGCGACGGCGACACGTGCCCACCGGATTGCTCGGATTGCCACTGTTGCGCGGCGTCGGCTGTGGCCGTTCTCGAACACGTCCAACCGTCGGCAATGCTCCTCGACGCTTTCGGCTTCGACGTGCGCGGGCCGCCTGGCACGGTCGCCTCGGGGGCTGACAGCGGCGTGTACCGACCGCCGAGAGGCTGACCCAGGTCGTGACGACGTCCGCAGCGTAGACGCGGACCACACACCTTCGCGCGCTGTCGCGCGAGCGATGGAGTCAGCACGCGTGGACTGGCCGGCGAAAGCTCGCCGTCTGCGCACCTTTCGGCCGTCGAGCGAGTGCTCGACCGCCTGCGAACCCGCGTCGGAATGCAGCGCCGCATCGGCGTCTCCGCCGCCATCAAAATCGAAAGTGAGAGAAATCATGCGCACCACCCTCATTGGGATCATCATGCTCGCGACGCTCGCGACCACGGGCTGCGAAAACAAGAGCTCGGACAAGGCGTCTGGCACGTCGAGCGCCGTAACGGCGCCCGGAGCGAAACATGCAGCGGTCGGTGTTCGGCCGGGCTCGCATGCCGATTGGTGCGGCGAGCACCAGGTCCCCGAATCGATGTGTACCCGGTGCAACCCGTCGCTCGTTGCTGCGTTCAAAGCGACCGGCGACTGGTGTGTCGAGCACAACCTCCCCGAATCCCAGTGCCTCATCTGCAACCCCGAGCTGAAGATCGAGCGCCCACCGCTGACGGGAGCGGCGAAGCCGTGACGTCGAAGCTTCTGCTCTTCCTCGTGGTGCTCGGGCTCGCCACGGCGTGCCGCGACAAGGGGAAACCTCTGCCCAGTGAAGGCCGACAGGCAACCAGCGCCTCAGCGTCGGCTCAACCAACAGCGATGTGCGGGGAGCACGGTGTGCCGGAGGCGCTTTGCACCAAGTGCAACCCGGCACTCGGAGCGGTATTCAAAGCCAAGGGGGACTGGTGTGAAGAGCACGGCTTCCCGGAGTCGTTCTGCCCGCTGTGCAATCCGAACGCCAAGTTTCCGAACGTCGGCGAAGCGGTTGCGACACCCGCAGCCGACTGGTGCGCCGGTCACGGTCTACCCGAATCGAAGTGTACGAAATGTAACCCAGGCCTCACTGCGAAGTTCAAGGAGGCAAAGGACTGGTGCGAGGAGCACGGCTTCCCGGAGTCCGTCTGTCCAATCTGTAACCCTCAAACACCTCCCGGTGGTGCTCCAGGCGCGGGGAGCCTCGCTGCCGGAACGAAGATCCGCTTTCGGTCTGCGGCCATCGAAAGAGCGGCGGGCATCGAAGTCGGTCGAGTGGAAAAGGGCACGGTTGGGAGCGGCGTCGCCTGTACAGCCCGCATCGACTTCAATCGGAACCGGCTCGCCGACGTCCGGGCGCTCGTTCCCGGCGTCGTGAAGCAGCTGCGCGCGGACGTCGGGGAGACCGTGAAAAAGGGGGCGCCATTGTTCGTGCTTGCCAGCACGCAGGTGGGCGAGCTCCGGGCGAAGGCGCGAGGCCTCGAGCAGCGTGTCCGCACGGCGCGGGCGAACAGCAAGAGAAAAAAACAGCTCTTCACGGAGGGGGTCATGTCGAAACGCGCCGTCGAGCTGGCCGAGCAAGAGCTCGCCGTGGCGGAGTCAGAGCGCGCGTCGGCGAGGTCCGCTCTTCGACTGGCTGGAGCCCGTTCGGGAGGCAGCGGGACGTACACGCTGGCGGCGCCCATCGCCGGGACCGTGGTTCGAAGACCCGGTGTGGTCGGCGCCTACGCGACAGCCGAAACGTCGCTGGCCACGGTCGCCGACGTGTCGACCATGTGGGCGTTGTTCGACGTACCAGAGTCGAAGGCCTCACAGGTCCGGGTCGGCCAATCCGTCAGCGTCATCGTCGAGAGCGCGGGCAAGACCAGCTTCCGGGGCGAAGTGACTTGGGTTGCGGCCGAGGTCGATCCCAAGACGCGCATGGTGCCGGCGCGAGCCGAGCTGCCTAATCCAAAGGGAGCTCTGCGTGCAAACCAGTTCGCCCGAGCAGTGATTCACACTGGCGAGCAGGCGGAGGCAGTCGTCGTTCCCCGTGCCGCCGTTCAACGCCTCGCCAAGGAATCGGTCGTCTTCGTGCGCCTGGGCGAGGGACTTTACGAGCCGCGCGTCGTCGAATTGGGCCTGTCCGGTGCGGTGCCGGATGCGGTCCAGGTGAGTGGGGACCTGCGCGTCGGCGAAGATGTCGTCACGACGGGCGCGTTCTTGCTCAAGACCGAGATGTCGCCCGACAGCATCGGCGCGGGTTGCTGCGAAGTCGAACCCCCCGGCGGTGAATAGATGCTGACCAGGCTCATCGATGCGTCTCTCCGAAACCGCGTGGTCGTACTCGCCGCAGCGGCTCTTCTCGCCGTGGTCGGGTTCGCCAGCTTTCGGAATCTCCCGTTCGACGCGTTTCCGGACACGACCCCAGTGCAGGTGAGCGTCAACACGGCGGCGCCCGCGCTTTCTCCTCTCGAGGTCGAACGGCAGATCACGTTTCCGGTCGAGCAGTCGCTCGGAGGCCTCGCCGGCCTGGCGGAGGTGCGTTCCGTGTCGAAGTTCGGGTTCTCCCAGGTAACGCTGATCTTCGAAGACGACACGGACACCTACCTCGCACGTCAGGTCGTAAGTGAGCGGCTGGGCACGGTCGAGTTACCGGACGGCGTGGAGCGACCTTCCCTCGGTCCTGTCTCGACCGGCCTGGGGGAGGTCTTTCAGTACCTGGTCAAGAGCGACTCCTTGTCGCCGCAGGAGCTGAGAACGCTTCACCATTGGGTCATTCGTCCGCAGATGCTCCAGGTTCCCGGCGTCGCCGAGATCAACACCTGGGGAGGGTTCGAGAAGCAGTTCCACGTGGTCGTCGAGCCCGAGCGACTGATCAAACACGACCTCACCCTCGACGACGTGGCGGACGCATTGCGACGTAACAATCGCAACGCCGCAGCCGGATACCTCGAGCAAGCGGGCGAGGCCCAGCTCATTCAGGGCCAGGGGCTGATCAGCGGCGTCGGAGACCTGGAGAAGACCGTGATCGCTGCCGTGGACGGTGCGCCGATCCGCCTGGCAGACGTCGCGGCGGTCTCCGAAGGTCACGAGATCCGGCGGGGCGCCGTGACCGCCGATGGTGCTGGAGAGGCCGTGCTCGGCCTTGGTTTTCTCTTGAGTGGCGAGAACAGTCGTGAGCTGACGAAGCGCCTCGAGGTTCGCCTCGCGGAAACGCAGCGAAGCGTTCCCGAGGGCGTCGAGCTCGTCCCCGTCTACAGCCGCACCAAGCTCGTCGACATGGTTCTGGAGACGGTGCGGAACAACCTGCTCGAGGGCGCCCTCCTGGTGATCGCCGTCTTGTTCCTTTTTCTGGGAAACCTACGCGCGGGGCTCATCGTTGCGCTGGCTATCCCCTTGTCGATGCTGTTCGCGTTCAACGCGATGCTTCGCTTCGGCATCGCGGGGAGTCTCATGAGTCTCGGCGCCATCGATTTCGGCTTGGTGGTCGACAGCTCGGTCATCATGGTCGAAAACGCGAGTCGCCGGCTCGCGGAGGACAAGTCGAGTCGAAGCGTCGCAGACGTGGTGCGCGACGCTGCTGTCGAGGTGCGCAAACCAACGCTCTTCGGCGAGCTGATCATCGTCGTCGTCTACATTCCGATCCTCGCCCTCGAAGGCATCGAAGGGAAGCTGTTCCGCCCGATGGCGCTCACCGTCATCTTCGCGCTGGCCGGTTCGATGGTGCTTTCGCTCACGGTGATGCCCGCGCTCGCGAGCCTCGCACTCAAGAAGGGACAGGGCCACGGTGACAATCGCCTAGTCCGTGCGCTCAAGCGAGCGTATCGGCCGATTCTCAGCTTCGCGCTCACTCGCCGAAAGCTCGTTCTGGCACTCGCGGCACTTATGGTGACCAACGCAGCGCTCCTCGCCACCCAGCTCGGGTCCGAGTTCGTTCCCCGACTTCGTGAGCAAGCCGTCGTCGTCAACACGGTGCGCCTCGCCGGCGTCTCACTTCCGGAGTCAGTCCGCTACGGGACACAGATCGAAAAGCTCCTGCTGGCCGACTTCCCCGACGAGATCGCCCACATCTGGACGCGCACTGGAAGCGCCGAGGTCGCGACCGATCCGATGGGGCTCGAAGTGTCCGACGTGTTCATCACCCTAACGCCGCGCGACGAGTGGAAGCGAGCGCCCACGCAAGACGGGCTCGTCCGGCAGATGGCTACCACCCTCGATGGCATGCCGGGCATGCGGAGCGCCTTCACGCAGCCCATCGAAATGCGCATGAACGAGATGATCTCTGGCATCCGCGCCGACGTGGGCATCAAGCTGTTCGGGGACGACTTCGACGTGCTCCGCCGCAAGGCGCAGGAGATCCGCATCCTGGTGGACAACATCCCGGGTGCCGCAGATGTCACCGTCGAGCAACTGACCGGTCTGCCCATGCTCACCATCGATGTGGACCGCGAGGCTGCGGGTCGCCACGGGATTCCCGTCGCCGAAGTCCTCGAGACGGTCGAGTCACTGGGAACGCGCAAGGTGGGCGAGGTCGTCGAGGGGCAGCGACGGTTCGATCTCGTGCTCCGCGTCGACAAGGCGTCGCGCGGCTCAGCGGAGCGAATTGGTGCGCTGCTGGTATCGACAGCGGATGGCAAGCGGATTCCGCTCTCCTCGCTTGCCAAGATCGAGGTGGTCGAGGGGCCATCGACCATCAACCGGGAGTGGGCGCGGCGTCGCATCACGATCCAGGCGAACGTCCGGGACCGGGATGTGGGTTCCTTCGTGGCGGACGTTCGCCAGGTTCTGGACGAAAAGGTCGATCTGCCACCGGGTTACTACACGCGCCTCGGCGGACAGTTCGAGCATCTCGAGCGTGCCCAGCGACGCTTGCTCATCGTCGTGCCCATTGCGCTACTCCTGATCCTATTGCTGCTGTACATCACCTACGGGCGGGTCCTGGACGCCGTGCGCGTGTTCACCGGCGTGCCGTTCGCTGCGGTGGGTGGAATCGTTGCACTTTGGCTGCGAGACATGCCGTTCTCCATCTCGGCTGCGGTGGGTTTCATCGCGCTGTCGGGTGTCGCCGTTCTCGGAGACATGGTGCTCGTGTCGCAGGTGCAGCGGCTGCTTCGCGAAAACCGCGATCCTCTGGAGGCCATCAAGGAGGCGGCCGAGACGCGACTTCGACCCGTGCTGATGACCGGACTAGTTGCTGCGCTTGGGTTCCTGCCGATGGCATTGAACACGACCGTCGGAGCTGAAGTGCAGCGGCCTCTTGCCACAGTCGTCATCGGCGGAATCATCACCGCTACACTCGCCACGCTGGTCGTGCTCCCGGTGCTGTATGCGAGCTTCGGTGCGCGAAGGGTCGAAGAGGCTTCCCAGCCATCGAGCCGACTCGGAGACGAAGAGGCAACGGCGGCGACGGAGCCCGCCAAGTGAAGGACCTCGTCCGAGGTGCAGCCGTAGTTCTCGGCGTCCAGGGTCTCCTCGTCGGCGGTTACCTGCTGATCGAGAGAGCCAAGCAAGAACCTGATGCGTCGCTCCCGGCCGGACCAACTGCACGTCCAGAACGTATGGAGCGTGCAGTTCCCCAGCTCGACTACCGACGAGCCGACGGCTCGACGGGCCAACTGGGAGCGCATCGGGGGAAGCCGCTCTTGCTGCACTTCTGGGCTACGTGGTGCCCTCCGTGTACACGGGAGCTCCCCGCTCTCATCGAGCTCGGTAGGATCGGTTCCCCGCCTGTGCTCTTGGTCGCGTTGGACCGAGATTGGGCTGCGGTCCGCGAGTTCTTCGGGGGGCGGGTCCCTCCGGGTGTCGTCCTAAGCGATGCCTCTGATGTAGAGGAGCGCTTCGCTACCCACGTGCTTCCGGAGTCGTTCTTCATCGATGTCGGCGGGACGATGCGCTGGCGTTTTCGTGGAGAGAGGGACTGGCGGGATGAGGCGACACGTGCGTTGCTACAGAGGTCAGTGGACGATGATCGACTCATCAACCAGTAGCGGCCCTAGGTCGGCGTCTCTCCGCCCATCTCCGTGGATGCGCATTGCTCTGGCACTTGTCATTGCCACGCTCCTCTACAACGTTGCCGAGGCGGTCATCGCGCTTTGGTTCGGTGCCGAAGCGGAAAGCGTGGCGCTGGTCGGTTTCGGGCTCGATAGCGTCATCGAGTGCGCTGCCGCCGGCGTCCTGCTCTGGCGCCTCGCAGTCGAAGCGCGCGGCGCGGACGCGGAGACCATCGAACGCACCGAGCATCGGGTTCATCGCTTCGTTGGAGGTACGTTTCTGGCTCTCGCCTTGTACGTTGTGGCGCAGTCCGCGTGGACTCTGTGGACCCGAGATCCGCCAGCCGAGAGCGTCGTCGGAATCGTCCTGGCAGTCGCGTCGCTCGTGATTATGCCGCTCGTTTCTTGGGGCAAGCTCCGCGCGGCCAGCGAGATCGGCAGTCGCGCCTTGAGAGCCGAGGCGAAAGAGACGCTGGCATGCTCATACCTATCGTTCGCCCTGCTCCTCGGGCTTGGTGCGAACGCAGTGGTCGGCTGGTGGTGGGCGGACCCCGTAGCAGCGCTCCTGATGGTCCCTTGGCTCGTCAAGGAGGGACGTGAAGGGCTCTCCGACGAGGAGTGCTGCTCGGATTGAACTTGGTCACGCGCTCCTGACCGATGTCAGGCGCGAGAGACCGGTCATCCTTCGGGCTTCGTCGAGCTGCTGTGACCGGGACAGGGTTGCCAAGCGCCGCAGCTTCTTCTCCGTCAGCCAGTTCCTGGGCGCCGAGGCGGGCATCGTCCGGATGAAGTCGAGGATGACGGGGTGAAGCTTCAGCAGGTTCATGATCTGCGTGACCCGAGCTCGCGTTAACCCGAACGCGCGCCCGAGCTCGGCCCGAGACCTGGCCTCTCCGGTGTCGAGCAGCCGCCGAAACTCCTCCGCCTGGGCGAGCAGCCTGACCACTCGCGGCGGCTCCACCTGCACGGGACCCAAGCGCTTTCGGGCCGACGCCAGGTCGATGACGAAACCGCTGACTATTCTCCCGCTACAGGAGCCGTTGGGGAGCAAAGAAAAAGCCCGCCTCGGCGGGCTTACTTTGCTCCAGCGCGAGGACTCTCACCCGCAACCCGCCAGCTTCGCTGGCAGGTTCTTGCGGGTGGCACGCCCTTCGGGCGCGCAACTCGGGGACGGGAGCTATCGCTCCCGCCTCTCCCTCGTTTTCGAGTCCCGCGTGTCGTGGGATCAGCGGGGAGTGGGGCGAGGGGATCCGTTTGCTCCAGCGCGAGGACTCGGGGACGGGGCTCCCGCCTCTCCCTCGGACGGCTCAGCGGACCACGACGACCATCTTACCGTTAGCTCGATTCTCGTCCATGGCCTGATGAGCGACGGGAAGTTGATCGAAGCCCCACATGGGTCCGCGCGGGATCTCGAGCTTCCCGCCTTCCACCATCGAGACGTACTGCTGCAACTGCTCGCGGGAGACGTCGCCGGCCCCGCCTGAGTACGACGTCAGCCGAACCGCCGTCGGAATGTGGCCCATCGGGCGAAACGAAGGCAGTTCCCACTGCCCTCCAAGAATGCCCGTCATACAGACGACGCCGCCTGGACGCGCACACTGAAGTGAGTCGAGCACTGTGGTGGTCCCGACGAGCTCGAGGACGCGGTCGACCCCTTGGGGATGCGACGCGCGGACTTGCTTCGCGACGGTGCCGGCGTCGATGACTACTTCATCGGCCCCGGCAGCTTTGAGCACGTCCGCTTTCGCTTCGCTTCGGGAGGAAGAGATGACCTTCAACCCGGCGTGTTTCGCCATCGCGAGCGTCGCGAGCCCAATCGATGACGTGCCGCCGCGAATCAGAAGCGTCTCGCCGCCTTGCGCCTCGAGGCCAGTGTGAAGCGATCCGTGGCATGTCTGCAGCATCTCGGGCAATGCGCCGAGCACTTCCCAAGGCAGGTCCGTCTCGAGCGGGAAGACGCTCGACGAGGGGACGCTCGTGTACTCGGCATACGATCCGTCGAACTGTCGCCCCATGCCACCCATCATCGCGGCGACCCGCTGTCCGGCTGCGAGCCCGCCGCTCGGATCGCTGACGACGGTCCCCACGCACTCGATGCCCAGAACTCGCGGCAGCTTCACCGTAGGCGACTGTCCGATACGCGTGAACCACTCGGAGCGGTTCAGCCCGAAAGCGCGAACCTCGACGAGTACTTTGCCTGCTGCCTGTTCGGGCCTCGGGATCTCTTCGAGAACGAATGCGTCAGGGCCGCCAGGTTGATGAAGTCTCCAGGCTTTCATGGCTTCACCCTCGCGGCTGAGTAGTCGAGAAGATGTAGCGGCCGATTTTCCAGTCGCCGCCATTCTCGGGGCGGACGAGCACAAAGAGCTCTTGGTTGCCCTCGGATACCTGGGCGTCGTTGGCGACAACGGTCGTGGTTCCCATGCTGCGGGTTCGAGCGTATGCGACGGTCGGAGACACCATGACGACCTCATCGATCTCGAAGCGGATATCGAGACGGATGATGCCGAAGTGTCGGGTACTCGATCTCCTCCGGAGACGGCGTGACAACGTCGCCAAAACCGACGTCGACCTGCAAGGCAATGCGTGCCGTGCCGAGCTTTGCTTGGCCGCGGATGCGGATTCCGTTGTAGTTGGCGGCCAGGCGGATATCTTCGCCTGTCACACTGTCGAGGTCGAAACTGAGGCCGTCGTCGTCCACGTCGACCGTAAGGCACGACTGCACGACGCTGACGAGCTCGTCGGCAGTGCTGGTTGTTTGGTCGAGTAGATCGATGTCCTTCGTCGCACGCGTCAGCGGGCCACCCCACAGCTGCAGCATGAGGGCACCCTTCAGAACGAACCGATCGGCGTGCTCGGACTGCGACAGTCGATAGAGGAACCGCTCCATCGCGTAGTACTGCAGCACTTCGTTGAATGGACGGCCTTCGGATTTGGCCCGCGCGAGCAGTCGCGCGTGCACCGAGGCGGCCATGTTGGTGCTCTTCTTCTTCACTGCAGGGCCTCGATGTATGGAAGGATCACGCGTTCGATTCGGCACAGGCGTGCGAGCTTCAGAATCTGCGCTGGCCGCACCGCCTTGTTTCGAAGCGCATCGTTCAGCGCTTCGACGGCAACGTCGGTGCCGAGCTTGTTGCGGAGGCGAAAGCAGTCGACCACCGTTTTCGCGAGGCTGTAGATCTGGACGTCGACCTTGTCGATCTTCACGTGTTCGATCCCCTCGATCAGCGCGGGACCGGAGAAGCGGAACACCCGGATTGGGGGGTGATCGATCTTCGGAGCCTTGGTGCCGGGAGCTAGAGCGATCTGAACCTCGTGCGGTATCTGCGTGGTGGCTTCGTGGTATGCGAGCGCGGAGACCAGGCACACGACCGAGCGGGGCACACGAAGGGCGACGGTGACCAAATCGGGGTGGGAGAGGGCGGGGAGGGATGCCAGCCGGTAGACTCCCCGACTGATCAGCCTCAGCTTTCCGTCGTCTCGGAGCTGGTACAGCGTTCGCGGATGAATGCCGCGCTCGAGGGCGTCCTTAGTTCGCAGGATACCACCGCTTTTTCGAAAGATATCGAGCGCTTGTTTAGTGGGAGTGGTACCCATAGCGGATAAAATATACACTAGTTATTGGCAAGTAGGGGCTTTTTTATCCAAGTGGACCGAAGGCGGCTGGGCGCCTCCACGGCTCGGTGGAGCACCCACGGCACCTATAGGGGTAAGGCCTATGTTCCACGCGGCGCGGGACCGAGAAGTTGAGTAACCCGCGCCCTCGAGACGCCCAGCTGTCTGGCGAGCTCGCCGCGCGAACGAGCCTCGCCCGAGTCGAGACGACGCTGAAGCTCCGCCGCGCGCTTCTGGCGCGCCGCGGAAATCTGCGCCCGCCACTCCGCCCGCGTTCTGCGAATTGTGCGAGCCTGAGGGACCAGCGCCAGGCGGGCGCGAAAGTTCTTACTTGAGCCGGACCAGGGGAGCCAGCTACCCACGGTAGCGGGAGACAAGCGTCGGCAGCCGAACGCTCATCAGGAGCTTCCCGCGTGAGCCTGAGCGCTCGGAGGCGTCACGGGTCGGGGTGCATCGGTGACCCCACCCGAACGAGGTTGCCGTCAGGATCGACGTACGCCATTTCCCGCATTCCGTAAGACGTGTCTCTCGGCGCGTGTAAGCGGCCCTCGACGTCGGCCGCCGCCCAAGAGGCGTGTACGGCGTCGGCGTCCTCGACCCAGAGGTAGCACGCCGAGGTCGTCGTTTTCGGGTCAACATGATTGACGCTCGCGATGTGGAATTCGCCCGGGCCGAAGCAGACGAAAGCGTACACCGGCGGCGAAGTCGGCGTGTCTCTGTAGCCGGCGGCGACGAAACCGAGCTTTGTGTACCGCTCGATCGCGGCCTCGAGGTCGACCGCCACGAAAATTGGTGCGATGCCACTGGCGCGAAGAAATGGCGCGACTTCGTGTGCAGTCTTCGCGTTGCGTATTTCCTGCGAACCCGCGCGCCTTCCTTCGCCGTTTCCAGCCCGCACGCTCGGAAGAGTAGCGGGGCCGGGGAAGCAACTCCAAGCGATTTTGCAGTGTTGCAGCGCGCGCGGCTCACGGGCCCTTTGGCTCCGCGACGAAAAACACCCGGCGGCGCACGTTTTCTTGAAACCAGTACCTAGGTACGGGTTCGTAATACCGCTAGGAGCATGCACTTGACCGAATCGAAGACCGTGGGGGCGCTGGCGCAGCAGGCCGGCGTCAACATCGAAACCATTCGTTACTACGAGCGGCGTGGCCTCCTGAAGAAGCCGTCGCGGGGGGCCTCCAGGTGGCGCCGATACGACGAGGACGCCGTTCGCACCGTCGTATTCGTCAAGCGCGCTCAGCGGCTCGGGTTCACACTCGACGAGATTTCCGAGTTGCTCAAGTTGCGGGCCTCCAAGAGCGAGCGAGCCTGTAGCCGAGTTCAGACGAAGGCGAGGCAGAAGCTCGACGAGATCGACGAGAAGATTCGCGACCTGGAGGCGATGCGAGCTGCGTTGGCATCGCTGTCGCGCCGATGCGCGCCCGATGACGCAGGCTCGTGCCCGGTGCTTGATGCGCTGATCGAGTCTGAGGAGAACGACGATGACTGACGTCGTTCTACTTCACGATGCGGACTGCCCCAACGTCGGCAAGACACGCGAGGTGATGCGGGCTGCGTTCAAGCAGGCCGGTATCGACCCGAGGTGGCGTGAGGTCTTGAAATCCGACCCCGACGCGCCTCGGGAGTGGCAGTCGTTCGGTTCGCCGACGGTGCTTGTCGATGGCGAGGACGTCGCCGGCGGAGGAGGCGGTGGTCTCGAGGCGTCGTCATGTCGGCTTTACGCAGGGGAGGGTGGCCGTCTCACCGGCGTCCCGCCCGTCTCACTCATCATCAAGGCCCTCGGGGGAGCTGCAGATGGGGGGAGCAGATCCACTGGCATCACGCTCGGCACCGCGCTCGGGGCCGCGCTTGCTGCTTCTGCGTGCTGTCTGGGACCGCTTGTCCTTGCGGGCCTAGGCGTGGGGGGTGCGGCCGCATTCAGCGGATTGACGGCCTATCGTCCGTTTCTTCTCGGGGCCACTGGGCTTGCCCTGGCGAGCGCGTTCCACTTCGCGTACCGCCGTCCGGCTTGCGCGTCGGGGGCCTGCGCGACCGAGGGGCCACGTCGAAAGAAGGTGCGCATCGCCCTGTGGTCCGCGATCGTGCTGACCGCGTTGGTCGCCGCCTCACCCTGGCTCCTCGCTCGGTCGGCGGCCGCCGCGCAGACCTCCGTGTCATCCGCCGGTGGCGGGGCCGAAGCTGTGTTCGTCGTCAAGGGCATCGACTGCGAAGCGTGCGCGGCTCCCATTCGCAAGGCTGTAGACGGCATCGGCGGTGTGAGAGAGATGGCGCTCGACGTCGACAACCAAACCGTCACCCTTCGCTACGAGTCTGACCAGGGACGTCTCGACGCCTACGAGCAGGCCATCGCCGAGCTTGGCTACGACGTGGAGCTGGCCAGGAAGCGCACCGAAGGAGTCCAGCAATGACGCAGTCGTGCGCGGGACGCGACCTGGCGGCGGGCAACAGCAGGTCGCGGCGCCTCCTGTGGGGCCTGCCGACTTTGCTGCTAGTCGCGAGCTCGTTCGGCCCACCTCTGTTGCGCGATGTCGTTTGGATTTCGAGCCTGACGATCATGGGCGTCGCATGCGTCGCAAACGCCCGCCGCTGTAGTCGCACACATTGCTACGTCACCGGGCCGGTGTTCCTGTCGGGTGCTGCGGCTGTGGGCGTTCGCGCAATCGGAGCAGCGAGCTTTCCCTGGGTATGGATACCGCTCGGCGTGGCGGCCGGTGTGCTAGCGGGATACGGGTTCGAGGCGCTTCGCGGCAGGTACGCGCGGGAGCAGTGCGCGTGATCCACATCTCAAAAAGGCCGTGAATAGAATGCGTCGAGCAGCGTGTGGGAACGGAATCGCGTTGGCGCGCTGGGCCTTTTTCGTTCGCTCCAGCGCGAGGCCTCTCACCCGCAACATGGCAGCTGACGCTGCCATGTTCTTGCGGGTGGCACGCGCTTCGCGCGCGCAGGTGGGACCGCCGCTGCGAATCGCGGATCGCCGCCGCCAACCCAAGCGCGGATCGCTTTGCGCCCGCCTCTCCCTCTACGTCTCTACCTACGTCTCTACCTACGTCTCGACCAGGGTTTCGAATCCGCCGTAGATCAATCGCTTGCCATCGAAGGGCATGGGGTTGTTCTCCGGCTTCATGCGCTCGTCGGCGACGACCTTCTTCATGCCGGCATCGCGCGCTTCCTTGGAGGGCCAGACGATCCAAGAAAAGCAGATCGTTTCGTCGTCCTTCTTCTGCACTGCCTTCGGAAACGACGTGATTTCCCCGTCAGGCACGTCGTCGCCCCAGCACTCAACGACTTTCGTCGCGCCGTGGTCTTTGAACACCGCGGCCGAGTACTCCACATGTGCTTTGTACTTCTCACGGTTGGCGGTCGGAACCGCGGCTACGAATCCATCGATGTACGCCATCAGCGGTTCCCTTCTCCACGAAAAGCTGCCTCGAGGGCGGAGATGTCGATCTTTTTCATTTGCATCATCGCCTGCGTGGCCCGATCCGCGGCCTGGCGGTCGTCGGCTCCCAGCATGCGTGGCAATGCGTCGGGCACGATCTGCCACGACACGCCGAAACGATCGGTGAGCCAGCCGCACTGGCTCTCCTCGCCACCGTCGGCCAGAAGCACATTCCAGAGTCGGTCGGTCTCGGCTTGATCCGTCGTGCGGACCGCGATGGACGCCGCCGGCGACAGTTTGTAGTGCGGTCCACCGTTGAGAAACATGTACGGCGTGCCGCCCAGGGATAGTTCGACGATCAGAGCTGGCTTGCCGGGCTCGGGGCGTGACAGCGTCTCGATGCCGCTATCGGGTAGGAGCGAAACGTAGAACTCCGCTGCCTCCTCGCCGTTGCCGTCGAACC
>JAJDAH010000421.1 GCA_029261965.1 Polyangiaceae bacterium
GATCTCTCTTGCGATGGCGTCGAGCCCCTCGACGAGCTTCGCAGCCTCCTCGTCCGTAATGACCTTCGCCCGGGCCAAACCGCGGGCGTGCACCTTCGAGCCCTCGATGTCCTCGCGCCACAGCGCCTTGTCGACGTCGACGCTGGCGTTCAAACGCGCCATCGCCTCGTCGACGGGCGCCGGCAGGCGCCGGCCGCGAGCCCCACTCACGAGTCGCTCGCCGTACCCGCGCCGTTCGTCGGGCTCTCGACTGCGGCGGTCTCGACCGCAGCTTCGACCGCCGGGACGGCAGCTTTACCCCAGAGCTCGGCTCGAAGGGCCGTGAACCTGTCGGTCACCTCGACGAGCCGAGCATCGTCGGTGTCACACGCCTCGCCGATCGACGACGACGACGACTCGGTGTCGGTGCGCTCCTTTTGAGCGTGCACCAACACCTCGATGACTTCGCGGTGAAGCTCCTCTCCGGCAGAGACCACGAATTGTTCCAGGCGCCCGGCAAAGTCGTCGATCATCTCGTCCATCTTGGGCCCGACCTTGCTGGCGGCCTCCCGAAGGGCGGCCGGCGCGAGCTCGAGCGCCCGTTTTCGCACCTCGGCTTCGGTTTTGTCACGCACCCACATCGCCAAGGCCGGGGCGGCGATGAGCAGCATGCCGCCGAGCAGGGCGTTGCTCAGCACGACCCCGAGCCCGAGGGTAAAAACGGCAAAAACCCCCACGTCGTAGGCAAAAGTGTCCACTTCGATGCTCGGCGCCTGCACGTCGCCGCCGACGGTGTCCCCGACCCGCTTTCCGACGTCGCGCGCATCGTCGCGCACCATGGCCATCACTTCTTCGGCCAGGCCCTCGAGGCTCGCGGCAATCTCCGAAGTCTCGGCCTCTGCCCAGTCCTGGAAGGTGTGCTCGAGGAATGCACCGAGGTGCTGCTTGATGTCGTCGCCTTTGGCCGACTCGAGTTGAGCGGGCAGCTGTCGGATGACGTCGTCGCAGAAGCGATCGAGATCGCGCTGGGCTCGAGCTTTGATCGCCGCCGTCTGCTCGCGGATGACGATGCGCCGCTCCTCCACCGTCGAGGCGTGCCCTGCGAGATCCTTCTCGAGCAACGCCACTCGACGTCCCAGCTCCTCGGCGCTCATGGTCGCCGCGCGGCGGCGAGCGTCGATGCCGCGGCGGAGGATGCCGGCGGCTCGCATGCCCTCACCCAGGGCGTTGTCGAGCACGATGCGACCTCGCTCTTCGGCGAGAAACTTCGTCAGATGGGCGACGAGCTCTGGCATACCGCTGTCGCCGGTTCTTCCGTCTAGCGCCGCGTGGGCGCTCACGGCAAACACCGCGGGCTCCTCGATGAGCGACGCGAGCTGGCCACGAATGTACTCGAGCGCCTCGGTTCGTTCGTCATCGCTCCAGATGTCCATCTTCGTCACGACGAACACAATCTTGTCGCGCGACTGAGCGATGAGCTTGGTCTCGAGAAACTGGCGCTCGCTCTCTTTGATCGGCTGCCCGGCGTCGAGCAGAAAGAGCACCGCGTCCGACCGAGGAATGTAGTCGAAGGTGATTTCGGCCCGCTGGAGCGACAAGTCGTTCACGCCGGGAGTGTCGACGAGCACGATTCTCTCTTCCAGGATCGGCGCCGGGTAGCCCACCTCGAGATACCGGGCCTCGGAGTGTTCGCTCGGCCCGCCCGAAGCGTACTTCTTGAGCTCGGCAAACGGCACGGGCTCGCTCGAGCCGTCCGCGCGCACGACCTTCGCGGTCGGCTCGTCGGAGTGCACCAAGTGGTGAATTGCCGCCGTCGTCGGCGTCACTCCGACCGGCAACACGGCCTCACCGATGAGCGCGTTCACGAACGTCGTCTTGCCGTGATTGAATTCTCCCACGACGACGAGATGAAACTGACCCGCTTCGAGCTTCTGCACGACTTCCGCGTCGACGCGCTTGCCGAGCGTGTCCGCTCCGGTGCTCTTGGCGATTTCACAAAGCCCGAGCAGCGCGTTCGTGACTTCGAGCTTCCGCTCCCTGAACTGGTCGAGCATGTCGCTCAACCCACGATCTTGATGAGTTGGTGAACTTTTTCGTCGACCTCTTGCATGCTCAGCCCACCGGAGCCGGCGTCGGTCCGCTCGCGGTAGAGCTCGCTCTCGGCAAAGGTGCGAAGCGCCAAGACGCGCTTGGGTAGCCAGGGGTGGCTCGCCAGAAGCTCGCCGAACCGACCGATGCTCTGCTGACCTTCTTCGTGCTGCTCGAGGAACGTCTCGATGTTGAGCTCGTCGTAGAGCTTCTGTGACCCGAGGGCGAGCTTGGTCAGCGCGCGGGTCGCCACGTCGAGATCCCCGCAGCACAGGAGCGCTGCGCGATCACACGTCACCTCCGCACGGCGGTTCCACGCGCGCAGGCTCAGGATCGCCGGTGTGACGATCCATCGAACGAAGATGCTCGCCATGTTCGTCAGGTAGTGCAGCGCCGTCAGGTACACGACGTGATTGTTGTGAATGTGGCCACACTCGTGACCGATCACGCTCATCAGCTCCTCGTCGCTCAGGTGATCGACCAGGGCCGAATGAATCATGATGAACGAATCGTCGTTCGTGCCGTAGGTGGCGCCGTTTAGATACGGGCTGTTGACCACGTAGAGCGTGGGCGTCGGGATGCCGAGGGTCGAGGCGCACCGCTCCGCCAGCTTGTGAACGCGCGGAAACTGCTTCGGGCCGATTTTCACCGCGTGCCCGAGCAGCTCCGCCTTGCCGACGTTCTTGAACATGCGCACGGCCGCCGCGACCGCCAACTCGACGGGCTTCACTTTCTCGAACGCCGCCCGTGTCTTCTTGTCCCACGAGTACGCGTACGCGTGATCGTCGCCGTCGACGTTACCGGGACGGTCGTCCGTGCGCTGGTGCACGAAGTCGTCGAAGCTCAGCTCGCCTACGTGGGCCATTCATGTCTCCTTTTTTGAAACCTAGTCGCCCCGTCCTAGGTGCGCAACGCGGCGACCGGGCCGTTCAGGGCCCCGGCCTCGATCTCGTCCAGCCGAGACAAGAATCGCCGGTAATCGCGCAGCGGCGGCTCGCCGGGCGCCGCGCGCATCGAATAATCCGTCACCCGAGTCGTCGCGAACCGGAGCGCGCCAATCGCCCCCTCGACCGGGAGCGCCGAAAGCTCCGCCTCGTCGAGAGCACGCACCTCTGCGTAACCACGAAGCATCGCTTCGACAAGCTCTGGCACGAAATGATCTCCGTAACACCACGCCTCGATGGTCACCATCAGGTCGAATGCGAAACATCCCTTCGACGCGCTCTCGAAATCGATGAGCGCGCCAATCTCCGTGCCCTTCCACAACACGTTGTCACGGAACAAATCGCCATGGATCAGCCCCGTGGGAAGCGACGGGTCGCGCCTGGGTAAATACGTATGAAGCCGCCGTCCGATCTGCCGGGCCGCATCCCCGTACTCTGACGGGGATTTTTCGACGATGAAGCGCAAGCGCGCCTCCACGTCGGCCACGCCGAAACGCCCGTCCGGAAGCACCGCCAGCTCACCGCTGGCAAGATGAACGGCTGCCAGCGCGGCGCCGACTCTTCGGCAATGCTCTCGGCCCACGCGCGCTTGGCAGAGGATCTCGCCATCTATCCAGGGGTAGAACGTCACGGGCTTGCCCAAATATTCCCCGACGTCGGCAGAAGCCGGGGTGGCCACAGGCACGCCCCTCTTCGCCAGCGTGGTCAAGAGCTTCACCTCGAAGAGCGCCCCTTGCCGTCCCTGCTCTTCGTAAATGCGCGCGAAGAATTTCTTGCCGTCCGCCGCGGTGACGAGAAAGTTCGAGTTCACGCTGCCCGCGCTGAGCGCTTTGATTCCCGCGACGTCGATGCCGTGGGTGCGGCCGAGGGTTTGCGCGGCGGCGAGCGGGAACGACGTGAGCAGGGCCATGAGCGAGGCGAGCCTAGCAGTGCTCGGCTCGGGTGACGGATTCGCGACGTCTTCGCGTCTGCGCTCGGGGCCGGGGCGTGACGGTCGGAGGTCCGCGCTGGCGCGGGTGGCGCGGGGCGGTGTGACGCGG
>JAJDAH010000422.1 GCA_029261965.1 Polyangiaceae bacterium
AGCGAACGCTTCAAGAGTCGATGCCGCTGCGCGGCACGATGATGATGTGGCTATCCGCCCACGTGTATCTCGGCACTTTGGCTTTCATCACGGCGGTGGCTCACGCCGGGTTCGGAACGGTGAGCTGGCACCTGTCCACCGGAAAAGTGCTGCTGGCGCTGCTGTTTTTCATCGTGTTTTCTGGATTCGTTTGGCGGGTCGTCTACTGGATCGTTCCAAAACGAGCCGCAAAGGCCGCGGTGAGCCTGTCTTCCGGGGTCGGCGCGAGCCGCGCGGACCAACTCCAGGTGGAGCTCGACAAGCTGTGCGCCGGACGAACCGAGCAGTTTCAACGACTCGCCGACTGGGTTCTGCAACAAGCGCCGAGCGACGCCGAGCTCAACCAACAGTCGACGACGCTCTCGGCCGACGAGCAACCGGTATTCGCCCAATTCGCTCGCGTCGCGGCGAGTCGCAACCGAGCGCTGGAACGCCAACGGTTGCAGTCGAAGTTCACTCGACGCCTCCAGAGTTGGCGGACCCTGCATGTGCCCGTGACGCTGCTCTTCTTCGTGGTTCTGCCGATTCACGTGTTCTACGCGTACGACGCACCCGCGAAGATGTTCATGGGCATCGTGGAGGGATCGACCGCCGGCGGATTCGAGAAAGCGGAAGCGTGCGAGTCGTGTCACAAGACGATCGTCGATCAATGGCGTTTGTCGATGCACTCTCACGCGATGAAAAGCCCCGTGATGGTGGCGCAAACCAACCAAGTGGTGCGCAATCTGCTCGCGACCGCGCCGTCCCCGGATCCGAAGGAAATCTGCATCAACTGCCACGGGCCTATCGGATCGATGCTCACCACCGGCGCGACGCTCCCGCTCGACGCCCGAACGGGCGACAAGTCGCTCCTCAACGAAGGGATCTCCTGTGCGGTTTGTCACCAGTGGAAAGGAACGAGCGTGACCGGCGGCGCCGGGCTCAGCAAGTTCGCCGACGGGTTGGTCCCGGGCCGTACCTACTTCGGCCCGATCGCTGACCCAGTCCCCAACGCTTTTCATCGGAGCGAAAAGATCGATCTCTTCGACCGTCCGGCCGAGCTGTGTCGCAACTGCCACAACGTGCAGTACGACAAGAACGGCGACGGGAAGTACGTCAAGGGCACCGACCTCGTCCTGCAAACTCTCTGGGACGAGTGGAACGATTTTCGTCGCGACGGCGGACCCTCCTGCGTTTCTTGCCACATGCCGGTGACCGGACAGACCGACGCCGCGGACAGCGCGCTTCTCGTCTTGGAACAGGATTTCCCCGCACCCGACCGTAAAGTTCACGACCACTCGTTCATCGCGGTCGATGCGCCCATCGAGCTTCCTCCAGAAAAAGACGTGCTGCATCCTCGTCGGGCAGCCCTGCTCCGGCGCGCGGCGACTCTCGAAATCGATGCGGACTCCGTCAGCACCGTTGGCCCGAACCTCGGCCTCGAGGTCCGCATCAGCAACACGGGGACGGGACACAATCTACCGGGCGGTTTCGCCTTCGTACGGCAGATGTGGCTCGAGGTGGTCGCCACCGACGCCCGAGGCACCGTCGTCGGTTCCTCCGGGGTCCTGAAGTCCCGCAGCGACGACCTCTGCGACGCCAACACGATGGAGGAGGCGGACAACCCCATGCGGCAGTTCATCCAGGGCTGCCGCGAAGCGGACCCGCTGTTGGTGAACTTTCAGGCCGAGCTGGTCGATCGCATCCAAGTCGAAACCGACGACCTCGGCCGGCCGGTGCTCGACGAGCGCGGTCAACCCAAGCTCGAACGAGCCCCCGGCGCCCACGAGACCTGGCTTCAACATCTCGACGGAGGCGCCGTCGCGCGGGTTCGACCCTTCGACAAGAAGGCGATGGCCCCGCTAGCGCCGAGCGAAGGACGAACCGTGCGTTATTCGTTCCCCGTCGGAACGAACACGATGACGGGCGGAACGATCACCGTACGCCTGCTCTTCCGAGCGGTGCCACCCTACTTCCTCCGTGCGCTCGGCGCGGCACAGCCGCCGAACGAAACACCGCGGGTATCGCAGTTCGCCGGGAACCCCGCGATTTTCGAGATGAAGAAAATCAGCATCCGAATCTCGGACTGACACGCGGCGAACAACAGGTGAAGAAAGCTGGGCCGGGATCGCCCCTCGGCTATCATCGCCGCGTGCGCTGGACCCGCTTCCTCGAAACACCTCGACTCGGGGTCTGGCTCGCGGTGGTTTCGGTCGTTCTCGGCGCCGCGTCGCTCTTCGGCGGCTTTCAGACCGAAGACTGGATCTTTCGAGACCTCGCGACGTCGACGGAGTTCACGTTTCCCAATCAGCTGAACCTGTTCGGTCACCGCGAGCAACTCCCGAAGCACCTGATGGTCGGGATGAACATGTTCGACCGCGAACGCGGCGCTCTGCCCTGGCTGGTTTTCGAGGGGTTCCAAGTGTCGTTCTGGCGACCGTTGAGCTCACTCACGCACCTGCTGGATTTCAAGTTGTGGCCCGACGCCGCGGCGCTCATGCACGCGCACAGCTTGCTCTGGTATGCCGCGCTCGTCATGACCGCCACGGCGCTCTACCGCCGCTGGATGTCGCCGGCCTGGGTTGCCGGTCTCGCGGCAATCATGTTTGCCGTGGACGACGCTCACGGGCAGGCGGTCGGATGGATCTCGAACCGAAACGCGCTCGTGGCCGCCGCCCTCGCGACGCTCGGATTGCTGCTGCACGACAAGTGGCGCCGCGACGGCTGGCTTCCGGGCCTTGCTCTCGGTCCGTTGTTCTTCCTCGGTGGGCTCCTGGGCGGCGAGCTCGCGCTGGGCGCACTGGCCTACGTCGTCGTCCATGCCCTGACCCTCGACACCAAACGCTGGCGGTGGCTCGCCCCGGTGCCCTGGATCGCCGTCGCCGTCGGCTGGGCCTCCTTCTACCGCGACTTGGGTCATCGAGCGCTGGGCTGCGGCATCTACTTGGACCCGGTGTTTCGTCCCATCGACCTCCTGATCGAAGGACCGCAACGCGCTCTCGTCTTGTTGCTCGGTCTGTTCGGCGCGCCGCCCTCGGACTCCTTTCAGAGTCTGTATCCGGACCGCACGTGGCTGCTCGTCGTCGGCGGCGGCGTCCTGCTCGTCGTCATGATCGCAATTCTTTGGCCGCTCCTGCGACGGGAACCGGTCGCGAGGTTCTTTCTCGGCAGCACCTTGCTCAGCCTCTCCGTTGCGACACTTCCGATGCCCGAGGATCGCTTGCTCCTTCTGCCGGGGCTCGGCGCGATGGGCCTCGTCGCTCTGTCGATGCGTGCACTTCTCGACGAGACGCGGGAGTTCTGGGCGAGCCCCACGAGTCGACGTGTGGCTTGGGCGCTCGTCGGCGGGTGGGCCGTGCTCCACCTCGTCGTCGGACCGGTGCTGCTTCCCTACCGCTCTTTGCGGATGAAGCGCTACGAAACCGAGCTGCGTGCGGCAGCAACGAGCGCGTTCGACCACGTGAACCAAGAAAAGCAGGTACTCATCATCCTGAACGCCCCGGACTACTACTTCTCCTCGATGATGGTGCTGGGTCGTCTGGCCCGGGGCGAGCCGGTGGCACACCGCACCTACACGCTCGCAGGCACACGAGAGGCCGTCCGGGTCAAGCGCGTGGACCAGCACGCGATTTCGGTGAGGCCGGAAGGAGGCTTCTTTTCACGCCCGCTCAACAGGCTGTATCGGAGCCCGGTGTTTCCCCTCGTCGCCGGCGACCACGTCACCTACGACGGCGTCGTCGTGACGATCGATGAAAGCAACGATCGACGCGAGCCCACGTCGGCCACCTTTCGGTTCGACTGGGCGCTCGAGCACGCATCGGTAGTCGTTCTCGAGTTCAAGGACGGGACTTACCGCCGCATAGCTCCGCTCGCTGTCGGGGAAGAAATTGTCGTTTCGGGATGAGTGAATCGAAGCGACCGTCCGCGGAGGAGCAAGACCGCCGGCTCGGCACGTGGCTGCTCGTCCTGTTCGTGCTCGGCGCTCTCGCGCTGCTCTTTTTCTACGTGCCGCGACTCACGAATTACGTGATGAGCGATCGCGAATTCACGGGTTGGAGCGGTCCTATCGGTGCGCGCATCGCCGCCGGCGAACGACCTTATGTGGACTTCGTGCTGCCAATCCCACCCGGCAGCTTCGTGTTGATGGCGATGATTCAGGAGGTCACCGGCGAGTCTCGGCTCGTGCACGAGCTGTGGGTCGCCAACTTGTCTCAACTCGCGATGGCGGTGATGGCGTACGCGATTTCCGTTCGCTTCACGTCACGCACGACCGCAATCCTCGTGGCGATGGGCACGCTGGTCGCGTTGATGCAACTGCCCAAGGAGTGCGTTTACGACCATACCGCGCAGCTCTCGGCCTGGGGCAGCTTGCTCGTGGGTGTGCACGCCCTCGGCGCCAAGGGGGCCCGCGCGAACAAGTTGTGGGTGGCCACTGGGTTCTTGGCGGTGTTCACCATGGGGTTCAAGCAGAGCACGGCGACCGGAATCGCGCTCGGGTGGCTCGGCGCCATGGCCTACACGGTGCTGGTGGCTTGGCGAGGGCAGGGCAGCGCTGCCGCCCGCGCACGCGCCGGCATGATCTTGCCATGGATGTCGGGGGCTCTTATGGGGCTCGCCGCGGTGTGGCTGCTGCTGGTGTCCGTGGGCGCGTCGGTCCCGGCGTACGCACAAGCTGTTTTCGGCGACGCGGCCGACCTCAAGGGCGGCAGTGCCACCCTCGTTTGGAACCTCGTCGGACACGTGTTCCGGCGCGGCGTGTTTCCTGGCTCGCTCGTGTTCACGCTCGTCGTCATCACCGTGGTGGTGCACATCGCCCGGCGCGACGGTCGATTCGTCATCGAACGCCCCCAAGGAACCGCGCTCGACTCCGCACGGGCGCTGACGCTCGCGGCGGTGCTCGTGCTCGCCGTTTTCGGCCCGATTCTCCTTCTCGCCACGGGCATCACCGAGCTGCCGAAGGATCTTTGGACCTGGACCGAGCGGCTCGGGCAGGCGCCTGGTTTCGGACTGGTGTTCGCGTGCGCGTTTTTCCTCGGACACCTTCAGCGGTCGGACCCGAGCTCGTCCGGCGAGGTCGGCCCCGGCGAGCTCGGGCAGCGCGGCCACGCTTTCAACGCGCTCGCCATCGCAGCGCTCGGAAGCTCACTGCTGCACGACGCATCGTTCTCGGAGTTCAAATTCTTCTACAACAACAACCCGATCATCGCCGTGGCATTCATCGGGCTGTTCACCGCGGCGGCGCAATCCAAGATGAGGACCTTGACGGTCGTGGCGGTCGCCCTGTCGCTCGCTCCGCTCTACGGCAGGAAAATGAACCGCGCCCTCGCCGCTCAGCTCGCGGTGAACGACGGCCATTGGGCGGGTCTCAGCGTGCACGCCGTCCGTGGCGCCGAAATTCTCGCCGCCTCGCGACGCATCCAAGAGCTGGCGGGGCCGAGTGACACCGTGCTCATCCTTCCGGAGGACGTTCAGCTGGTCGGCCTCGTCGACCGGCCCCGGCCGCCCGTCCGGGGGGCGATTCTGTTCGTCGACCAGTACGCCAAGAGGCTCGCCGAGGACGATATCGCGACGCTTGCAGCGCATCCTCCCAAGGTGATCGTCATTCACCCGCGGAAGGAGAAAGACTGGCGGCGGCTCTTTGCCACGTGGAACACCGAAAGCGGAGCCGCCGTCGTTCTCGAGTACGTGACCCGACAACTGCTGCCGCGCCGCTATCGGCTGGACAGCTCGTTTCGGACCGTGCACTTCTGGGATCAAGGTTTCTTGGACGTTTACGTCCTCGAGAACTGAGACCGTTTACCAATCGCCGGAACTTGTCCTAAGGTAGCGGTGATGCGTCCGGGTGAGGGCGAAGGCAAAAACAAGGACCCCAAGCCCGCCAAGAAGGCGAGCAAGAGGGATCTCCGCGCCGTCGCGACCGACGACGAAGCACCCGATAGCGCGCGCGAAGAGTTTTCGACCTTGCGAGACTCTTCTCCAACGCTGAACCAGCCCGTGCCCATGGATTCGGACACGATCCCCGCCCCGCCGATGCCCATGGGCGACGACGCGGTGGACGAGTTGCTCGACTTCCCCCCGATCTCGTCGAAGCCGGCCTCGACTCGCCGCACCTGAGCCGGGCTGGACACGAGCGATGAGCTCGACCCTCACCGGCGAGCAGAGCGCGTGATCTTGCGTGGCGGTGCGCAGCCGAGTAGCGTCGCTGGGGCGGCGTTGAGCGAAAAAACAGCTGAAACCAGCGCACAATCGCCCTCGCAACGAGACGCGAGAGTCGGCGCGATGTTGCTCGGGCTCTCGCTCTTGGCCTTCATCGGTTTCTCGGCGGTGTCCGTGCCGAAGCTCACCAACGTTCACTTCGGGGACCTCGAGTTCACGGGTTGGAGCGGGCCGATGGGGTCTCGTTTGCTCGATGGCGACGTGCCGTACCGAGACTTCGTCCTCCCGATCCCGCCGGGAAGCTTCGCGATGCTGGCACTCGTAGAACGCCTTACCGGAGAACCGCGCCTCATCCACGAGCTTTGGCTGAACGCCGTCATCCACGCGCTCTTGGGTCTCATCGCTTACGCCATCGCAGCGCCCATCACCTCCCGGTTCAACGCGGCGTTGGTCGCGGCAACGACCCTGGTTGCCCTGACCTACCTCAACAAGGAATGCGCCTACGACCACACCGCACAGCTGTGGTCGTGGGGAGCGCTGGCGCTCGGCCTGCGAGGTGTGCTGGCCTCTGGAAAGTCGCGGCGAAGATGGTGGATGGGGGCTGGTCTCGCTGCCGGGTGCACGTTTTTCTTCAAGCAGAGCACCGGGGTCGGCGCCATCGGCGGGTGGTCGGTCGGCCTCGTGTACCTGGCTGCCGTGGAGCTCTTCAGCGGCCGCTATCGCGGCGCCCGCGAGCGCGGGAGAGATGCCGAGCACTTCGCGCTCGGAGCCGGAGCCGGCTTGCTGCTCGTTTGGCTCTTCGTCGTCGCTCTGGGCAGCTCTTTCGGCGAGTACTTCACGGCGGTCTTTCGCGACGGCTCCGAGCTCAAGGGCGGGACGATGGCGCTGCTCGGCAACGTGCTGTCGTACGTCGCGCGCTACAACGCGTTTCCAGCGTCACTCGGGTTCGTGTTCTTGCTCGGCGCCGTCGGCGTGCGGATCCTCGCGAAACAAGGATGGCACTTGGGAGACGAGCCCTCCCGCACCAATCCCACAGGCCCGGCCCCGTGGTTGCTCGCCACCGCGGTGCTCGCGACCTTTGGAGGCGCCGCAGCCTTGCTCAACGCGCGGTTGCCCCCGTTCCAGCCGAAGGTCGTCTACTACTTCGACAGCCTCGATCGCCTGCCCGCGTTCGGGCTCGCGTTCGGGATCGCTTTTTTTGTCTTTCATCTGCAAAAAGTGGGACCCGAACCCGACGACGGCGTCGTCGCCGACCCACGTCGTGTCGGCCACCTCCTCAATGCGCTGATGCTCGCCGCGCTCGTGAGCTCGATCCTGCACAACACCTCCGCACCGGAGTTTCGACCGTTCTACGACAACAACCCCGTCATCCCCGTCGCCCTCATGATGTTGTTCGTCGCGTTCGATCGAGCCGAGCTGCCCAAGGTCAAGGCGGCCGTCGTCGTGCTCGCCCTCGCCAGCCTGTTCGGAGATCGCTTCGCGCGGAGCATGGAAGCCACGACCCGCGTGGGCTCCGTCGGGCACTGGGCGGGTCTCAGAGTGAGCGAGCGCGGGGCGGACATGGTGCGCGTCGCCGTGCGCGTTCAAGAGCTGGCCGGCCCGGCGGGCACCGTTTTGGTGTTACCGGAAGACGTTCAGCTCACGGCGCTGATCGGCAAGAACCGACCACCGCTCCGGGGCGCCATCGCCTTCGTCGACCAGTACCCCGCGAGCGTTCTCGCGCACGACGTCGACGTGCTCGACGCGAACCCACCGCAGGTGATCGTCGTGCACCCAGCGGACGCGTTCAAGTGGATGCGCTTCTACCGGATCTGGTCCGGCGACAGCGCGGCCGAGTCGCTGCTGAAACATGTCACCGGCAAGCTCCTGCCCGAGCACTACGTGCTCGACAGTAGTCACGAGACGCGCTTCCACGCCGACGCGGACCGCCTCGACATCTGGGTGCGCAAGTGATCGACGAACGCGGCGAACGCCGCTGGGCATTCGCGGCTCTCGCCGCGGTTCATGGCCTGCACTTCGGGCTGTTGAGCTACTTCGCGCCGGCCTCGACGATGTTCGTCACGCGGCCCGTCGCGAACTTCGACTATTCGCTCCACGCGTATCAGACGACGCGCGCGGTCGAGACGTGGAATGGTTGGGGAGAGCTCTGGGGTTACGACCCGCTTTCTCTCGCCGGCCAACCCACCGGCGCCATCGAAGATCTGACGAGCAAGAGCCTCGAGCTCTTCGTGATCGCCGCTGGAGGATTGGGAGTCCACCCCTGGCTGGCGTTCAACGCGTACATCCTGACCATCAACGCACTCGTGCCGGCGTTGGCCTACGCTTCGGCGAGACTTTTTGGCCTCGGGCGCACGGCCGCGGTCGTCTCGAGCTTGCTCTGGGTGTTGCTCTGGTACTTCGATTCGCTGCTGCACTGGTGCTGGTACGTCGGGATGATTTCCTGGGTCGGCGCTGCGCTCTTCGCGGTGCTCGTCGTCGCCCTCACCTACCGCGCCATCGAGTCGAAAAGGCTCGGGCACTACGTCCTGCTCGGGTTCGCGACGGCGGTGCTTTGCCTGACCCACCCGTTCGCGATCCTCGCCCCGCTCGTGCCGTGTGTGGCGATGTACGTTCGCGACTTTCGCTCTCTCGGGGCCCGCGGCCACGCGATGCTCTGGGCGGCTGCCGCGCTCGGGGCGTCGACGACTCTGGTCTGGATCTTCCCGGCCCTCGGTTTCCGTGAATACATCGGTGAGACCGACGCTTTTCTGCGTCCCGCCCCCTACTTCCTGCTTCTCGACACCCTCGATTGGTGGAAGGACACGCTCAACACCGGCGAGCCGGTGCGCACGCTCGTGCGCACGGTCTGCTTCGCTGGCGCGGTCGTCGCCATTTGGCAGTGGCATCGCGACGGGGATCGCCGCGCGCTACCAGTCGGGCTCTTCGTCGTGGTTTCTGCGGCGGTCGCGTACCTCGGCGTCTATTCCTGGACGGCTCGGCAAACGCAGCCATATCGGCAGCTCGTCCCGGCCATGCTGATGGCCGCCGTGCCCGCCGCGCACGTTCTCAGAAACGCGTTCGCCAAGCGCGAGCTCGTGTCGCTCTCGCCGGCGGTTCGCGTCGTGCTCGTCTTGGCCGCAGTCCTGGCGGTCCCGCGCCTGGTACGTACGGCGCTGACCTATCTGCCCGAGGCCGTCCCCGTCCCCGTGGTTCACGAGACGACGCTCTCGCGCGCGGTGTCCGCCTCGAGCGACCAGGTGCCATCAAGAAAAGGCTACCAAGGCCCGCCGGAAGACTACTTGGTGGTTCGCCGCTGGCTTTTCAACAATCACGCCGAGCGCGGCCGAATCCTGGTCGGGGACTGGGTGCTCGAAGAGTTTTTGGCGGCCTCTACTCACCTGCCGCTGCTCGGGGGGCTCTACGAACGGCCGATCCCCCACGCCGACGCCAACTTCTTCAAGAGGGATCTCGGCCCGGACCCGAAAGCGGCCATCGACGCCTACTTCGAGCGATACGCGGTCGGCTGGGTCATCACCCACGGTGACTTTGGCGTGCTCGACGAAAATCGCGAAGGCCTCGAACCCGCGGTGGCGTTGGGCAAGTACCGAATTTATCGAACCCGTCGCGAACCGAGCTTCTTCGCCAGCGGCACCGGTGCCATCGAAGCCCAGTCCGTCAATCGGATCCAAGTCGCGTCGGCGTCTGGACCAGAAGTCGTGCTGAAGTTTCACTGGATGCGAACCCTTCGTTGTCGGCCCGATTGCACGGTGGACCATGCCCCAGTCGACGGTGACCGGGTCGGCTTCATTCGCGTCGTCAATCCTCCGGCACGATTCGAGATCTACAACTCGTACGAGCTCTGATTCGTTTCAGCGGCCGTAGCCGTTCCGAATCACGAACGCGGTCGGCGCGCCTCGCACACGGATGAACGGTGTCAGCTGGCCGTCGACGCCTTCCGGCTCCAGTGTGCAACCCGGGTCGCATTCGAGGGTCGGGTACCAATGAAACCTCAGCACGAGGGGTTCACCGCTGGCATCCGCGACTTCGATCACGTTGTTCCGTTGACTCTGGATCCGACCTTTTCCGCGCATGAAATAGGTCGGATCCACGAGCGTTTCGAAGATTCGAAACTCCCCCACCTCGGCGCGAAACCGAAGCAACGCCGGTTGGTGCTCGAGGGCGAGCGAAGCACCCGAGACGACGACGACCCCAACGGCGTAGGTCTCGAGATAGACCTGTAGCGCGTATCCGTGGAGCGCCCCGTGATCGGGGCGGGAAAAAAGGTTCGCCTCGGCGCCGGGCAGCCGGCTCTCGATGACCCCTCCGATGACCGCAACGTCAGTGGTAGCGACGACATGTTGGGCGACGTCCCAACTCTGGATCAAGGCGCGCCCGGGCAGTGGGCTCGCGTCGAGCCAATCTGCAAGCTCCACCCAGCTCTCTTTGGGGGCGCGATACGTCTGCTGGTCGGGTCGCGGCTCGTTGAGACCGACCAGCGGTGAGGCGAACGGCCTCTCGTCGCCGGCGACTCTGAGCGGAGTCGGAAGAACTTCCGGCACGTACTGCGCGACGGTTTGCGCGAACCGCGGCAAGACGACGAGCGCGGCCAAACCCAGAAGCACGCGACCAGTGCGAGTGGTTTCTTGCCAATGCGCGACAGTCACGACTCGAGAGAGGAGCGCGCCGGCCCCGATGGCCGCTGCGAGCGTCGCCGGTAAGACCAGAGCGTACGGCTCGGCATACCGGAGCCCCGGCACGTGACCACCGGCGTAGGCGGCGAACAACGGCACGGCGACGAGCGCCAACAGCGTCTCGGCTCGCGCTTTGCTGTTGGCATGCCAGCGCCAAAGCTGGATCCCGCACGCGACGAGGCACAGCATTCGCAGCATCGTTCTCACCGGCGCGCCGGTCATCTCCGAATCGCGCAGGAGATCCACGAGATCCGTGAAGAAGAAGTCCGCCGTGGGCGCGAGGACTGGGCCGACACCGCTGTCGAAGCGCGGGGTGTCGAAAACCGGAAAAAGCGCGGTCGCCGCCGCGGCGATGGCCACGGCTCCCGCGACCCCCGCAGAAACCGCGACGCCGGAACCGACCTCGCGGCGGCCGCGGCGATACAAAAGCAGCGCGGGAAGCGCCACCACCAAAAGCGCAAGCGGAAGCACTACGGCGGCCAGCGAGACCGCGAGGGCGGCGGCTGCCACGAGCGACGCGCGACGCCGTTCGAGCGCCGAGAAGAAAAGCGCTGCGCCGAGCACGGACATCATCGCGCCGAGCGACCACGAAATTCGACCGGTGAACCAAAGCCAATGCGACAGCGAATCGAAGTACCAGAGCAAGACCCACAGGAGCGCGGTCACGAGCGCGGACCGTCGTTCGAGTCCGAACAGGCGAGCCGAGGCGTAGCCGACGAAGGGCACGACGCTGTGCACGGCGAGGGTGACGAGATTCTGGGCGGTGAAAGCGCCGAGACCGAGCGGCGTCAGCCCGAGCGCGAGGATCGACCCACCGCGAGCGCTGCTCCGCTCGATTAGCCCGGCGGGTTGTCCGGCCTGTGCGGTGGGATCGTAAACCCACGCGACGCCGTCGGAGCGGATCCCGTCGAGGGCGCTCGCCAGGTGATGGGCGCCGAGCCCGTAGTCGACGACGGGCTCAGTCAAGGCGGCCAGCACCGGACCGACGAAATACGCCACCAAAACCAGGTGAAGCGCCATCAACGCTACGGCCGCGCCGACAAGACGTCCACCGAGAGAGTGGTTCGTGCGGTTCGAGGTGGCCGCTGGCTGTTCGCGTTCGCTCACACCGGGGTCGCTAGGCTTCGAGCTCGTGCGCTTCGCCGGAGCCACGCGGGATGCGGATTTCTTCGACGAGTTGCTGGATCTCCGGGGGCGGACTCGGGGTGAACGACGCGACGCTGATCGCGACGACGAAGTTGAGCACCATGCCGAGGGTGCCGATGCCTTCCGGAGAAATTCCCAGAAGCCAGTGCGCCGCATCGTTCAAATCGGGCCGAACGAACTTGAAGTAGATGATGTAGGCCGCGGTGAAGGTGATGCCCACGATCATGCCGACGATCGCCCCCTCCTTGTTCATGCGCTTGGAGAATATGCCCATGATGATGGCAGGAAAAAACGACGCCGCGGCGAGACCGAACGCGAATGCGACGACCTGCGCCACGAAACCCGGAGGATTGATGCCGAAATAACCGGCGATGCAGACGGCAAAACCCGCGGCGATTCTTGCGGCCACGAGCTCCCCCTTTTCCGTGATGTGCGGTCGGATACTCTTTTTCAAGAGATCGTGCGCGACCGAAGTGGAGATGACGAGCAGCAGTCCGGCGGCCGTCGAGAGCGCTGCGGCGAGACCCCCCGCGGCGACGAGCCCGACGACCCAGTTAGGCAAACCGGCGATTTCTGGGTTCGCGAGCACCATGATGTCGCGATCGATGACGAGCTCGTTCGTCAGCTCGCTGGCCGAGCCGACGTACTGAATGATGCCATCGCCGTTCTTGTCGGTGAACTCGATGAGCCCGGTCTCCATCCACTTGGCGAACCAGGGTGGCATGTCCGCGACCGGGCGGTTCGCCACCGTCGTGAGCAGGTTGGTGCGCGCAAACGCCGCGACTGCGGGGGCCGTCGTGTACAGAAGCGCGATGAACGCGAGCGCCCAGCCGGCCGAGCTACGCGCCGCCGAGACGCGCGGCACGGTGTAGAACCGCACGATCACGTGCGGCAGCCCGGCTGTCCCCACCATCAACGCTGCTGTGATGAAAAAGACGTCGATCGTGCTCTTTCGTCCGCCGGTGTAGTTGGCAAACCCGAGCTCGGTGCTCAAACCGTCGAGGCGATCGAGCAGGTAGGTTCCCTCCGAGACGGTGGCGCCGAACCCGAGCTGAGGGATCGCGACGCCGGTGACCATCAGCGAAATGAAAATCGCCGGAACGAGATAGGCGAAGATGAGAACGCAGTACTGGGCGACCTGGGTGTAGGTGATGCCCTTCATCCCGCCAAGCACGGCGTAGAAAAACACGATGCCCATGCCGATGAGCACGCCGTTCTCGATGCCGACGCCGAGAAAACGCGAAAACACGATCCCGACACCACGCATCTGGCCAGCGACGTAGGTGAACGAGACGAAGATCGCGCAGACGACGGCGACCACACGAGCGAACCCGGAGTAGTAGCGATCCCCGACGAAGTCCGGAACGGTGAACTTGCCGAACTTTCTCAAGTACGGCGCCAAGAGGAGCGCGAGCAGCACGTAGCCGCCCGTCCACCCCATCAGATAGACCGATCCGTCCCGACCCATGAACGAGATGAGCCCCGCCATCGAGATGAACGAAGCCGCGCTCATCCAATCCGCCGCGGTGGCCATGCCGTTGACGACCGCCGGCACCTTGCCTCCAGCGACGTAGAACTCACCGGTCGAGGTCGCCCGCGACCAAATCGCCACGCTGATGTAGAGCGCGAACGAAAGCCCGACGAGCGCGTAGGTCCACGACTGAACGCTCACGCTTCGGGCCCTTCTTCATCGGGGGCGGCTGGCCGCACGAGCGTCGGCGACGTGGGGTCTCCTTGCCGTTCGTCCACGTCGAATCGACGGTCGAGGCGGTTCATCAACACGACGTAGACGAAAATCAGCGCAACGAAGACGTAAATGGACCCCTGCTGGGCAAACCAGAACCCCAGCTTGAACCCACCCACGCGAACCGCGTCGAGCTGGTCCACCAACAGGATCCCGAAGCCGTAGGAAACGACGAACCAGACCGTGAGCAGGATGGCGAGATAGCGAACGTTTGCCCGCCAATACAGCTTTCGCTTTTCGTGTTTTCCCACCGCCGTCCTGGCGTGGGTCTACAGCAAATCGAGGAACGCCAAAAGTCCCGCGCGGTCCGCCGGGCGAAGGTGTTCGAGTCCGTCGCTCGGGTGGGCTCCACCGTGGAAAAACCGCTTGTCGTCGAAGGCCGCCGCGTCGAGCACGGCGCCGAGACTCGGCGCGCTTCCGTTGGTGAGATACGGCGACTTTTTGTACAAACGCCGGAGCGACGGCACCCGGGCGCCGCGCTCGTGAACGTACGGCTGCACACCCGTCTTTTCGTACCGGTCGATTCCCCACACGATCGCGCCCTCGCGAGCGAAGATCAGCGCTTCCCACGCTTCGAACGGCTTTCTCGACGCCGGAGCGTCGCTGACGATGCGCGCTTGATGGCAGGACTCGCACCGATCACGAAACACCTCGGCGCCGCGCTTCTCCGGCTCGCTCCACCGCGAGCGCCCAGACACCGCGGGGTTCGGCCGGTGGGTGAAGTCGGCGAGGAACCGCACGAGCGACCACCGGAGATCGACGGCGTCGAGATCCGCCGCTTCGACGCCCAAAGTGCTCAGCCATTCGTGTTCGTTCACGCTCACGGCAAACCACGGATCTTGTTTGCTCCCGGCGCCGGCCACGCGAAATTCGTTGTGTGCGACCTCGGTGAGATCGATGTCGAGGGCGCGAGAGAAATGTGGCCGATTGTTGAACAGGCCGAGCAGGGGCTTGGTCGTGACTTTGACGTCTCCGCGCCCAGTGTGGTGAATGCGACCGTCGACGTATCCCTCGTGATGACAGGTTTCACAGGTGAATCGGCTGAGGGGGCCCTCGGAAGCATTGCGCGGCGCCATCAGCGTCGTGAAGAAGAGCGCTTCGCCGACTCGCGAGACGGGGTCCCTCTGGTTCGCGGAAGCGACGGGCATCGTTCGGGACGCCGAATCGTCGGTGGCAACCCACGCATCCAAGAGCGGGTTGGCAAAAACGAATCCACCACCATCGGCAACGACCGCGTTCGACCCGGGCGGCACGGCGGAGGTACGCACCTCCGGAGGTTGCGTCGTCTCGCCGAGGCTCGGCCATGTCAGCGTCGCTCGCACTGGCGATCCATAGCCGGCGGCCTCGATGCGCACGCCCTCGGCGAGGTCGAGCAACACCGCCTTGGGTGTCACCAACCCGACGGCCGAGGAGTTGATCGCCGCCAGCCGCTTCGCCCCCGACCCGTCGAGACGGTAGAGGTAAACGAACGAATCGATGTTGCCGAACGAGCCGATGGTGCGGTCGAGGGGGTGATCCTCGACGCCGCCGGCGGCGATCAGCAGCGCATCTTCGTCTTCGCGGCCGTCGAAACCCCAAAACGGCCCGTCGTGGCGGATCCTCGTGGGCTCGCCCGCCGGAAAACCCGTTTCGTCGGTTCGGAACACGATGAGCGACTGTGCTCGCAGCGCGTTCACCACGACGTAGCGGCCGATGCGTTTCACCTGGAACGCCCCTGCCCCGGCATTCACGTTCTCGACGTGCGTCACCGGCGAAATCGCGTCCGACGGCAGTTGGAGGGTCGTGAGCTCTCCGCTCTTTTCGCTCACGGTGTACACGACGCCCTCGGGACCCACCGCCACGCCGCGCGCGCCCAAGAGACCATCGACCTCGAAGTCTCCCGCCGCAGCGAGCCCGTCGGCATGCACCCGAAAGGAGCGGAGCTTCGACGAAGAATCGCCGACCACGTACAGCGTGCCGTTCTCGGCCAGGGCGATGCTCGACGCGCCGCCCGGTGCCGCCGCCCGCGCCGTCTCGCGGAGGGAACGGTCGAGAAGGACAACCGCCGCCTCGCCCCGAAGCACGCCAGTGAAACGCCCGTCGGGCAATCGCACGAGCGCGTAGGGATCCGCCCCGAGCCGCACATCCGACGCCGGCAACGCTTCGAAATGCGTCCGAGCCCGGAGATCCACCTCCCGATCGCGGATCTTTTCTATCGGATCGACGGGGGACGGCGTCGGCACGTCACCGGCGGCGTCGGCACCCTGGCAAGCGCCGAGCACAGCGGCCCCGCCGAGCACAGCGGCCCTGCCGAGCGCGAGTATGCGCCCGTCAAGAACCGGCCTGCGAAGTGCTCGACGGCACCATCGCCCGAGCCGAGCGGCTACCAGCCGTCGCCCTCTTCCTCCTCCGCACTCGGAGCAGCCGCCGCGGGAGCCGCGCTGGTCGTGGTGGATGGCGCGGCGTCTTTCTTTTCAGGGCAGCCCGTCAGAAGGAGTCCAGTCGACATCAAAAGGGAGAGAGTGAGAATCCGCATTCGGTAACCTCCGAGGGTACACGTGAGCACGGATGACGCCAGAGGGAAAGGGTTCGAACGAATCAGGGAATGAACTTGACGAAGAACGCGTCGAAACCGATGGCGCTTCCCATCGCGCCGCCGCCGAAGTCGACCATGCCGAATACTTCGCCGACGAGGTAGACGTTTCCGCTCGAAGCGATGGCCACATCGCGGGCCACGTCGAGACTCGTCCCGCCAAAGCTCGCGGACGCGCCGGACAGCCCCGTCGAGCTGAACCCTGCGAGGAAAATGTCATCGAGGGTCGGGGTCGTCGACACGAGGGGACCGGCTCCGAAGTTCACGGTTCCCCGGAAGCCGCCGCACGCTCGAACCGAGCCTGCCGAAGTCACGCCAACGCCGAGCCCTTGGTCGGCGTCCGCGGCGCCGAAGATGCGCGCCCATCGGAAGGCGCCGGCCATCGTGTAGCTCGCGACAAAAATGTCGCTTACGCCGCCTCCAGCAGAAATGTTGCCGCCGCCGAAGTCGGCGGGGCTGCCGGCCAAGCCGGTGACGTACACATTGCCGGCAGCATCCACCGCGACCGCTTGGGCGATGTCCGTACCCGCCCCTCCGAGTTGGCGCTGCCAACGAAAAGCGCCAGCGGAGTCGTAGGAAACGACGAACGCATCGGGAATGGTTGCATTGGCGACCAGTGGAACACCTCCGAAGTCGACGGTGTCCCGGAAGAAGCCGACGACGGTCACATTCTCGTTCAAATCGACGGCGATCCCCCGGGCCTCGTCGACACCGGTGCTCCCGATCTGCTTCGACCAGATGTGCGCGCCTGTGCCCAAATTGCGCTTCAAGACGAACAGATCCGACAACCCGCCACTCGCCATCGCGCCCCCGCCGAAGTCGACCGTGTCCTCGAAACGTCCACCGAAATACACGCCGGTCGCGCCCGCTGCCACCGCGTAGGCAACGTCGTCATTGGGCGACGCACCGAAACCGAATGACCAGCGGTGGGTCCCCGTGGGCCCGTAGCTGGCGATCACCGCGTTGTCATCCGAGTTGAGCCCAGGGAACGTGGCTCCGCCGAACGAAGACGGGTTTCTGAACTTGCCGGCGACGTACGCGTTGCCGGCGGAATCGACGGCGATGCCCTCGCCGGAGTCGGCGCCGTCGTCGCCGAAACTCATCGACCACAGTTCGGTACCCGCGCTGTCCCAACTGACGACGAACATGTCGTCCCCCATCGCCGTGAGCGCCCCTCCGCCGAAATCGACGGTGCCGGCCATCAGACCCGTCGAGTAGACGTTCTCCGCCGCATCGATGGCGACCGAGGTGGCGCGATCCACGGCCGTACCGCCGAGCACCTTCGTCCACGCCTCGTTGAGTGGTGGCGGTGCTCCACCCGAGCCGCCGAGACCAGCGGTGCCCGCCGCACCACCCATACCCGCCGCACCGCCCGAGCCCGGCACGCCGCCGCCCATGCCGGACGCGCCGCCCATGCCGGACGCGCCACCTGTGCCCACTCCGCCGATGCCCGCGGCTCCTGCTACGCCTCCGCCGCCGCTCACACCGCCGACACCACCTGCTCCGCTCACGCCGCCCGCTCCAGTAGCGCCACCGGCGCCCGACATTCCTCCGGTACCGCCGCCCCCCGCTCCCCCGGTTCCGCCCATGCCAGTCGCGCCGCCCATGCCTGTCGCTCCGCCCATGCCACCGGTGCCGGACATTCCCCCCGTCCCGCCCGTGCCTGCTGCCCCCGTGCCGCTCGCGCCGCCCATGCTGGTCGCGCCGCCCATGCCGCTGTCCGGCATGCTCGTGTCCATCATGCCGGCATCCCGAGGTGGCCGGAGAACGCCGCCGTCGCCCAGAATCGCTTCCGGAGGCTGACAGCCGACGACATCGAGACACGCCCCGGGATCCGGAATGAGCGACGAGATGCACGTGCCTTGAAAACACGTCGACGTCGGATCGCACCGAACGCCCCGACAGGCCTCGAACATTTCGACGGGTAGGACGAGTTTCTTGTTCGGGAGAAACCGCAGGACTCGACGGGCTGTGATGCAATCCCGGTCGGTTTCGGTGCAAAGCTCCGCGTCTTTGCCGGCGCCGGTCACGATCTGCACCGCGACCTCGGCGGAGCTGGACCCGCTCGGCACGAGCACTAGCGAGCCAATCCGCTGTCGGTCACCCTCGCACACGGTGGTCGTCGCCACCGGTGGCCTGCCGTCGAGTCCGCCCAAGGTCCCGACGGTAATCGTCGTCGAGCTGACCTCTGCGCAAGGCACGTCCGTCGTCAACTCGAGCGTGATTTGCGTCGGGACCTTGCAGGCCGTCGCGAGCAACGCCACCCCAATGGGGAGCCACCCGGTCGACGCGATAGCGTGCGTCGGGGCTCGAAAAGCCGAGGCCATCTTCAAATTAAACCCGATCGCCCACCGCACCGCGAGCCCAGAGATCGACGCGGTAAAGGGCTCGAGACGTAGGGCACTTTCGGACACGGGTGGAATCGCACGCGAAGAGGAAATCGCCTATGATTGGAGTTTGTGAGCGCCAGCGGCAGCACCGAACTGCGCGCCGGCGACATGCTCGGTGACAAGTACGTCATTTTGCGTGTCCTCGGCGAAGGCGGCATGGGCATCGTCTACGAGGCGGAGCACACGCGGCTAGGGCAGCGCGTCGCGATAAAAATGCTGCGCGACTCGGTTCGCGAGCAAGACGACGTCGTCAAGCGCTTCGATCGGGAGGCGCGAGCCGCTGCGCGGCTCAAGGGCAACCACGTGGCCCACGTCAAGGACGTGGACGTGCTCGACGACGGCACGCCTTACATGGTGATGGAATATCTCGATGGTCACGACCTCGGAGACGAGATCGACCAGCGGGGATCTTTGCCCATCGAGGAGGCGGTCCGCATCGGCCTCGAGACGTGCTCGGCGATGGCGGAGGCGCACGCCATGGGCGTCGTTCACCGCGACCTCAAACCCAGCAACCTGTACCTCGCCGAGAACGACGACGGCACCTACACGACGAAGGTGCTGGACTTCGGGATCTCGAAGTTGATCCTCGAGCAGGACACGAACGTCACGATGACGCGCTCGTCGCTCGGCACGCCGATGTACATGTCGCCGGAGCAGATCCGCTCGGCGCGGGCGGTGGACGCGCGCACCGACGTTTGGTCCCTCGGTGTGATCCTCTACGAGATGCTGACTGGGTCCACGCCGTTCGACGGCGAGAACGCCACAGCGGTCATCGCGTCGGTCACCGCCGACCCGATCCAACCGGTGAGCGAGCGGCGGCACGACGTGCCGCCCGGTCTCGAAGTCGTCGTCATGAAGGCGCTCGAGAAAGTGCCGGAGAAACGATACGCGTCGATTGTCGACTTCGCCGAGGCGCTCGCGATGTACGCGGCGGACCCGGGGGCATGGGCTCCGCCATCGATCCGGTCGTCGTCGGGCTCGATGCCGGGGGTCGAGTGGCTCGGCCAGCCGCTCTCGAGTCCACGAGGACCGCTCGTCGGAAGTAACGATGCCACCGTGGCCGGGGATCGGGCGCGTGCCAACCTCGGGGACACTCAACTCGCCGCGCTCGACGACAACACCGCCCCGAACGCGCTCACCGATGGGGCAGCTGCGGCGTCCACCCTCCCCAACCAAGAAAATCAGAAGCGCGCGCCGACGAACGCGGGGTGGAGTCGCGCCACCCCGGTCGAGGGGATCGGCGGAGCTCGGAAAAAAGCACTCATGCTCGTCGCGGCCGCGGTACCCCTTCTCGGCGGCGCCGCATGGTACGCGACGAGCGGACCCGCCGATCCCACCGCGGTGTCCGCGAGCGCCGAGCCGGCGAGCCCAGGCGCCGGTGCGGTGGACGAAAACGCGGCCGAGGAAAACGCGGCCGAGAATCGACTTCCCCCGAGCCCCACGCCGCGAACCGGACCGAAGGTGGTGAGCCCCGAGCAGAGGCCCGAAGTCGCTCCCGCCCTCGGGGCAGACGCCGGAGCGAAACCGCAGCACATGGTGGGATCCGCCAACAAGGCAGTCGCTCCGAAACCCGGAGCTGGCGCGCCGGCGCCGGAGAAGCCCGCCTCCCCCGTTTCCACGGCGCCACTACCGGCAACGACAAAACCGGCGCCACCGGCGCCGAAGCCCAAACCCGCCGCGCCAACACCTCCCCGCCCCGTTCGCAATCCGGTACACATCTAGAGCGCCATGGCGAACCAGACGTGTCCCCGGGCTCACCGACCGTGCGCTCGGTTGCTGGGCCTCTTGCTCTCCTTTCTGGTCGGGCTGCTCGTGCTCGCTCCGGCGACGGCTGCAGCACAACCGGCCCCGGCACGACAGGCCCCGGCAGGACAGGCCCCAGAGAAAAAGAGCGCCGCCGACCAGCTCAAAGCCCAGGGCGACGAGGCCATGGACAACTTGAAGTACGAGGACGCCCTCGGCTTCTACAACCGGGCATACGACGTCGATCCGCGCCCGGCGCTCTTGTACAACCGCGGCCGTGCGCTCGAGGCGTTGACTCGGTTCCCCGAGGCGCTGGACGAGCTCGAGAAGTTCCGAGCCGTCGCGCCAGACGCGCTCAAGGCGAAGGTGCCCAAGCTCGGCGAGCTCATCGAAGAGATCCGTGGAAAGATCTCGACACTGCGTGTCGAGTCGAACGTCGATGGCGCGCACATCTTCGTTCGAAAACGCGAGGTCGGCCGCACGCCGCTCAGAAAACCGCTCCGGCTCAACGCCGGCAAGGCCGAAATCGAGATCCGTCTCGAAGGCTACAAACCGTTCCAGAAGACGCTCGTCCTCGAAGGTGGCGGCGGCCACACCCTCAATGCCCAGCTAGAGCTCAAGTCGAACATCGGCGTGCTCGTCGTGGCATCGACCGTGGCCGGCGCCCGGGTGAAGGTGAACGGCAAAAACGCCGGCACTGTCCCTGTCGAGGTGCCGCTCGCGGCGGGCAAACACCAGATCACGATCACGGCTGAGGGCTACAAGGACGCAAAAACGAGCGCGGTCGTCGTCGCCGGCGCACGAAAACAAGTCCGAGTACCCCTCGAGAAAAAGAAGCCAATCACGCAGAGGTGGTGGTTCTGGACGGGCCTCGGTGCGGCCGTCGTCACCGGGGGCGTGCTCGGGTGGGTGTTTCGGCCCACCGCGGCGGCGGACGATGGGGACATTCCTCCGGGCCAGGTGGGAGCGCCGCTCTTGCGGTTCTGAGTCACGGCTCGGGAAGATCGAACCGAACTATCACCCGGTCCTGCAGCTGGATGGCGCCGAGCAGCGCTTTGTAAGGCTCGATTCCCCACTGGCTCGGTCGCAAGACCACCTCGCCCGTCACCCGTCCGGCACGCCGCTCGAAGGGAACGACGAGCGGCGCGGATTTCCCCGCTAGCTCCAAGGTGCCGTCGAGGCGCCCGTCCCGGTCGACCCCTCGAAACACGATATCGGGGTAGTGGCGAGCTCGGAGCACCTTGTCGTTGATGGTGTCGGAAATACTTCGTTTGTCGGCGTCGCTCAAAGACCCCGGATCGAGCGCGCCCGAACGCATGGCCCCGTCGACCCGCAGAGCTTTCGGATCTACCCGCACCTCGACCGCTGCTTCGGCGACTTCGAGATCGAATCGAGTCACCGTCAGCCGGAGATCGTGCGCGACCCGAGAGAGCAGCCCAGTCTTGAAGGTGAAGAGATGCAGCGTGCCTTCGGCCATGCCACCGGGAGCTTAAACCGTCCTCAGGGTCGTTTGGCGACACCGGCGTGCAGCTCGAGCAGCTCCCCACTCGCCACCAGCAAATCTTGCACGCCGTCGCCGGTGACATCGCCGGCCGCAAGCGCCACCT
>JAJDAH010000423.1 GCA_029261965.1 Polyangiaceae bacterium
ACGGCGGTGCCGCGCTCGACGGCGGTGCCGCGTCCGGCGCTGCCGGCTTCGCGGCATCCTCGGTCGCACGCTCGTCTCCGGCGTCCGGTTCTGCCTGACTCTTCTTCAGCAATCCATCGGTGACGATGTAGTACTGGAGCAGCGTCCCCATGATCCGTTGCGAGTAGGTCTTCGCGTCGTACTCGACAATGGCGTTGTGAAAATCTGGCCACGACGCGTTCATTGCCACGAGCGTCGTTGGCGCGTTTTTCTTGCACGCCTTGTACTTTTTTTCACCAATCAGAGGGCAGTACGCGTCGCGGCAAGCTTCGAAGACGATTTTCAGCTGATCGTCGGGGTCGGCCTTGGACGCGTCGGTCCAAGCGTCGCGGCATTTGGCCTGGGCATGGATGTCAGCGCACTCTCGATAGTAAATCGCCGTCGCTTCGGCATAGGTTTTGGATTTTTTGGTCTCGAGCAATCCTTTTTCGCATCGCAGTACCGATTTGCCCTCAATCTTCTTCGACTTCTTGGTGCAACTCCCCGCGGCGAGCGCAGCGAGGGAGAGGCCGAGGACGGCGCTGATGCGCCCGACGGTCAGGACGGTACGGCTCATGGGCGCCATGTAGCACAAGGAGCGGCGGTCCGGCACGCTGCAATCTGTCGCGGAGCCGGGGGCATGTTGTATGGTCGCCCGCGTTCGTGAACGCTTCGTCTTCTCGAGAAACTTCACCGAGATGGCTTCGGATTGCTGCGACGGTCGTCGGCCTCGGCCTGCTCGGCGTTTGGCTCTTGTGGTGGGGCGTCAGTCTGAAGCGCTTCGACCTCGTCGGCGCCGAAAACACGTGGATCGGCGTGCCCGCCTTTGGCGTCGACTTCTGGACGCAGAGCGAATGGGCCGCGCGCATGTGGGGGATGGGTAAGGACCCCTACGTCAACGATCACCTCTTTCACTATCCGCCCCTCGTCATTTTCCTGTTTGCTTGGGTCATCCCGCTGCAAGATCGGACGGCGCTGATGGTCTGGATCATCGCGCTGATGGTAATTATCGCCCTCGGGACGTTCCTCGCGTGGCGATGGCGAAAACTGCTGGGACTCGACAGGGCCCCGTTCGTGCTCGTGCTCGGGGCAGTCATGTTTTCCTTCCCCGTGCTGTTCGCCCTCGAACGATCCAACTTCGATCTGATTACGCTGGTTGCGATCATGTTGGCTCTCGGGGTCAAGGATCGAAAACCGCCTTGGACGGCCTTTCTGGCGGGGTGCATCCTCGCGGTCGGGCCCTGGGTCAAGCTCTACCCAGGACTCATTGGGGTGGCGATCGTGTCGCTTCGATGGTGGAGAGTGCTCGGTGGATTCGCGTTCGGCGGGGTCACCATTGGGTTGATCACGCCGACGGAAACTCTCAAGTCCTTCGAGAACATCCGGGTGTTGATTGCGCAGACGCAATGGGGAACCGTCGTCGATCTGCAGACGTACTTCCCGTGGTCGCACTCGCTATCCTCGGCGCTCACCAAGTTGTTCTTCCTCGCGTCGCAGAAGTACGGCTATTCGGCTCTCGAGCACATCCCCGGATCCGTGGCTTCGCTCGCTGTGCTCTCACCCCTACTCGGGTGGGTCTGCTGGCGGGTCTACAAGTGCCCCCGGCGGTCCGATTTTGCTTACCCGCTCATGCTCTGGGTCGTGGCGCTCGCGTCGTTCGTGCCTCAGATGGCCAACGACTACAGTCTGGTGTTCCTCCCGCTGGCCGCGGTCGCCGTCTGGAGCTTGAGGGACCCTTGGTACGTGCAGCTGATGATTGGCTTGATGCTCGTTTTCCTGCAGCCGTGGGCGCTACCGGTGCCGAATGCGCTGTTCTTCGTTTTCAAGCTCATCGGCCTGGTTGGTGTCGGCGTGTGCCTTGCCCTGCGTACCCGTGATTCGCCGCTAAGCGACCTCGCACACGGCGAGAGTCCGCAAAGGAGCCAACCGGCGACCGTCCCGGCGTGAGCGGGACGTCGCTCCTCTCCTACTCGCAGGTGCCCGCGCAGAGCTCGTCCTGGATGGCTCGAAGCTCGTCAGGCTCGTCGGTGATGATCATTTCCACACCGTCGGCGATGAGTCGCCGCATGTCGGCGGGGTCGTTCACCGTCCACACGTTCACGTCGAGGCCGGCGTCGTGAATCTGGTTGATGCTCGCGCTCGTCAGCTCCGGTGAGTTCAGCACATTGAGAGCTTCGAACCCTCTCGCGGCGGCGTCGTCGCGTGAGCTGGGATTGAAGGCTAGGAGCCCAACCACGACGCTCGGGGCGACCAGCTTGAGCTCGCTCAGCACTTCGGCGTCGAACGAGCTGACGACGATTCGCCGCGGCCCCGAGTCGGCCGCGATGGCGGCGGCAACGTCGGCCGCCATACGCGGTTTGTCCGAGTCTGGGCACTGGTCTTCGAGCTTGAGCTTGATCTCGATGTTGATGTCTCCATCCACGGCATCGAGCACTTCCAGCAGCGTCGGGATCCGTACCCCTGTGCCTTCGAGGCTCGTGCCTACCGCGGCGTCGAGCGCTTGCAGCTCGGCAACGGTCATGTCCCCGGCGCAGCCGGTTCCGCTGGTCGTGGCGTCGACCGTGTCGTCGTGCAGCGAGATCAGCGTGCCGTCTGCCGAATGAATCACGTCGAGCTCGATCATGTCGGCACCCTCCGCGAACGCTTGCTGCATCGATTCGATGGTGTTCTCCGGGAAGGGGTTGCCCGGGTCGTTGGATCCGGTCCCGCGGTGTCCGGTGTTCGTCACCAGTCGAGCGTCGCAGACGCAGCCGGGAGCCCCGGCCGCCCCAGCGGCGCCGCCCGCGGCGTTCGAGCCAGCGGCGCCGCCGGCGCCCGAGCCACCCGAGCCACCCGAGCCGCATCCACCCGCGAGCAGTAACGCTGTCAGCCCAAGTACGACCCGAGTCATGTGCCGAACAGTCTATCGCCGTTGGGCGGCCTCGGCACGGTCAAAGTCGTGCTTCGCGAAGGGCGTCGAGGCTCGCTTCGTCCAACGTCACCGGATCTCTCGGGAGCCGCGCCAGGTCGAGCTCCCCCACGAGTTGAGCGGCGGACGCGCGTTCGCCGGTCGGCATGCCCGCACCCCGCGCTGTCCAGGCGACGATTGCTCTCGGGTCCGTTCCGCCGGCCCGCAGCTCAGCGAGACTCAGGTCGTCGGCGCGCTTTGCGAGTCGCCGCCCGGTCCGATCAGTCACGAGCGGTACGTGCACCCACTCGGGGTGGGCGTAGCCGAGCGCCTCTTGCAGGACCTTCTGCGCGGGGGTGCTCGCCAGCAGATCGTCGCCTCGCAACACCTCCGTGATGCCCTGCCTGGCGTCGTCGACCACCACCGCGATTTGATACGCAGGTAGGCCGTTGCGGCGCGCCACCAGAAAGTCCCCGACCTCACTCTGGAGATCGACTTCGAGCCTCGGGGCGAGTCGATCGACGACTTCGACGCTGCCGGATGGCACGCGGAACCGAAGGCCCGCGTCGCGCCCGGTCTTGCGCTCGGCTTCTTCCACGGACGTGAACTTGTCGCGACACGTGCCAGGATAGGGTGACGTGACTCGACCTTGGGGCGCGCTCTGGGCGGCTCGAATGTCAGCGCGTGAGCACACGCAAGGGTACACCAGACCTCGCCGCAGCAAGTCGTCGACGCGCGCGTTGATTTCCTCGAGACCCTTCGATTGAACGATGACCTCGCCGTCCCAGTCCAGCCCCAACCATTCGAGATCCCGTCGACAGCCGTCGATATGCTCGGCCTGGGCGCGCTCCGCGTCGAGATCCTCGATGCGAAGCCGCATTCGGCCGCCACGCTGTCGCACACTCCACCACGCTAGTAGGAACGAGCGCGCGTGCCCGAGGTGCAACCGCCCGGTCGGGCTGGGGGCGATTCTTCCGACCGGGCTGCGTTCTCGGTCGTCGGTGTTCATCGCCCCAGTCGAGTAGATCGGCCGCCTTCGTGCCGCAAACGCCCCGCGGGGAGTCCGCCTTGGCTAGATCGCTTCGATCGACTTGAACATTTCGTAGACGAACGACGTCCGCGGTCGGATGAGCGTCGTCCGCGCGGCAATCGGACGAACGTTGATCTGCCAATCGAGCACCGACATCACGTCCGAGTCGAGCAACTCGTCCTTGAACTCGTAGATGTACCCCGGCTCCGACTCGTCCGCGGGCTGGGCCACGGCGACCCCGGTCGTCCCCAGGATTACTGCTGCAACTGCCACCCCGACTCCTCGAAAACGTGCCATGCGGCCTCCTTTTTTCTGAGACGCGCGGCGACCGTCGATCCTTGGGATCGCGAGAGGGCAAAATTGCGGCAGCTCAATCGCCGCAGGCGCAGGCGGCGACCCGTTTTTCACTGTCGGTCAGCGTCTCCTTCGCTTTCGTGCAGCGGTCGCTGTCGTCTCCGGCCAATCGACAGACCGCGGCGCCCGCGCGGCGCATCGACGCGATGGCGCGGCACGCCGAGGCGCAGCGCCCCCGGGCATCGCCTTTCTTGAGCTCGGAGGCTCCCGCTCCCCCACCAGCGCGCGGCGGTGTCGAGGCGCTGGCCAGCAGTGCGTCGATTTCCGCCCGCGCCGTCTCGAGCGCGGTCTCTGCGCTTTTCACGTCGCTGAAGCTGTCGATGCTGTCCTCGCCGGCCTCTTCCTCCGCCTCGCCGTCGCCGATGCTCGACGGCGGTTGGCCGTAGCCGGGCTGGCTGTAGCCTCCTGGCTGCGGAGCGGGCGCCTCGGCGGGTGGCGCGGCGGCGGGTGCTTCGGAATCCGCTTTCTTGCAGCCGCCGGCCAAGGTCACGGTTGCTGTGACGAAGACCAGAGCGGCGAGGGGAGTGCGCAGGTTCATGCTGGTTGGTTATACGTCTGCGGCGTCCGAAGTATTTGCTGTCTCGCGCCCCCCGCGAGAAATCACTTGGGCTTCGCGAACTTCAACAAGTACCGGTCAGTTTCGAATCCGAGGCGAAAACTCGGCTTGCCGAGCAAGTCCTCGGGATCGCGGAGAAACTGCGCCTCGCCGACGAGCTCGAAACCTGCGGCTTGGACCTGCTCCTTCACGATGGCCTCTTCCAGCCGGTGGACCCCGCCGGCCGCCGCGATCCCCGAGCCGGGGCTGGCCGAGTGGTCCGCGATGACAAAGAGCCCGCCGGGTTTTAGCGCGGCGAACACCTTGGCATTCATCTTCGCGACGTCGAGCTCCTGGGCGACGACGTCGTGATACGAGAACAGGACGGTCACGAGGTCGAGCTCGACCGCCTCTTCTGGGAATGGATCGTCGTACTGGCGGTCGACCCGCACGACGTTTTTGTTGATCTCGCGCTCGAGGCGTTCCGGCCAGGCCTCCTTGACGAAGTTTTCGAGCGTGTGGGCGTTGTTCTGGGCGAAAACGCGGCCTTCACGTCCAACGGCGCGGGCGAGTAGCTCGGTGGTGTATCCGTCGCCGGCGCCGAGATCGGCCACATGCCAGCCCAGGCGGACGCCGATGAACGTGAGCAGCTCGCCGGGATGGCGCCGGGCGTCACGGTCGCGATCTTTTTTCGTTCGGTCAGCGGCGTCGACGATGGCTCTCGCTTCCGGAGAGACGGGTCCGGGCACCGGCTCGATGGCGTCCGCCCGTCGGCGCGGGGTTTCGGGATCGTCGGTCGGCGCGGTCGAGGTGGGATTGCCTGCCGGCATTGGCGCCGGTTGGGCGGCGCCGCAGCCCGCGAGGGTCAGTCCGAGCGCGAGGTGAGCGAGAAAGAGCTTCATGGCAGCACGCGGCTACCACAAGATTGACCCAGGTTGAACTCGACGACAGCAGCCCCGCGCGAGCTCGTTCGCGAGGATGGTCCGACCCGTGTGGTGTTCGGTGAGGGTTCGGCTCGCAGGCTCTCGTCCGAGCTCGACCGAATCGGCGCGCGTCGAGCACTGGTCCTAGCTACGCCGGGTCGGAGGTGCGATGCCGAAGAGTTGGCGTCGACGCTCGGCGAGCGAAGTGCCGGTGTCTTCGCCGAGGCGAAACAGCACGTGCCGGTCGAAACGGCGCGCGCTGGGCGGGACCGGGCTCGCGCGGTGCGCGCCGACTGGGTCGTTGCGTACGGTGGCGGGTCGACCGTCGGTCTCGCCAAGGCCATCGCTCTCGAGAACGACGTCGGCATCGCGTCAGTTCCAACCACCTATTCCGGGTCGGAAATGACGCCGATCTGGGGACTCACCGAAGCGGGTCGAAAACGGACCGGGAAAGACGAGCGCGTGCGCTCGCGCCTCGTGATCTACGATCCTCGACTGACCATCTCACTTCCGTTGGCGACCACCGTGACGAGCCTGTTCAACGCCATGGCCCACGCTGTCGAAGCGCTCTATGCCGAATCTCCTTCGCCAGAAATTCTCGATTCCGCTGAGCGATCGATTCGATCCATCGCCGTCAGCTTGAGGGCGCTTCCGCGGGATCCCGAAGATGTCACGGCTCGGTCTGAGGCGTTGTACGGCGCCTATCTCGCTGGCGTTTGCCTGTCTGCGGGCGTCGCACTCCACCACAAGCTTTGCCACGTGCTTGGCGGGACGTTCGGGTTGCCGCATGCCGAAACGCACACGGTCGTGTTGCCGCACGCGGCGCGGTTCAACGCCGACGTTGCCGAACACGCCATGCGCCGACTGGCCGACTCGTTGGGGGTCACGGACGGGCCTCGGGGCCTCTTTGATCTGGCGCGGGAAACCGGAGCCCCAGCTTCACTCGAAGAGCTCGGTCTCGCCCGCGAGTCGCTCGAGCTCGCTGCCGATCTCGCCGTCGAGCAACCGTACTACAATCCCAAACCCGTCGACCGTGCCGGAGCGCTCTCGGTGCTGTCCGACGCTTTTTCCGGCCGCCCGCCCACGGAGTTCGTGTCGGGAAGTGTGAGGATATGACCGAGCAAGCAACAGATAGGCGCTACTCCCGCGGCTTCGGTAACCAGCACTCGAGCGAGGCGGTCGATGGCGCGGTGCCTCGGTCGCAGAACAGTCCGCTCGAAACTCCGCTCGGCCTCTATGCGGAACAGGTGAGTGGCTCGGTTTTCGTCACGTCGCGCCAGGACGGTCTCCGCTCGTGGCTGTATCGGATTCGGCCGTCGGTGGGCCACGGTGACTTTGCTCCGCTGCCGCACGTTGGTCTCGTCGGCGACTTTCGCCCGATGGAGGTTTCCCCGAACCTTCACCGATGGAAACCGAGGATCTGGCCGGGGGATCGAGTGGATTTTCTCGATAGCCTCACGACTCTCGGGGGCTCCGGAGATGCGACGGGTGGGGCGGGTTTCGCCTTGCACCTGTACGCGGCGACCGCGGACATGCAGGATCGTTGTTTCTACGACGTAGATGGCGATCTCTTGCTGATCGCCGAGCTCGGCCGCCTCGACATCCAGACCGAGCTCGGATGGTTGCTGCTCGGGCCGGGCGAGATCGCGATCTTGCCCCGCGGCCTGAAGTACCGGGTGACGCTGCCGGACGGCAGAGCGCGCGGCTACCTGCTCGAAGTGTTCGACGGCCCGTATCGGTTGCCCGATCGCGGCCTCATCGGTGCCAACGGCCTCGCCGACGAACGACACTTTCTGGCTCCGGTCGCGACCTACGAGGATCGCGACGTGAGCTATCGAGTCGCGGTCAAGAGTGGGGGCAAGCTCTACGAAACCACGCAAGCGCACTCTCCCTTCGATGTGGTCGGGTGGCACGGGAGCTACGCGCCGTTCAAATACGACTTGGCGATGTTCAACGCGATGGGGACCGTCACCTTCGATCACCCCGATCCGTCGATCTTCACCGTCATCGGCTGCCCTCGGAGCGCCGGCGACGGCTCGGCGGCCGATCTGATCGTTTTTCCGCCCCGCTGGGAAGTCGCTGAGCACACGTTTCGGCCGCCCTACTTCCATCGCAATCGAGCCACGGAAATCAACGGCGTCATTCATGGGGGTGACCCCACGAACGGCTTCGAGTCGGGGTGCACGTTTCTCACGCCTCAGTTCGCGGCGCACGGCATCGGGCCCGAGTCCGTGGAAAAGAGCATCGGCCGGATGCAGAGGTCCCCCGAGCCGCGCCGCATTTCGGATGAGCAGCTGTGGTTTCAGTTCGAGTCCGTGTACCCCATGCAACTGACCGATTGGGCCCGTGGAGCGGTGGAGTTAGACCCCAAATTCGCCGAGATGTTTCGTGGGCACGCCAGACGCTTCGAGGCGCGCTAGAATGAGCCGAGGATGAGCCGAGGATGAGCCGAGGATGAGTATCGAGCGATTCGAACGGCCTGGCTTCGTGCTCGAGCCAATTCCCAGCACTCGCGTGCTGCGGCTCACTCGCAACGAAGAGCCCTTCAAGAAGGTGCAAGAGTTGGTGGGAGTGCTCGACGAGGTGGAGACGCAGCTGCGGCTCGTCGACCGCGCGCAATACGGCCTCCTCATCGACACCCGGCGTGTCATCGGGAGAACCGACCCGGGCTTCGAGCGGGCGTTTCGGCATTGGCGTGAGCGCATAGTCGGTGGATTCGCGCGCGTCGCCGTCCTCGTGCAGACTCCCGAGGGGCGAGAGCAGGCGGCCCGCCACGCCGAGGAGCTTGGCGGTCACGTTTTTGCATTCGACGACGAGGCAGCGGCCGTGGCCTGGTTGTCCGAAGTCCGAAGCTCCGCCTGACCGGGCGCTGGTCGTCAGGATTTCGCCCTAATCGCACCGCGCGATCTATCGTTTCACGGTGGAAATCGCCGAGCGGGATGCGGCCAACGCGGTGATTCACCTCTACCGAGGCGAGCTCGGCCGGATGACGCTCTACCGGGTGAGGCTGGACACGACCACGAACTGGGCGGTCGGAACCAGTGCAGCAATCGTGTCGTTCGGTTTAGGAAGCCAGCAGGCACCACACGTCGTGTTCGGGCTCGCGGCTTTACTGAACTTCGTATTTCTCACGATGGAGATCCGAAGATTTCGGTATTACGAAATGATTCGGCAGCGCGTTCGCATTCTCGAGAACGGCTTCTATGGGGATGTGCTCGGCGGCGCCGGCGAGGCGTGGGAGGCGCGCATGTTGGCGACGCTCAAGAACCCCGAGACGCCGATAAGCTTCCTCCAAGCCGCCAGCGTTAGGCTGCGCAGGAACTACATCTGGCTGATGCTGGCGATCTACCTGGGGTGGATCGTCAAGTTGAGCCTGGTCGGCGAGGGCCTGGTGGAAGCCGCCCGCATGGGCGGCCTCTCCGGATCCTTGGTGCTCGGCCTTTCGGCGGCGTTGTTCGTTCCGCTCGCGGCCGTCGCGTTGATGTACCGCCCCCGCGAAGAAGGCTAAGCGAGCTCGGCTCGGCGGTACATCGTGACGACGGCGGCGCCGCCCAGCCCCAGGTTGTGCTGGAGGCAAACTTTGGCCCCCTCGACCTGGCGCTTCTCCGACAAGCCGCGGATTTGCCAGTTGAGCTCGGCGCACTGAGCCAGGCCCGTCGCTCCGAGCGGGTGCCCCTTGCTGATGAGCCCACCGGACGGGTTCACAACCCACTTGCCTCCATAGGTGACCGCTCCCGAGTCGATGAGCTCGCCGCCCTTTCCGGGCTCCGCCAATCCGAGCGCCTCGTAGGTGAGTAGCTCGTTGCAGCTGAAGCAGTCGTGCAATTCGACGACATCGACATTCTCCGGACCGAGTCCTGATTGCTCGTAAGTGTCCTCGGCTGCGGCTTTTGTCATGTCGGAGCCGATGAGCTTGATGCAGCTCTTCTCTTCGAATGTGCTCTTGAAATCGGTTTTCATGCTCATCCCGGCGATCTCGACGGCCGTCTTCTCGAGCCCGTGTTTCTTCACGAACTCCTCGCTCGCGAGGATCGCCGCGCCGGCCCCGTCTGACGTCGGGCAACACTGCAGCTTGGTCAACGGCTCGTAGACCGGCTTGCTGTTGAGCACGTCTTCGAGGGAGTACTCGTCCTGGAACTGCGAGTAGGGGTTGTTCACCGAATGTTTGTGGTTCTTGTGGCCCACCTTGGCGAATTGTTCTTTGGTCGTGCCATATTTTTCCATGTGCTCTCGGCCGGCGTTGCCGAACAACTGCGGTGCCGGTGGCGCCGGAGCGAATTCACGTAGCTCCATCATCAACAGCATGTGTTTGTCCATGGGGTTGGTCCGATCCATGAACTTGGCGCCGAGGGACCCCTTCTCCATCTTTTCGAATCCGACGGCCATCGTGCAGTCAGCGAGGCCGCCCTCGACGAGCTGCTTGGCGAGAAACAACGCGGTCGACCCCGTCGAGCAGTTGTTGTTGACGTTGTAGATGGGCACGCCGGTGAGTCCGAGCTCGTACACCGCTCGTTCCCCGGCGGTCGAGTCTCCGTAGCAGTAGCCGACGGCGACCTGTTGGATTTGGTCGTAGCCCACGCCAGCGTCCTCGAGCGCTTTTGTGCCCGCTTCCTTGACCATGCCCGGGTAGTCCCAGTCCTTTGAACCAGGCTTCTCGAACTTCGTCATGCCAACACCGACGACGTAGACTTTCTTACCCATCAGATTCTCCTTGGTAGCGCCCGCACTCGGGTGCACTCCGAACGAGCCGGACGGCGGTTTTTCGCCGATTGGCCAATCAGCGATTCGATAGAGCAATCCCGGCGGATCGGCAAGCTGCGATCTCGCATGGCGGCTTATCAGGAGGATTGCCGGCGGATGGGCGGTCGCTACGGTCCGAGGTAGTGAAGCCGGCGCTTGGGGATGGCGTTTGCCGGGGCGAGTCGGGCGGCTTCCTTGTAGGCTGCCCGGGCCGCGTCTTTTTCGTCGGCCTTGATGAGCATGTCGCCGAGTGTGATCTGATGATCCGCACTCTCGGGGTCGAGTGTCACGGCACGGCGCGCCCACTCGATCGCCGGGGCGAGATCCCCGAGGCCCACGAGTGCCCGCGCCACGCCCGACGATGCGATAGCGCTCTTTGGGTCTAGGTAGGCGGTGCGCCGGTAGAAGCGCTCCCCGCGTTCGTGCTCGCTCCGCTTCATCGCGCCAACGGCGACCATCATGAAGCGTGTCGCGAGACGTCGGACCGCCTGGAGGTCGTCGGCTGACACACCCGCCGATTCGGTCCAAGCGGTCTTGGCGCCCTCGATGTCGCCCGTCCTGGCGAGCGCATCTCCCAAGAGAGCTTGAGCGTGCTCGCTCTGGGGAGACTGAGTCACGGCTCGCCGAGCCCAGTCGAGCGCGCGGGCCCCGTCTCGTCGAATCAACAGCAATCGCACGAGTCCCAGGGTGGCGGCCGTCCGAGACGGATCGAGAATGGCGGCTCGGCAATAGGAGCTCTGCGCTCCTTTGACGTTTCCTTTGACGAGGTGCCGTCGCGCGGTGAGCACCGCGAAGTCGGCCGCGCCGTTGGCGCGCAGCGGGTCCACGCTTTCGAGCTTGCCGGCGAGCTCTTCGCAAGAAGGCGTGGTGATGCTCGTTTCCTTGATGAAGGGCACAACTCCGGTCGTTGTCACCGGAGGCGCTGCTTCGCCGGCGTCGTCGGGTGCACCGGCGTCGGCGGACGCTGCGGGAGCGGTGGCCGTCGTGGCGACCGCGCTGGCACTTGATGGCGGAGGCGACGCCGAGGCAACTGGCGCGGTCGAAGGGGTCGGCTCCGCCGAGGTCGCCACCGTTCTCCCGTCGTCGGTGGACCAAATGAAAACCGCGGCGATGACAGCGCCGACGAAACCGACCGCACCAACCGTCAACGTCACCCATGGGAGCGCCGAGCGTTTTTTGGGGCTGGCGGCGGGTGCCGGGGCGCTCGGGGGGCCCGATGGCGCCGGTACGGAGGCCGCGATCGGTGCCGGCTCCTGGTCGGCGACATTGAGCGCCACGTCGACGGTCTGCATGACGTTCGGATTGCCGACCAGCGTGGTGTGCTCGACGCGCACTCGACCGGAGCTGACGACCATCAGGGCGCTGATCGCGGTCGATCCCGCGAACGGTGCATCGGGGTTGGCGTGCGAATAGCCCGATGCGCTGGCGATCACGCCGTCGGACACGTCGAGCTGGATGAAAACCCGAGGGTGGTAGACCGTGGCGCGAAGAGTCTGTTGGCAGCTGGCCAACGCGCGGGCTAGCCGCGCTGGCCCGGTCGCTTCGAGTCGGACGTCGAATGATTCTTCGCCCTTTGCGCGCTCTCGAATCATCGCTTCCGGCGCGTCGAGCTCCGCGAGCGTGCGCAGCATGCGCTCCATTTCCGGTGGCTTGGATTCGGACCAGATGTCGTCCCAGCGGACCAGCAAGAGCGACGCCCATCGCAGCCGGGTGTCGTGACGCATTCGCCGGAGTAGGGCGTATCCCGGTCCGTGCAGGTCCTGTTCCGAGACGAGAATGATTGCGGGGTCCAGTTGGCGCAGTCGGGCAAACTGGAGCTCCGTGGCGTCGAAGTTCGTGACGACAGCGCTGGCTCCGTGGGAACGGACTTCTTGCGCCACCGCATCAGCCCGAGCGGCGTTTTCGTCGACGATGACGATGCGCAAGGTCTCGAGGTGGGCCGGAGGCTCGGCGTCCTCTCCGAGAACGTCCGCACCCAACAGCTGTAGGGTCCCGCCGGCGTGCTCGTCGAACTCGTAGTGCAGCGGCTCGGCGTGCACGACGTGTCCCCTGAGCCGGGCGACGAAGTCGTCGATGGCTTCAGCGAGAGGTTTTCCACCGCCAAGAACCAAGCGGACGGCGTCATCGTCGCTACCCGACTCGCTGCGAACCGTCAGGATCCCGGTGCGCAGCTCGTGCGAAAGAGTGTCGACCAGATCCCGCAGAGTCGCTTCGCCGATGTTGCCGAGGTGCGAGCCCTCGCGCTCGGGGATCTCTCGCACCAGCTGCTCGACCTGCTCGGCGATCGCATCGACGCTCGCGCTCTTCGGGATGACGGCGGTGGCCCCATGGCGGAACGCCTGCAGACGTTCGTCGAGGGCCGCCTGGTCCGTGAGGATCGCGACCGGTACGACGCTCGTGATCGGTGAATGGCCGAGCGCGGCCAGCACCGTTGCTCCTCCGTCGTGGGAAGCGTCTCCCAGAAGCAGGACGAGGTCGGGCGCCGCGGCGGCGACACATTCGACCGCCGCTTCAGCCGACACCGCGTGGGTGAAGACGTGCCGCGTTTGCAACGCTGCCTGAATGGCGTCGAGCATCGATTGGCCGGTTCCGACCAAGAGCACCGAGGGATCGGTGGCGCCGGGGCGCCTGGTGGGTGGGCGTCGCGCTGAAGCTGGGGCCGGGTCACCATCCAAGGACGGCTCTTGCCAGGGAGGTGGCGGAAGCCCCATGGCTGCCATCATCGCGCAGCTCGCCGGCGACGGCCACTAAGGGATAAGCGCTCGACTTAGTGAAGCGCTTCAGAGCTCGTCGGGCGTGAAGCCGCCGGGTTGTCCGGCTTTGCCCCGTTCCTTCTCCCGCTTCTCTTCGAGCTGTTTTTCTTTTTTGCGCTTCGCACGCCGCCGTCGCTCGCGGCGCTCCCGCTCTTGCTCGAGCAGCCGCTTCGCGCGGTCATCGTCGTCGGGTTCGGCACTCTCGACCGGCGCCGCGGTCGCCGCTGGCGGGGTGGCCGACTCTGCCGGCACCGGCTCTTTCGCGGTGGCAGCGATGCTTGGTGTCGGGCTCGCGGGCGGCTCGGCCTTTTTTGCTACTGCGGATTCCGGAGTGGGCAGGGAGCGGTTGGACCGCAGCACGAACACCGTGCCGAGGACGGCAACGGCCCCGAAGAGTAGGAGCACGCCGGCGATGGTCGCGGCAGTCGCGGATGAGCTCGTCGTCGATTCAGGAGCGACACTGTGCCGGGGCAGCTTCATCGCGATGAGCGGACGAATGGAAACGACGCCGGGAGGGAGCTCGGTGTCGTTCTCGCGCGGCAGGGCCGGTTCTGGCGCGTAGCTCGGGGCCGGCGGTGGTCGGGTCGACATCATCGGTGGCCGCGCGGTCGGTGGCCGGTCATAGGCGGCCATGTCCGTGCCCACGGACTCGAAGGTTGGTGGAGCGCCGTGCGACGGCACCATGGGTGGCGCGGCGGCGATGGCTGATTCGAGCGAAGCTGAGAGGTCGGGATCCGAGGGTGGCGGGAGCATCGGCTGCAGGCCCGTCGTGGTCGTACGGTCCGCGAGCGGCGGGGCGGAGAGCGATTCGGGATCGGGATCCGTCGTCGCCCGACCGAGCGCGGCGGTGGCACCAAGTGCCGGCAATGGAGCGCCGATGTCGATCGGCTTCGGGAGCCGTTTGACGCTGTCCGGTTCCTGACTGGACTCCGCCATGGTTTTGCTCGGGGCCACTTTTTGGCTGGTCTTCTTGGGGGCCGGCGCCGGGACCGGGAGCGTCTTGTCGAGAGGGGCCGGCCCGTCCGTGGACTCCTTCTCTCTGGGTGGCGGCGGCGCGACCGCTGTCGTGTCCTCGGTCGCGTCGTTCTCCGCGTTCAAAAAATCCGCGGGTGGCATTGCGGGCGGAGGCACACCCATCAACGTCGGTTGACGCGGCCGGAACGCGTCGGGTTTCGGCCGAGCCTTGGGTTCTTCGGCCGGAGGCGCGGAGGTCGGAAGCTTTTGAGTGAGCTTCACTCTGGCCACCGGTTTCGCGGGCAGGAGCTTGGAGGCTTCTTTCGCCCCCATGGACTTCTTGGGCGGTACGGCGGCGTTCATCAAGCCGGAGAGCGGCCGAGCTTTCGGTATTGGCGCGGCTCCCGGTTTTGGCGCTACTCCCGGCTTCGGCGCGGCTCCCGGCTTCGGCGCCGCGGGCACTTTCACGGTCGTCGCTCTCCGGTTGACTGCCCTCGTTTCGGTCGACGGCTTTCTGGTGAGCTTCGCTACTGCCGGCTTCAGTTCGGGTGTTTTCTTTCCGATCTCCGGCTCGGTTCCGGGCTCCGAGACTCTCTTGGTGGAGACTGCGCTTTCGCCGAGCGACGCACGCCGTTTCGCGAGTGGATCCGCGGCGACGTGCTCGACGAAATCCGCGACCTCGCCTCGTTTTGAGGCGTCGATTCCATCGATGTCGAGCAGCATCGCGTTCAGCTCTTCGACATCGGGCCGCATCTCGAAGTTTCGCTCGAGCGTCTGGGAAACCACCTCGACGAGGGCCTCGTTGATCGGTTCACTCAAGCGGAGTCGCGGAGAGTCGAGCCGGAGGATCGCACGTTGCAGCACGGCGTTTTTCACCGTGTCCGGGTTTGCTCCCGGAAACAGTCGACGACCGGCGAGCAGCTCCCACAAACAGACGCCGATGGAGAAGACGTCGGTTCTGGCTTCGCGGTTTCCGTTCTTGAGCAACTCGGGCGGCAGGTAGCCCAGAACTGCTGCGCGGTCCTTCCACGGATCCTTGGCATGGAGCGCTGCGGCCACACCGACGTCCGTCAGCCAGATGCGGCCATCGGTGCCGACCAAGATCGTCTCCGGGCTGACTCCGCCGAACGCGTACTCGGGAGTGTCGGTCGCGCTCGCATGGGCATGAACGACGGCGAGTGCTTCGAGCACGTCGAGGCAGATGCGAACCGCAACGTCCGGCGGAACGCGGTGGCCGTGCTTGCGCGAAAGCGTCATCAAGCCGCTCAGAAACTCGCCCTCGTGGTACTTGCCGATGACACCGAGCTCGTCGCCGGTGACGACGACGTCTGCGGTCGGCGCGAGGCACGAATGGTTCAGATCCATGGCCCAGAACGCTGCGTCGGAGATTGCGTCTCGAGCGTCTTCGGCAGCTTGGCTCAGGTCCATTCGCCTGACGCCGACGATTCCGCCTTCGTGCTTGCCGGAGGTCGTCAGCGCCGCCCAGAACTCCCCGAACTCACTCGTGCCTTGCCGGCAGATCGGTGCGAAACGGCCGAGCGCCAGCTCGGCGTGGTTCTTGGATCTCGGTGCGTCGGGCGGCATTTGACCGAGTGAGCCAGGGTACTCTGCTCGCGCTGAGCCGTCGATACACCCTCGGGGCTGATATAGAAGACGTTGATGGAGCCAGTGCTCGAGCCTCCTGGTCGCATCGATGCCGCGTTGAAAAAACGCGTGGCGAGGCACCTCGACGATTTCGCCCGGCGGGAGGTGCGCGACGAGTGCCTGCGATCCGCGGCGGTGGCGCTGGTCCTCGTTTCCGACGACGACGCGCGAGCCGCGTTCCTGCTGACCCGGCGCGCCGATTCGCTGAGGAATCACGGAGGGCAATGGGCGCTTCCGGGCGGGCGCGTCGACCCCGGAGAGAGCGCGACGGCCGCGGCTCTGCGTGAGCTTCAAGAGGAGCTCGGAGTCGAGTTGGGCGAAGCGTCCGTGCTCGGCCTGCTCGACGACTATCCGACCCGTTCGGGCTTCTGCATCACTCCGGTCGTCGTCTGGGCGGGCGGCGCGGTGGCACTGACGCCGAATCCCGCCGAGGTCGCCGAGGTCCACTGTGTCGCCCTCACGGAACTCGACAAGCCCGACGTGCCCCGATTGCGTTCGATTCCAGAAAGCGATCGACCGGTCATATCGATTCCGATCCTCGAAACCCTCGTCCATGCACCAACCGCCGCGATTCTGTATCAGCTCAACGAGGTGGCGGTCTGGGGGCGCGACACGCGCGTCGATCACTTCGAGCAGCCGGTGTTCGCCTGGCGGTAGCCTCCCGCGGCCGACCTACCTTATCTCGATGCGGCCCGAGCTCTGGCACGAGCCCGCTCGACCTGTTCGCCAGGGGCAATCGTGCCGAAAATCCAATCGCCCAATGGAAAGGTGACGTTGAAGTTCCAGCGTTGCATCAGGCGCGGATCGTGGTGAAGCGCGTGGTGCTCGCGTAGGCGTCGGATGACCCGCCACTTCCCGATCGGGTGATCTTCCGGCAAGTGGTAGGCGAGATGCAGCAGCTCGTAACTCGTCGTTGCCATGCCTTGAGTCACCCAGGTCAACCACCCGGCGTTTTCGGACCACAACAGGCCGACAGCCAGGGCCACGGGGGTCGAGATCAAGAGAATCGCGCCGACCCCGTAGGCCGGGATCAATACGAGTTTGAACTCCCGTCGGTCCCTGATCGCCATCTGCCCGTACCGGTAAATGCGGTGGTGCTGCGGCGTGTGTCGGTCGTAGAGCACGGCGGCCGGCTTGAAGCGGCGATGAAGCAAGTTGGTGTGGGCGAACCACTCGGCGAGGTTGGCGACCACGAAGAACGTCGGTACGAGCAGCCACTCGAGCGGCTTCACGTCGTCGAGGCGCCAAATCGCGAGCCCCAGCAAAACGAGGCCCGGAGCCGTCGTTGCCAGCAAGTGGAGCCAGGGACGGTAAGAGCTCGAGATCTCTCCTATCATCCGGTCCCGGAACCGCTCGCGCCCTTGCTCGCGGTCGTCCCAGCCGATGTCGTCCTGGTCGGGCAGCTGGTGTGGCTCCAATACGGCGGCGCTCTCGGTCATGAATATTCTATAGATTCTGCAATTACAGAATGCAAGAGAATCTTCCCAAAATCTGCCGTTCTCCGTCAGTTCACTCGCCGCCCTTTGTCCTTCCAATACCCTTCGCGGAGCTCGCGCTTGAGCACTTTGCCCGAGGGATTGCGGGGCAGGGTGTCGACCAGATCGACGCTCTTGGGCGCCTTGTAGTGGGCGAGCTGTGAGCGGCAGTGCTCGATGAGCTCCTGACCGCTGGCGTTTTTGCCGTCTCGCAGCGCCACGACGGCTTTGACCTCTTCGCCCCATTTTTCGCTCGGGACGCCGATGACCGCCGCGTCGAGAACCGCGGGATGTTTGAACAACACTTCCTCGACCTCGCGCGGATAGATATTTTCGCCGCCAGACACGATCATGTCCTTCTTGCGATCGACGATGTAGATGTATCCGTCGGCGTCGCGAAACGCCATGTCCCCCGTGTGAAACCAACCACCGCGCATCGCTTCTTCGGTCGCGTCCGGTCGGTTGTAGTAACCCTTCATGATGTTGTCGCCCCGAGCCACGATTTCGCCGACGACTTCGTCTTCGCACTCGACGTCGTTTTCGTCGAAGACCTTCACCTCGACGCCCCACGCGGGTCTTCCGCAGCTCTGGATCCTCCGGATACGTTCCGGCGCGTCGCTCCGCTGGAGCACGTGGTCGTCGGTGGGTAGCACGCACAGGATGGGACTCGTTTCGGTGAGTCCGTATCCTTGGCTTAGCTGACACGGGAGGCGCGACAGCGCGGCACGGAGTCGATCTTCGGGGATCGCCGAGCCGCCGTAGACGATCAGTCTCAAGCTCGACAAGTCGTAGCTTTCGAGGCCCGGGTGCTCGAGGAGCGCGTTGATCATCGCGGGAACGAGGAACGCCACGCTGACCCGTTCTTCGGCGATGGCACGAAGCACCGCTTCGGGCCGAAACTCGCGCAGTACGACGTTTCCTCCCATCGCGTAGCTCATCCCGTAGAACAGCTCGCAATCCGCGATGTGGTAGAGCGGCGCGACGTGCAAGTAGATGTCCTTCGCCGTGTAGTCACGCTCGTGCATGGCAGTGAGCGTGTTGCTCACCAAATTCTTGTGAGTGAGCATGGCGCCCTTGGGTCTGCCGGTCGTGCCGCTCGTGTACATCTGAAGCAAAATCCGTTCGGGATCGGCGTCGAGCGGCGACGGAGAGCCATGAGCGTCACCGACGACGTCGTCGAGTGATCGTGCCCAAGAGACGGGCTCTTCCAGGCAGATCAGGTGCTCGGTTTTGGTGAGCGCGCCGCGGATCTGGTCGACGGCGGCCTCGTACTCCTTGCTGAACAACAGCACCAACGCGCTGGCGTCGTCGACGATGAACTCGAGCTCCGGCGGCGCCAAACGATAGTTGAGCGGGACCGCGATGGCGCCGATCTTGGGTAGCGCGAAATAGAGCGCGAGATAGTGCTCGCTGTTCTTGTCCAAGATGGCGACGCGGTCGCCGACTCGTACGCCGATCCCCCGAAGTGCCGCTCCGATGCGGGCGACCCGATCGCCGAGTTGACGATACGTCCAGCGGACGCGATCGCTCACGACAGCGACGTCCTCGGGGCGCTCGCGGACTGCGCGATCGAGCAACTCGTCGATGACGGTCGGTTCGTACACGAAGCTAGGGTAGAGCCACCACGTAGGCGAGCCAACCGGCGTAGTTCGAGGCGCGGGTGCGCCGTCGGAAGACGTCGTCTTCCTCCTCATTCTCCCAGTAGACGAACGACTCGCTGAAACCGGCTTCGGCCAGTAGCTCGCGAAGCTCGATGATGGTCCACAACCGCCAATCGTATTTGAATGCGCGCTTCAAGGACGTGCCGTCCGGAAAGTCGAAGTGGATGTAGTTGACGATGTTGCTGTTGATCGGGTCGACGACGTTCTGGTCCCAGATGTAGGTGAAACCCTTGACCTTTCGCTTCTCTTCCATGGGCTCTTGGGCTTCCCATCCGCCGTAGGCGTCGATGATGAACATCCCGTCCTTGTTGAGCCCCCGATGAGCCGAGCGAAAGTAGCGCTGGATTTCCTCTCGCGTCTTGAAGATCCAGTAGCTGAAGTTGAGCGCACAGGCGATGTCGAAGCGTTCCTTTGTCCCGTCGAGCACGTTGCGTTCGAGAAGCGTCACGCGCTTGCCGACCTCCCCCGCCGGCTCGATGTTGTGCTTCTTGCCCCACGCCAACACGCCGCGGTCTAGGTCGAGGCCGGTCGACTTGCGTTTGGGGTTGCGCCGCGCGAACTCGGTGCTCAGGAGCGCTGTACCGCAAAAGTCTTCGCGGAAGGTGAGCGCGGGTCGTTTCCTCAGCCGCTTGAAGGCGTTGTCGATGAAGTCGATCTCGAATGACGGATCTTGAACGCTCATCTGATAGAGCAAATGCTTGTCCGCCGTTTTCGCGGTGAGCTTGCTCTTTCGCCTCTGCTTGCTGTTCTTCGCCACGGGAGCTCCTCGAAGGTGGGGTGATAGGGGGGGCCCTTGTATCACTTCTTCGAGGCTCGGCAGCGCACCGTTCTCGCCCACGTTCGTCGATCGGCGACGTAGGCTATGAGGGCGGCGTTCGGGAGCTCCGCCATCGAGATCGTCGAAAATGCGCGGCTTCGGGCCAGCACGACCGCCGGCCCGAGACCTGTCTCGAGCACCGGAGCCAGTCGCAGCTCCTGAGGGGAATTCGGCTTGGCCTCAGCGGGTCGAGCGTAGAGAGCTGCAGGCGTGCCGCAGAGTTTTCCGGTGGCGACTGGCGCTGGATCGAGGCCGTTGGGGTAGGCACGCCAAGCTACCGGCGCGTTCATTTGAGGCTCGGCTCCGATGCGGATCCCCGCGAGGCCGAAAGTGGAGATATTGCGTTCGAGCGGCAGTAGCCCGAACACGTCGCCGGACTTCGAGGCGACAGCGGTGATCTGAGTCATGGGTTGGGAGGGTCCGCCAACCCACGTGACGACGTCTTCGCCGAGCTCAGGTTTGCCGCCGGCGTCGAACGTGATCTCCCGCGCGTGTACCGGGCTCATGCCGCTCCGACCTTCGAGAGACAGGGCCATCAGTCCGCGGCTCGTCCGGACGAGGGCGACGCTGCTGCCCGCCGCGCCCTCGACCGTCAGTGGGACGACCCCCGCTCCCTCGACCCAGAGCTTGGCGACAAGCGGGCCCTCGGGGTCCTTCGAGCGCGCGACGTAGGCGACCGCGCCGGGGGTCTTGGCGCCGCGACCGTTGTCGATGGGAGCTGCGACCGTGGTGTCGTCTCGAGCCCGCTTGGCGAGGACCTCGACCTTCGGCGCGTCGATACTGCTTCGGAGCAGGCGCCCCCGGCTTACCCAGTAGGCGTGGTCTCCGAGCATTGCAGGAGCTCGGCTGAGCTTGATGAAACGCGCGGCACGAGCGGTGACGGGCTCGACGGCGCAGGCGGCGGGCCGAGGGATCTTCGGGATCGGGCCCAAGCGAGCGAGGATCAGCTCGTCGGATCTCGTGACGAGCACCACGCCCTTCGAACTCGCGGTGGCCGGGCCGGCGGGTCCGACGTCGCCCAGCTCGTCGACGATCCACGGTGAGTCGATCCCCGCGGCGGCGTCGCTCTCGGGATTGTCCGTCGGCTTCGTCGGCGGTTTCGACGCGGTGGTCGCCGAGGACGCTACCGAAGCCGATGGCGCTGCGGTTTCGGGCGGTGCTGCGGTCGGCGGCGCCGCGGCCTCCGGGGCTGCGCTCCTCGCCGAAGCGTCCCGCTCGGCGTTGGGTCTCGGTGCGCGACGACAAGCGCCGAGCTGGACGACGCCTGCCACCGCGACGACGATCGCCACCGCCTTGTGGATTCGACGCACGTATTGCGGCACCCACTGGGTGTGCCACACCGCGGCGGGTGGGGGAATCGTCAGTTAGCGGCTGAGCTCCGAGAGCCGCTGCATGCTGCCTCGCACACTCTCGTACAGTCCGCGATACACCTCTCGATAAAGCCGGTCGTATGCCGGCGCTCCGTCACCGGGCTCGAAGGATGTTCCCAAGCGACTCATCGATTTGGCGGCTTCGCCGAAATTCTCGAAGACACCGGCGCCGACGGCTGCCAGCATCGCTGCGCCGAGGGCCGTTGCTTCTCGACTGCCCGCGCGTGTCACGCGCTTTTGCATCACGTCGGCGATGATTCCGCACCAGAGCGAACTCGACGAACCGCCGCCCATGACCACGAGCTCCTGGACGGGCTCTTTCGTGGCGCTTTCGACGCCCTCGGTGTGTCGACGTTGCTCGAACGCGACGCCCTCGAGGATCGCGCGGTAGAGGTGTTCCGGGCCATGCTCGCCGCGCCAGCCCATGACCAGGCCCGTTGCGACGTCGTCCCAGTACGGATTCATCACGCCATTCCAGTAGGGAACGAGCATGAGCCCGGCGGAACCGGGCCGAAGTGTCTCAGCTTTGGTGCCGAGCTGTTCGAGCGTTTCGCTGGTCTCAGACGGAGCTACCCCGAGGAGCTTTTCGATCAGCCAGGTCAGCGTGAACGTTCCTCCTTGCAGATCGGTTTCGAGAAAGTATGCACCGGCAGAGGGCGCCATCATCGTGCGAAACGCGCGATCGGTGACGTAGTCGTCCGAGAGCACTCCGGACACGATCGCCGTGCCGAGGTTGAGGTACGCGCGGCCCGGCCGGTCGATGCCCGCGCCGAGACCGGCGGCCTGCCCATCGCCAGCCCCCGCGTAGATCGGCAACCCTTGGCGCAAGCCCGTGGCCCGGGCGGCATTCGCCTGAACGTGGCCGACGGGAGCACCGGGTTCTGCCAAGTCGGGCACCTGATGACGGTCGAGCCCCGCGAGTCCAAGCAGCTCCGGCGACCAATCGCGTTCGGCCATGTCGACCAGCCCGGTGGGGTCCGCGGACGCGAGCGACGTCACGCGCGCGCCAGTCAGCCGCCACACGATGAACGCGTGCACGTCGAGAAAGAGGGGACGCTGGGCCGCGATCTCGGGCGCCTTGTCCAACAGAAACATGAGCTTGTAGAGGGACGGGGTCGTGCAGGCGGGCTTGCCGCTGATTTCGTGCAGCGCGTCAGCGCCGACAGCTTCGACGGCGCTCGAAACTTGTCGCCGACACCTCGTGTCCATCCATACGAGCGCGGGATGGAGCGGGGCACCCCGGTCGTCGGTCACGACGAAGGTCTCGCGTTGGTGCGTCACTGAAAGTCCGACGATGTCCCTGGTGTCGTCGCCGAGCGTGTCGGTCATCTGCTTCAGGGCGCCGGTCGTCGCCGCCCACCACGTCTCCGCGTCCTGCTCCCAAGCGTCGGGTTCTGGGTTGTCGAGCGCGATCGGGCATCGACCCTCCGCTTGCGCGACGCCCCGGTAGTCCCAGGCGATGGCTTTGCATGCGCTGGTGCTGCAGTCGACGCCAACAAGAAGCGCGCTCACGTGTTACCGCCAAAAAAGCGATCGAAGGGCATGTTCACCGGTTGGCCGTCGAGTGCGACCTCGAACAGATGGCGGAGCAGCGGGAGCTCCGCTGGCTCGACCGTGCCTGAGGCTTCGAGCGCGGGGAGTGCGCTTCTGACGACTTCGAGCACGTCCAGACACTCGAGCGTGGCTCCTTCCATCTTTTCGATGGCTTGTTCGACCGTGAGCCCCGTGCCGAGCCACCGCCCGAAGCGGCCGGTGCGGCCCCCGTTGGTCGTCACGTCGAGGTCGCCGACCCCCGAAAGCCCGATGACGACATTCGGATCGCCGCCCATGATCCGAAGCAACGTTGCCGTTTCGCGCGCGGCTTCGGCGAAAACGGCGGACTCGAAGTTGTGTAGAGCAATACTGCCGGGCTGCCCGCCGCGGGCTTCGTGGATGCCGGCCGGGAAAGCGATGCCCATGGCGAAGGCGTTCTTGAGCGCTGCACAGGCTTCGTGGGCCACGACGTCCGGGGACGTCCACACGTGGTAGTAGTCGGTCCGCATCGATGCCGCGAGTGAGGCGCAAACCTTCGTGTCCCGGCCGGCGAAAACCACGCATGTTTCTGAGCGGCGAACCAGCTCACCCGCAATGCAAGGCCCGGTGATCCCCACCGGGTGCACCTTTTCACGCACGGCTCTGGGTAGCGCGTCTCGAAACGTGTCGGGAAACACCTGAAGCTCGGTGCCCGTCCACTCGAGACCCTTGGTGATCATCGCGATCGGAATGTCGGACTCGACGAACGGTGCGATCGCTTCTGCGGCCCAGTGAATGCCTTTGGAGTTGACGCCCAGAATGATGGTCTGTGCGCCGTGCATCGCCCGTTCAATCTCGTCGAGGAAGAACGGTTTCACTCCGGCGTCGAGCGCGTAGCGGAGCTTCGGGTGCGTGCCGTTGCTCTTCAGGCTTTCGATGATTTCGCCATCGAGGTGCGTGCCGACGAGTCGAACCTCGTGGCCGCGGTCGACGAGCGGAGGGGAGAGCGCGCTCCCCATCATGCCGGCGCCGACGATCGTGAACACGCTCACGGCTCGGGTGCCTTCAGGTTGCTTCTGGTTGAGGGGTCGATGCCATGCTCGCAAGGATAGCTCAAGCCGAACCGAGGCTCTCAGAAGTCGAAGGGGCCTTTTTTCATGACTTCTTCCGGCAGCCAGGTCTCGTGCACGTGCACCCAGATCAAACGGCTCGGAGAAGAAATGTCGCCGTCCGCTCGGAAAAGCACCGTCGCGCGTCGCCCGTTGTCCGGAGGTGACGAGGCTTTGGCGTTTCGCTGCCATTCCTCGTAGGTGGCGAGCACGTCGTTGCCCGTCACCCGGTGAACCTGAACGTTGCGGATCGCGATGCGGAAGTCGGCGTTGGAGCCGTGCGCATTTTTTATCCCACTCGAAAGGTCGGGTAGCCGGAGGAAATTGCCTCCGGGTGGGATCAAGACGAGCGCCGCGTCGAACCTCGCGGTGAAGCGGTCCGGGAAGGTGTCCACGGACGCATGCCCCGAGAACCAGTCGACAAAGAACTGGTGGAGGTCTTCGATTTCTTCTCGAACCTGTGCGCGGAGAGCATCGGAGCCAGTCACGGGTTCAGGGTGTCACAGATCCCCAGCCTCAGGGTGGGCACACCGAGGGGGAAACGGCCCCACCGGCGTAGCGGAGTGCGGTAGAAGAGTGCCTGCGCCGTGGCCGAACCGAAAACCGAGAAGCTGACCATCGCCGTTTTGGTGTTGTTCACCGTGATTTGCGCGTTGGTGGCGTATGTCATGATTCTTCGGCGCGAGGTTGCGACTCTTCGCGAGGGGGGTGCGGACATCGCGGCTGAAGCGGGGAACGCCGTCGAGCCGCCCGGCCCGCCCAACGAGCCGTCAGAGCCCGCGGCGGCCGCAGCGCCGACACCGGCGCCGACGGCGGGCGCGGCGCGCGTGATCTCGGAGAGTCAGAGAACCTCGCTCGTGTCGGGGCTCGAGGCGGCTGCGCCGAAGGGCGCCAAGGTGTGGTTTGCGACCATGCGGAACGCAGAAGCCAACAACTACCGCTTGCTGCTCGAGAAAGTGTTCACCGACGCCGGCTGGTCGATCGAACGCCGCCAAGCTCTGTCGTTTCCCGTCAAGCCTGGGATTTTCGCTTTTGTGGCCGACGAGGTCGCTCCCGACTACGTGCAACAGATGCTGCAAGCGTTCGAATCTGCCGGCATCGAGGTCAACGTCGGAACGGGTTACCGAGACTTCTACGCCGAGAAGAAGAAAGAGAGCGCCGACTATCGGGGCTTCGACCTGAAGGCCGATCAGGACTACGTGCTGGTCATCGGTCGCGCGCCCTGAATCAGTCGGCGCGCGATTCTTCGAGCTCGGCTTCGATCTCTTCCCATTCGCGCATCAGCGCCCGGTGCTCGTCACCGAGCTTCGCTTCTTCCTCCCGGAGCGCCCCGAGCTTTTTGGGGTGCTCGTACACTTCGGGTTTGCAGTAGTCGGCTTCGATCGCGGTCTTTCGCGCCTCGATGCTCTCGATGCGAGCAACGACTTCGTCTCGACGTTTCGATCGAGCTTTGGGCGATTTTTTTCGCCCCTCGCTGGCGGAGCCATTCTTTTTCTTCTTCGCGGATTTGCGATCCTTCTTCGCGCGGAGCTCGACTTGCGCCGCGTCGAGGTGGTCATCGCCCTGTCGCTCGAGATACTCGTCGTAGGTCCCTGCGAAGTCTTCGAGGCCGTCGCGCTGAATTTCGATGATGCGGGTGGCCAGTCGCGAAACGAACCACCGGTCGTGAGAGACGAAGATGAGCGTGCCTTGGTAATTTGCGAGCGCGTCGACGAGGGCCTCGATGGCTTCCAGATCCAAATGGTTCGTCGGCTCGTCCAGAATGAGCACGTTCGGCTTTTGGACCATCAGCCGGCTGAACACCAACCTCGTCGCTTCACCGCCGCTCAGGGACTCGACTTTCTTTTCGACTTCGTCGCGAGAGAAGAGCAGCCTGCCAAGCACGCCTCGAACGAACCCCGTGCCTTCCTGCGGGCAGATGTCCCAGAGGAAATCGAGGGCGCTCTTGTCGGGATCCGTCAGCTGGTCCTTGTGGTCCTGCGCGAAGTAGCCGAGTCGCGTTTCGTGACCCCATTCGACGTCGCCGGCGTCGTGACCGAGGTTATCCGTGATGATTTTCAGCAGCGTGGACTTGCCGAGACCGTTCGCACCGATGACCGCCACTCGCTCCCCACGGCGTATGCCCAACGAAACGCCGTCGAGGACCTGGTTGTCTCCGTAGCTCTTCGAAATTTCGTCGAGTGAGAGCACGTCTTTTCCACTCGGTCGTGTGATGTCGAAACGAAATTTCGGGTAGCGCCGCGAGGAGGGCGCCAGGGTCTCGACCTCGATTTTTTCGATCTGCTTGACGCGGCTCTGGGCTTGCCTGGCTTTCGATGCCTTGGCTTTGAACCGCTCCACAAAGGCTTTCTTCTCGGCGATCGTCTTTTCGACGCGGGCGATCTCGGTCTCTTTACGGTCGCGAGTGGCGAGCTTCTGCTGGTGGAATGCCGTGTAGTTGCCGGTGTATGGGATGACCGTCGCGTAGTCCACGTCGAGAATGTGGGTCGCGACGTTGTCGAGGAAGCGTTGGTCGTGACTGATGACGACCGCGCAGCCCTTGAACCCGATGAGGAATCGTTCGAGCCAGCGGATGCTGAGGATGTCGAGGTGGTTAGTCGGCTCGTCGAGCAGAATGGCGTCCGGTCTTCCAACCAGCACCTGGGCGAGAAGGACACGAAGCTTGTAGCCGCCGCTCAGCGTGCGGAGCGGCATCTTCAACGACTCTTCTGGGATCCCGAGTCCCACGAGAACCTGGCTCGCCCGTGATTCGAGGCTGTATCCGTCGTGGGCGTTGATGAGCTCGTCGACTTCGCCGATCCGCTCGATGTTCGGGTCCTCCTGCTCGCCGAGGCTCTCTTGCTCGCGCAGGGCTTCCCACACCACCTCGTCGCCCATCATGGCGACGTCGATGATGATCTGATCGTCGTTGAGGAAGCGGTCCTGGCGGAGGACGCCGATGCGCGCGTGTTTGGGGAACGTAATTTCCCCGTCGGTGGCGCCCTCGTCCCCACTGAGGATCTTCAAGAGGGTCGTCTTGCCCGACCCGTTGGCACCGACGAGCCCGTAGCGACTGCCCGCGTTGAGCTGGAGCGTGACGGCTTCGAAGAGCGTTTGGGGGCCGAACCCCTTGCTGAGATTGGTTATCCCGATCACGGCGACCGGGGACTAGCACATCGGCGAAGCGAATCAGTAAATTGGCCTGGAAAAGGCCCCGCTAGCGCGCCTCGAAACCATCCCAGCGGGCATCCCAGAGGCACCGGGCGTCTCCCCGGGCCCGGCACTCCACGTGCTCCACCACCGGATGGTGGGCTCGGAACCTGGTCGCGAACTCGCGGCACCAACCGGTGATCGTGGCGCAAAACAGGACGTGAGGATCTGGCACGCCCTTCACCTCCATCTGCAGATGGCCGTCGTTGTCGAACAGCGGGACTTCCATCGTGCCCTCGTCGTTGAACCGGCTCCACAGGCCGGCTACACGACGCATCAGGAACTGGGGGCGCGCGACGTAGAACAGCGCCCGGGCGACCGAGCCGCTGAGATTCTTGCGCGCCCCGGCAGCGCCGATCTCCGCGGCCACTTTTCCGTCTCCGGTGCCGAGTCGGCGCTCCGCCTGGTCCAAGAGCTCCACGAATTCGCTTTTTGGGTGCCAGTTGATGGCGATCCGTTCCCGGTAGCGCTCGGCCACGGTCGGACTGCAGGCGTCCAGAATCGACTCGAGCTCCTCGGTGCCGTAGGTCGCCTCGATCCAGTCGGCGGCGTTGAGCAGGCCCTGGAGCTTCACGTTCATCGTCGCCGAAAAAGTACACCGATCCGACGCCGAGGTCTTCCCCTTGGCCGGAATCCGAGAAATTCACTGCACGCTGAACGTCACGCCAACGCCGTTCAACCTCTCGACGAGGCGACTGCCCATCGCGGACGCCGGGGTCCAGCTTCCTCCGCCGACGTGCAGATCGTCTTCGGCGAGACAGAGCGCGGCCTGGGCGATCATTTTCGCCGTGGCGCCGTAGCCAGGGTCCCGATCGCCGGTGACGAGGACCTTGGCCGAGCCAGAGCTTCCGGATTCGTTTCGCGTGCCGAGCAGCTCTATGCTGAAGTGTCCGCGCTCTCTCTCCTCTTTGCTCGGCCCTTCTCCGGGTTTCGGGCGCAGTCGAGCGGTGAGCGCTTTCAAGGGGCCGATCGCCATCGAGGCGGCGAGGCCGCCCATGGCGGCGGTGATTGCAATGGCCCCGAGCCTGCCCTTCAGCCCGCGGCCCGTGGCGATGGCTTCCGAGTAGCGAAAGTCCGCGCCATAGGGATAGTCGAGCACCGCGTTGGTACGCCGCACGATCCGAGTGTTGATGGCTCCCATGATGAACGGCGCCGTCCATCCGAAGTTGTCGTCTCGCGCTGGTTTCATGACGTCGGGGCCGTCTAGTCCACGCCGCCGGTCTTTCGGGTTGAGGCCGTAGGGGTCCATTACCGTTTTGCGAATCGTCGGGTCGCGCTTCGCCTCTTCGATGAGGTTCTGCATGCTCGCGAAGGTGCCTCCACTGAAGCTGCCTTTCATCTTCATGACGCGGAACCGGACCTCGTCACACGGTCCGCCGAGCTTCTCGATCGCGTGCTCTTGCAGTACCCAGGTCCCGAGATCCGAAGGAATCGAGTCGAACCCGCAGCAGTGCACGATGCGGGCACCAGAGTCTCGCGCGGTTTCCTCGTGCGCATCGATCATCTTACGGATCCAATGAGCCTCGCCAGTCAGGTCGCAATAGGAGGTGCCGGCGCGGGCGCACGCGCCAACGAGAGACGAGCCGTAGCGTGCGTAGGGGCCGACGGTGGTGCAGACGACTCGCGCTCGTTTTGCCAGCCGGTCGAGCGATTCGACGTCGTTGCTGTCCCCGAGGAGGATGGGCACGGACTTCGCGCCGATCTCCGAGCGGATGGATTCGAGCTTCTTCTCGTTCCGGCCGGCGAGCGCCCAACGAATGCCGGGTGGGGATTGCTGGGTCAGACACTCGGCTACGAGACGCCCGGTGTAGCCGGTGGCGCCCCAAAGGACGATGTCGAAGTCACGGTTCGAGTTCGAGGACGAGCTCATGTTCGGCGCGCCGAGCCTACTCGCTCCTCCACCGGCGTGCTGATATGATTCGAGGCATGCCGTACGCCGAAGGCCGCGTCATTCACGACGCGGACGCCCACATCATGGAGACCGCGGAGCTCTTGGCGGAAAGCGCCGACGCCAAAGTGCGTCGATACCTGCTGGAGGGAGAGGAATGCTTTGCGCCGAGGCAACAAGAGGTCGAGCGGGAGCTGGCGCGGCACGCCGACCCCGACTACCGCGCGAAGGATGCGGCGGAGATCATGCTTAGAAAGAATTTCGAAGCGACCGGTTCCCTGTTCCAAGAAGACCGTCCGGCGGCGCTCGACCACCTCGGGTTCTCGAGTCAGCTGGTGTTCAACACGTACCTCAACAAACACATCTCGTATCTCGAAGCGGATTCGGACGATCTCGACCTCATCTACGGTCTCGCGGCGGCGCACAATCGCGCGATGTGGGGGTTCTGCGAAGGCGATCGACGGTTGCTTCCGACCGCCTATGTGCCCCTAGCTGATTTCGGGCGCACGTTGGCCATGGCCAAAGAATGCCTCGAAACGGGGTTTTCGGCGCTACTCGTCCCGTCGGCGTGCCCGCGGACTCATTCGCCGAGCCATGTCGAGCTTTTCGGTCTCTGGTCGATGGCCCAAGACGCGGGCATCCCGATCGTGCTGCACGTCGGCGGCGGGGCGCGCCTGCTCGACCCGAACTACTTCCAGAATGGGCTTCCCATCCCGCCGGACTTTCACGGTGGGGCGGAGAACTTTCGCTCGGTCGACTACATGGCGATCCCCGTTCCACCCATGCAAACACTGGCAACGCTCATTCTCGACGGGATTCTGGACCAGCATCCTCGGATGATGATTGGGGTGATCGAGCAGGGGGCCGGATGGATCCCGAGCTGGATGAGGTATCTGGATTCGGCGTATGACGCGTTTCTGCGCCACGAGGACCGACTGAAAAAGCTGTCGATGAAGCCGAGCGAGTTCGTGAAGCGGCAGATCCGGGCGACGCCGTATCCTACCGAAGACGTCGGTTGGATCATCCGCGAGTCGGCACCGGAAATCGCCCTGTTCTCGTCCGACTACCCGCACGTCGAAGGGGGCCGAAATCCCATCAAGCGGTTCGAAACGACTCTCGGCGATGCCAGCGAGACCATTCGCTCGAAGTTCTACCGGGAAAACTTCGTGGGGCTCATGGGTCGCGCGCTCTCCGCTCGCGGTATCGAAGCGTAGGTCTCGGGGCGAGCCGAGCTCCCGGCGACCAGTGGCGCGTTTGACGACCGCGCATCCGTCGGTCACTGTCTTCGGCGCAATGCGATGCATGATCTCGCCAAAAGGAAAGCTCGTGAATGAAGGACTGACTCGGTCGCCGGCGCGTGGCTTCTCGCTGGCGGCAGCTTTTGCCAGCTGCATGTTTTTCGGGTCGATCGGATGCTCGGAGAGCTCGAGCTCGGACGATGGGTCAGGTGGGGCCGGTGGCGGCGCAGCAGGGGCCGGGGGAGGTGCGAGCGCCGGGGAGTGCACGACGGTGACCGCTGAGGTCTTGCGAATCTGCGTGGAGGAGTATGGCGCCGCGGTGGCGAGTTGTTACGACACGACCGACGCTCCTTGCGCGGCAAGCGACGCCGGCAAGAGCGGAGCGCTCGGCAAGATGACCGAGGCCGTGGCATCGGCCTGCACCGACGGTGCCTTCGCCGGCCTCTCGACGAACGCGCTCGTCGGCAGGCTCGAGAACGCCTGCGCTTCCGAGGCATCTTCCCTCGCGTGGCGCACCTACGGTGGACCGCAAGGCGCGGTGTGGCCTTCGGCCGATGCTAGCGGCCAGAGCTGTCTCGCCGAGGCCCATCGAGCCGCGATGGACCTCGTGGATTCGTCGCTCTCGGCCATCAATGCGTGCTTGGCCGAAACCGACTGCGACTCGACCACGCTCGCGGCTGAGCGAACCGCGTTGGCCGCGGCGGCAGTGTCTTCGATCGACAGTGCGTGCGGCGACCTATCGACTCTGGTCTCGCTCGACCCGCAGACCTACGTCGATCGCGCTGCGGGGCAAGTCGATTGCCTCACTGCGACGGGGCATGCCGACACCGGCCCCGTCGAGCTCGACTGCGGCCCTTCGAACGCCCAATTCGAAGCTCCGCGTGGAGAGTGGAAGCAAGTGGTCGTCGATGGCGCCAAGTGGGGGACCATGTGCGGTGACGGGTCGGACTACGCGTTTCAGATCCGCTTGGCGCCCGAGGGCGAGCGATTGGATCGGGTGGTCATCGGGCTTCAGGGCGGCGGTGTGTGCCTGTTCGAGTCGGATTGCACCGCCCGCTTGGCCAGTAGCCCCGGTCTGTTCACTGCGATGGACGACGAAGCGCTCGGATTCGGGATCGCTTCGGACGATCCCGCTGAAAGCCCGTTTGCCAACTGGACCAAGGTTTACCTCCCGTACTGCAACCAGGACGTCTTCGCGGGAGGTGGAGTCACAGAGAGCCTCGGCGCCATCGATGTGCCTCGGTACGGATCGGTGAACCTCCGCGCCGCCGTGCGAATGGTGCGTGACGTGCTCTGGAAGATGATGGACGAGGAAGGCGGCGCTGGCTTCCGACCCGACGAAATCGTCTCCTTGTTCGGCGGATGGTCCGCCGGCGGCTACGGGACCATCTACAACTACCACTGGATGCTCGACGATCTGCAGTGGCCGCGTACTGCGGCGTTCCCCGACGCAGGAATGGCGCTCGACAACGGATCCACGTTGGGCGTCGCCGGGCTCGGTGTCGTGAAGATCCCCGCATGGGGCACGATGCCCAACCTCCCTCCGTACTGCTTCGACGGCGGGTGCGCGGTCGGCCCCGTGCTGTACGAGGCGATATCTCCGAGACTCTTGCAGGTGCCCGAGCAGCAGATTCTCGTTCTGAGCAACCCCAAGGACGATACCCAGCGAGGTGACGCGTTTTTCGACGACGAAGCGGTGTGGATCAACACGCTCCGGCAGGCGTATTGCAACACCAAGGATCTCGCGGGGCTCCACTACTACTTCACTAGCGTTTCAGATCAGAGCATCCACGTCGTGTCCGTCCGTCCGGAGTTGTGGGCGGGTGAGGTCGATGGTGAGGTGATGCGCGATTGGTTCGTGCGAGCCGTGACGGAGCCCGACACGCTGGTCAATCGCGTGGAAGAAGGCGACTTCGTGCAGGCCATCTCCGGCGTTCAACCTTTCCCGTGCCAAGTGGCACCGTAGACGCATGACCGTCGGTCGTTGTCTCTGCGGCGCGGTCGAGTGGAAGCTGGACGGGGATCTTCAGTTCATCACACACTGCCATTGCTCGCGGTGCCGGAAGACCCACGGGTCGGCGTTTGCTACCTACGGCATGATTGCGGAGTCGAGCATCGGGTGCGTTCGTGGTGCGGATCGAATCGAGTGGTTTCAGTCCTCGAAGCAGTTTCGGCGTCCGTTTTGTCGGGACTGCGGCTCGTCGACAATGGCGGATCCGTGGAACGGCCTGGTCGGCGTACCGCTCGGGCTGCTCGAAGGTGATCCCGGCGCACGGCCCATCGGGCACATCTTCGCCGGGTCGAAGGCTTCGTGGCTCGAGATTGGCGACGACCTTCCTGCGAGCGAGGGATGGCCGCCGGGTTTCGACGGTCCCGAGCTCGACGACTACCCCGACCGGGGAACCTCAAACGGATGCGGAGGAAGTTGCGCTTGCGGAGCTGTCGCCTACGAGCTCGGCGGTGTCGTGACGGCTTGCAAGAATTGCCATTGCCAACGGTGCCGGAAGGCTCGAGCGGCAGCCCACGCGTCGAACCTGTTCACTACGACCGAAGCGTTTCGCTTTAAGAGCGGTGAGGAGCTCCTCAGCAGGTTCGCCCTGCCCGAGGCGAGAAGATTCAGTCAGGTGTTCTGTCGCGACTGTGGCTCGCCGATGCCAAGCGTTTCGGCCGAGGGCGGTCGGGTCTGCGTGCCGATGGGCAGCCTCGACGCCGATCCGGGAGCTCGACCGACCGAGCACATCTTCGTCGGCTCGATGGCACCGTGGTACTCGATCTCGGACGAGCTGCCGCGCCACGACGGGTATCCCCCGGCCCGCTAGTCTCATTCGAGCAGCGCCAAGAGCTCGTCGCGGGTGATTTGCGTTGCGCCGGCGGCGCCTCCGAGAGCCGCGTCGGCGAGGTGACGTTTGCGTTCCTGAAGGGCGAGGATGCCTTCCTCCACCGTGTCCTTGGCCACCAATCGATAGACCATCACCGGCCGCTCCTGGCCGATGCGGTGAGCGCGATCCGCCGCTTGTTCTTCGACCGCTGGGTTCCACCACGGATCGAGCAAGAAGACGTGGTCCGCGGCCGTGAGGTTGAGGCCGGTGCCGCCGGCCTTGAGCGAGACGAGCAGGACGGGGGGACCCGCAGAGTCTTGAAAACCTTCGACGACAGTCTGCCGATCACGAGTCGAGCCGTCGAGGCGCAGAAACGGGATCTCGGCCCGTTCGAGATGAGGCTCGACGAGGTCCAGAAGCGAAGTCCATTGCGAGAATACGAGCGCTTTGTGGCCGTCGGCGGCGGCGCTCTCGAGCCCGAGCAACAAGCGGGACACCTTCGACGAGGTGGTCGCTTGTTGACCAGGCACGAGGGCAGGGTGACAGGCAGCTTGGCGGAGTCGGAGCAAGGCTTCGAGCGCGGCGAGCATGTTTCCGCCGGACTTGAGCTTCGCGACGACCTCTTTGCGGGTCGCGGCGCGAATCGAATCGTAGATGTTGCGCTCGGTCTCGTCGAGTTCGACGGTCAAGGTGACGTCGGTCCGGGGCGGAAGCTCCGGAACGACGTCGCGCTTCAGGCGACGGAGCACGAAGGGCTTGATGCGTGCGCGCAGCCGCTCTGCCGCTTCTTCCGACCCATGAAGAATGGGTTCCGAGTAGCGATTGACGAAGTCCTTGCGCCCCCCGAGCAAACCCGGGTTGGTGAAGTGCAATTGGCTCCAAAGCTCGTCGAGCCGATTCTCGACCGGCGTACCGCTCAGGCTCGCGCGAAAGTTGCCGTTGAGCCGATACGCCGCCCTGGCGACCTGGCTGTCGGGGTTCTTGATCGCTTGGGCTTCGTCCACGACGATCGAATCCCACTTCTTTGCGGCGAGTTCAGCGACGTCGAGTCGCAGCAGGGCATAGGTCGTGAGCGTCACTTCGGCGTCGTTCAGCGTTCGGCCGGTGCCGTGGTAGATGTTGACGCTCAGCCCGGGGCGGAACTTCTGGATTTCGGATGCCCAGTTGTGGATGACGCTGCGCGGGCAAATGACGAGCGACCTTTCGCCGAGCACGCAAAGCGTTTGTATGGTCTTTCCGAGACCCATGTCGTCGGCGAGCACGGCACCGAGGCCGGCGCTCTTGAGAAAGCTGAGCCAGCTCACGCCCTCGACTTGGTACGGCCGCAATGTCGCGTCGAGGTCGTCCGGGAGCGCCGCGTCGGGAATGCCCTCGAAATCGTTGAGTAGCGGCTCGAGCCGCGCCAAGCTCGGCGGCGGAGGCTGGTCGAGCTCGGCGCACAGCTCGGCGAGCGCGAGCACACCGACGGTCGACACTTCGCCGTCGTCGCTGCGCGCCGTGAGCAAGTCGGCGACGTGGTGCCCGAAACGCGAAAGCCAGTCGCGCGGCAGCGGTGCCCAACCTCCACCGTCGAGCGGCACGAGGTCGAGACCCTCTCTCCAGGCGCCTAGCACCGCTTCGGCATTCACGCTTCGAGTCGTCGTGACTCCTTCATCGTCGTCCACGCCGAGATCGAAGCTGATGTCGAAGCGGTCCCCATCGATGACGAGGCGCGGCACGAGGGGTGTTTCTCCGAAGAATTGCCGGCTCGGCGCGTCCCCCCGGCCCGCCGCCCATGTCTTGATCTTGCTCGCAAAGCGCGTCGCCTCGCTGCCGTTCAGCTCGACGCGGCGGCCCGGAACCAAGTTCAACTCGTCTCGCAGCGCCCTCAAGAGCTCCCGTTCTCGGGCCTCGTCGCGGCGTGGCACGTCGCCGCCGAGCAGGACGAGGTTTCCGTTGTCGATGCGTGCGCGAGCGGGGTCGCCGTAAACGAGGGTCGGAAGCACGGTCAGCTGGCGCGCGCCCTGCTTGAGGTCGAACGCGATCCTGGGAGGCTCCCCCTGGCTCTGCTTGGGAAGCCTCGTGCTTTCTATCTCGACGTCGAAGCGCGCTTCGAACTCCGGGAGCGCTTCGGCCACGAGCTCGCCGAGCTCGGGAGCAGTGAACGCACGACGTAGCGGAAGTCGCTCGAGCTTGCCTCCCGTGAGCTCGACTTCGCCGAACGCGCAGAGCTTGCCTCCGGCGATCGCTAGCCCCCGGCACACGATCCTCTCGAGATTTGGTGGAGGCTCGATCGAGAGCACGACCGCGTCTTCGAAGTCGAATACCCGCACCCGCGGCAGCAGCGGATCTCCGTTCACGCGGAGCTTCAGACCGTCGATGCTCACGGTTTCGCCCGAGATCGCGGCTAGAATCTTCCCCATTCGATCTTCCAGCACGTCGCCGCGAAGCATGGCCGTCAGTATGCGATCGACGGTGAGGTCGTCGTGACTGGGAGTGAAACCCTCGACGGCGCCGCCGCGACCTATCTGCCCGGCCATGGACTCCGTCAGCGGTTTCTCGGTGCCGTCGGCGTACACGAGCACGCGGTCGAGCCGAAGCACCCCGCGATCCAGACGAAACCGATAGTTGAGCTTCGCTTCGACCAGCTCGAGAGACGCGAGATCCCTCCCTTCGAGCTCGGCCTGGTGTAGCGCGATCACCGCCGCGGTGACGTGCTGGCACGGGTCTTGGCTCGAGTCGCAATCGCACGTCCATTCCTCGTCCTCGGGGTAAACCCCGACAGACGCGGCGATCGCTCGTGCGGGCTCGCTCACTCGAAGCCAGATTTCGTCGGCGCTCGACGACTCGACGAGCGCTCGACCATCTCTGGCCAGACGCACACCCTTCGACCAGAGCCCCGGGCGCGCCGCTTCGCGCACGGTGCTGAAGAGCTCATGGGTTCGGCCTCCGGGGGGCATGGAGCCCCGATAGGTAGCACGACCTCGGGATCGGCATGACAGCGCTGCCATGGATCCGCCGAGTCCGTCGCCCGGGCGGGGCGCGTCCCCCGGGAAAAACTCGCCTCCGGCGCCCGGTACGAAACGTGCTCTCGGGCGCGTCGGAAGGGGCGTTTGGGCGCGCCAACGCCGGCGGTGGGAAAGGGGAGCGATGCGCGGACGGATCCTTTTTTTGAGTGCGGGGATCGGTCTCTTGCACTCGTGCGCGGGTTGCGGCGGATGCTGCGACGACGAAGACGATCGCGGTTCGAGTGGCTCCGAAGGATGCTCTTCGGGCTCCGGCTGCTCTCTCGAGTACGAGCCCGGCGACGGCCTAGCGGGCTTCGGCGGTTTTGGTGGTGCGGCTTTCGGGGGTACGGGCGGAGGGGGCGGCGGCTTGGGTGGTGGGTCTGGTGCTTGCCCCGCGGCGTTTCACGCCACGAGCGCACCGGTAGACGGGGGGTGTTCGCCGCTGGAGTGCGAGCCGGGATTTGGTGACTGCAACGAAAACGTCGTTCGTGACGGGTGCGAGACGGATCTGCGTGCCTCGACGTCGCACTGCGGGGCGTGTGGACACGCCTGCTCGGCTCCGACGTGCTTTCTCGGCGCGTGTGGCTTCCCCGAACGACTCACGGATTTTCCCACCGCCGAAACCGCCATCGCCGTGGACGGAGATGCGCTCTATTTCGCCGTCGATACGGTGCCCGCAGTGATTGGTGCCGTCGGGATCGCAGGCGGCCAAACGTTCATGCTCGCTAGTGGCACGTTTCGGCCGCGCCGGATCGTCGTCGGACCTTCGCGCCTGTTCGTGCACGACGTGGCACGACCCGCGATCGTGTCGACGCGTCGGATCGGCGGACCCATCGAGGTGCGCTACCAGTTCGGCTCCACTCTCGAGGCTATCGCCGGTGATGAAACCCATTTGTACTGGGCCCGCGGCGAGCTTGGATCGACGATGGCCGACGCCGGTCTGGACGCGGCGCCGTCGGTGGACGCGGCGCCGTCACCGGACGCGTCGTTGTCACCGGACGCGTCGTTGTCACTGGACGCGGCCACGATGGATGCGGCGCCGCCGACGGATGCGATGTCGATGGACGCACCGTCGACGGATGCGGCCATTTCCGACGCGAGCCTCGATGCCGCGGACTCCGAAGCGAGCCGACCACCGCCGGTCATCGTCGAGGTTGGCTTGCTCGAGCGAGCGCGCTTCGACGACGCCGAGATCGAAACGTTGCTCGTCACGCGAGGGCGCCCCCGCGCGTTGAGGGTCGACGGTGACCGACTTTTCTTCGCCACCAGCTCTCCTGGCACGGTCGTGTCGATGCCGAGTGCCGGTGGCCAAGCGATGGTGCTTTACGAGGGTGACTTCACGCCGACCGCGCTCACCGTCGATTCGAGCTTCGTTTACTGGTCGGCCGGAAACGATGTGTGGCGCACCCCACGCTCGGGAGGATCCTCCGAGCTTTTGGTGTCGGTCTCCGGACCCATCTTCGACCTCGTCGGTGATTCGAGCGGCCTGTTCTTGTCGCTCGCGGACCGCGGCGAGGTTTTCGGGGCCGCGGGCCCAGAGCTAGTGCTCGGATCTTATGCGCCGCCAGTCCACGTCGCTGTCGACGCCACGCATCTCTACTTCGGAACCACCGAATCGATCCTGCGTTCGAGGCGTTGATGGGCTCAGCGCAAGCCGTGGCGTCGCATCAGTTTGTAGAAATAGACCCGCCCTATTCCGGCGGCTCTCGCGGCTCGGGATACGTTGTCGTCGTGCGCGCGAAGCTGGGCTTCGATGTATCGGCGCTCGAACTCGGCGACGGTTTTGCGACGGGCTTCGTCGTAGGGCCCCGCGACGTCGAGCTCGAAAGCGCCGGGGCGTGCTCGGGCGCCTTCGGCCAGCGGCAGCTGCTGGTCGAACACCAAACATCGCTCCACGTAGTTTCGGAGCTCACGAACGTTCCCAGGCCACGCTGATCCCCTGAGGCTCGCAACGAACTCGGGGCTGGTGAGCCTGCGCTTCGCTTCGTCGTCGGCGCCGAGATTCTGGAGCAAGCGGTCGAGCAACATCGGCAGATCCTCGAGGTGCTCCCGAAGCGGCGGCATGCGGACTTTGACGACGGCCAGGCGGTAGTAGAGGTCTTCGCGCCACTTGGCTTCGTTGACCTCCGCGCGCAAGTCACGGTTCGTCGCGGCGACGATGCGCACGTCGACGGGGGTCAGCGTATTCGAGCCGACACGTTGGATTTTGCGCTGCTCGAGCACGCGCAGCAGCTTGGGCTGTAGCTCGAGCGGGAGCTCGCCGATTTCGTCGAGGAACAGGGTTCCTCCCGACGCATCCTCGAACGCGCCGACTCGGCGATCATCGGCGCCGGTGAACGCGCCTCGTTCGTGGCCGAATAATTGGCTCTCGAGCAAGTTCGCCGGGACCGCGCCGCAATCGACGACCCCGAGCGCCTTGTCGCGGCGCGGGCTCGCCTGGTGAATGGCCTCGGCAGCGACGTCCTTGCCGGTGCCGGTTTCACCTTCGAGCAGCACTGTCGAGTCGGTGGCGGACACCCGTTCGAGCAGCGCAAACACCGTCCGCATGGCTTCGGACTCGCCGACGAGGCCGCCGATTTCGCTCTGGTCGCTCATCGGTAGCGGTCTCGTATCCGCGACGAGCTCGAACCGCAGCGTGACTCGACCGATGCGAATCAAGCTGCCGTTTCGGAGCCAGGCCTCGACGATCGGTGTCCCGTCGAGCTCCGTGCCGTTTCGGCTTCCGAGATCTCGCAGCCGAATGCCGTCGGAGCCAGCACGGACTTCGCAGTGGAACCTCGAGACCGTGGACTCAGCTATGACGACGTCGTTGGACGGCGCCGCACCAATCGACAGGTGGGCTCCGACGGCCTCCCAGGAGGCCGACTCGCGAGCGGCAGAAACGAGGCAGACCCGGAAGCCTCGAGCTCTCGCTCCGGGATGTTTCACCGAGTCGAGCTCGACCGTGAGCGAGCTTTCGTCGAGATCCGGCGGACCAGGGCGACCGCTCCGGGACGTCACGCCGACGAAGTTACCACGTCCGGGCGCGGTGGCGTCGGCTCAGGTCCGCCGCGGCACGTTTCTGTCGGTACCCCACGGATGCTCTTCGAGGATTTGGCGACCGGCATCTCGGAACGGACCGTCGAGCTCGCCGCGAGCGGCGTCGTGAAACGCCGACGCAAACGTCGTGGCCGAACGAAACCGGTGCTCTCGGTCCTTCGCGAGGGCGATCGCGAGCACCAGATCGACGTCCTCGTCGACTTTCGCGAGCTCGGTCGGGCGCGCCGGTTGCACGTACATGACGTTGTAAATCGAGAGTGTCGCGTCCGAAGCCGTGAACGCGGGTTGACCTGTGAGCGCGCGGTAGGCGATGACACCGAGCGCAAAAATGTCCGAACGGTGGTCGACGGCTTCGCCGCCGGCTTGCTCTGGGGACATGTAGCTCGGCGTTCCGACCACGGCCCCGCGCTGGGTCATCGTCACCGTTTGCTCGATTTTCGACACGCCGAAATCGAGAATCTTCCAGGTCGCGGCCGATTCCTCGCCGGCAAAGAACAGGTTTTGCGGCTTGAGATCACGATGGACAATTTCGGCGCCTTTGGCGACGACGAGGCCGCGGGCAACTTGCTCGACCAACGTCACGGTTTCGGCCGGGTCTAGCCGGGTCCGGGCGCGCAGTATTTCAGCGAGGTCCTCGCCCTCGAGGAGCTCCATGGCGAGGTAGGGAGATCCGTCGGGCATCGTGCCGCTGCCGTGCACGCGCACGATGTGCGGCGAGTCGAGCGAGCCGGACACCTCGGACTCTCGCAGGAAGCGCTGTACCTGGCGCGGCTCCTGCTGCAAGTGCGCGTGCAGGATTTTGAGGGCCACGGGTGGGGAGGACTCGTTCTCCCGCGCGCGATAGACCTCTCCCATTCCGCCGCGGCCGATGACCTCGCCGGCGACGTATGGGCCGACGTTCGTGCCGGTGAATCGGCCGACTTTGCCGGCGTCGACGACGCGCCCGAAGTCCGCCTGGGCCTCGACCAAGAGAGCATCGCGCTGGCGGATCTGACGATTCGCCTGTTCGAGACGTTCCATCGCTCGCACGGTGGCGCGCCTGCTCGATCTCGAAACCCAAAAAGTCACGGCGAGCAACGCCTCGTACACGATGGGAAACGCCAGCAGGGCCCTTGTCGGATCTTTGCCGTAGGGCATCACGGATTCGGTGACCGAGAGCACGCCGGAGAGCGAGAGCGCTGCCAGCACGACGTAGCCGACCGCGCAGATCGAATAAACGAGCCAGGCCTCCGCACGAGAGCCACCGAGCCCGGCGGAAAATACGAGCGCAAAAGGTACGGCGACGACCGGCGACAAGGTGCCCACGTGCGCGATCGCCGTCATGCAGAGCGCCGCCATCATGAGGCCCAAAGGAAGCATCGTGCGGCGGTCGACTTCCGAGGCGCCGGGGGAAATCGCCGCCAGAACGCCCGCGTAGGCCCCGGTCAGCAGGAGGGCAGAGGTCAGCACCCAGTGCATCGTGGACTGGTTGGTACTGGCTTGCAGGGCCGCGGCGACGACTAGCAACAGAAGCGCCACCGGCAGCAATCCCGCGCGGGCGCGGGCGGCCTCCTGCGACTGCATGGCGATCGCCGCCATGCTGGGCTCGGTGGCGCCTGTTTGCTTTTGGACGTCGTCGACCGTGGAGTCCGCGCCGCGTTTCCGGGCCAAAGCTCCGTCGGGGACGGTGAGATCGTCGGCAGCCACCGGGCCCAGCAAGAGTAGCGCCATCGCCATGCGAGAGGCACAGATTGCGAGTGGCCTGACAGTGAACAGTCCGGGGGAGAGCTGTAGCCCTGGAGGATACAAGGGGCGCACGAGCGGGCTTTTTTTCCGCGGATCGCGGTCGGCACGCGTGTTGCTCGTGCCGCGCACATGAGCCAGTTCTCCCGTTCAGTTTTCCATCGAATGTCGGCCCTGCTTTGCGCGTTGGCGCTCGGCCTCGCGGGGTGTAGCTCGGCCGCGGGGGATCCCGAGCGACGCCTCGGGCCGATGCCGGCTGCCGGCAGTGAGGACCCGTGCGCCGCCGTGGCCGACTGCTTCACCCGGTGCGTCTGCAGCGACATCGAGGCGAGCCTGTGCCAAGACGTTTGCGACGAGTCGCCCGAACCGAACGGTGTGGGTGGCGCGCCGGCCGGGGGAACCGGCGGCGCGGCGGCCAGCGGTGGCGCCGCTAGCGGGACCGGCGGGGACCCGAGCACCGGCGGCGATGCCGGTACTGGAGGCGCGCCTGGCGCCGGCGGTGACCCTGGGACCGGTGGAGATGTCGGCATGGGCGGCACCGGTGGTGGTGTCGGGACCGGCGGCGGGGGAACCGTCCCCATGAACCTGCCGAACCTCGGCACCCTCGTCGTGCTCGGCGACTCGATTGGAGACGGCGGCGGCGTCGGTCCCTACTACTACGACCGGCTCCGCGACTCGCTGTCGGCGCGATACGGGGCGATCCAGTACGTGCACCGCGCCGAGAGCGGGAGCGAAACACGCGCTCTACCCGGACAGGTGCAGAGCCTGCCGGCGGCGCTTCCCGGACCGGTCGCCGTCGCGATCACGAGCGGCGGCAACGACATCAAGGAAGACGTCGTCGAGGTGGCCCTCGGGCAGGACGCGCTGCGCATCGCAGGCATGCGAGGCAATATCGCTCGAGCTCTCGACACGCTTCAGGCCCCCGGGCGTTTCGGTCCTGGGGTCGAAGTGTTCGTTTTTCAAGCCAACATCTACGACCCGACGGATGGGCAGGGAAATTTCAACAGTTTCAACTGCAACGTTTCGACCCCCGTCGTCCTACCCACCGACGACATTTTCTTGCGTTGGAACGGCGCCATCGAAGAGGAGATTTCGAATCACGGGGCGACGCTGATCGACCTGCACGGGGTCTTCCGGCTGCACGGGATGAACTACCCTCCGACTTGGTTTCACTCTGACTGCACCCATCCGAACCCGGTCGGTCACGACCAGCTGCACCGCAACGTGTACTGGCTGATCACCGGCGAACAGCTGCCCTGACGCGCTCGTTGGCGGTCGGTGTGTCTCGGCCGCGACAGCGAGCGCGGTCTCGCGCATAATGCCCGCCATGAAAATCCGGGACAGCCTGAGGTTTCTGACGGTTACGTTTTTTGCGGTGTCTCTCGTCTCGCTGGGGTGCGAGGAGAAAAAAGCGCCGGCGAAGACCGAGCCAAGTGCCGCACCGCAAAAGCCCAAGGTCGAAAAAGGGGGCACGTGCGAGAAAAACGAAGAGTGCGCCGACGGCCTCGGCTGCGCCAAAGACAAGACGTGTGCGACCTACAAGACCATCGAGTGTCGTGGGCGCGACCGGTGCAAGTCCGAAGGTAGATGTTCCGGATCGGACAAGGGGTGCGTCGCCGAGACCGACGACGACTGCAAACGAGCCGAAGTCTGCGAGCTGAAGGGGCGCTGCAGCGCGAAGAAGGGCGCCTGCGTGGCGGCGTCCGAGGAGGATTGTCTGAAGGTCTGCAAGAAGGACGGGCGATGCACCTTGAAGGATGACGCCTGCGTCGCCGACAGCGACGACGACTGCAAGAAGTCCGAAGCCTGCACGAGGTTCAAGAAGTGCGTCGCTCGGCAGGATCAGTGCTTCAAGAAAGACAAGTAGGCCGCTCAGCCGGCATCGTGTTGCCGCGGCTCGAGCTCACGGGCAGAACCCGACGAACGGCAAACCGATACGTGACCCCGTTCACCTGACGGCACCGACCGATACGGGATTTTGAAGCCGCTTGATAAGGCCCGAGATATCCAGCGCTTAGCCGAACGGGGCTCGCGACTCCGATGACAGGGCGGTTGTGCCACCTGGCACACCTTCACTCGGCGACGTGCAGGAACACGTGCTCTTTGTGGTGGTACGGCAGTTGCGTACGATCAGCCTCATGCTCCACCCCGTACGCGCGGCGATTGTTGGTTTTGGCTTCACCATCGTGGCTGCTTGCGGTGGGTCGGCGTTCACCGGGGACGATGACTCCGGCGGTGCAGGTTCCTCGGGCTCGGGGGGACGCGCCGGAAGTGGTGGCGGTTCCACCGGTGGGAGCTCGGGCACGGGCGGTGGGTCGACGGGCGGCGCCTCGGGCAGTGGAGGCGCCTCGGGTAGCGGTGGCGCGCCGACCGGAGGAGCGTCTGGCACCGGAGGTGCGTCGACTGGCGGCATGCCAGGCACCGGAGGTGCGTCGACCGGCGGCATGCCGGGCACCGGCGGAGCCGCAACGGGCGGGATGCCAGGTACGGGTGGAGCCTCGACTGGCGGCACGGGTGGCAGCTCGACGGGTGGCATGACCGGCAGCGGCGGTAGCGGCGGGGGCATGGCTCAGTGTGGCGTTGGTTCTTGTTCCGACGGTGCCACGTGCACGGACAACAATTGCTGCCCATGTTTTTTTCGATGTGTTGGAAACCAGTGGCAGAACGAAGGATGCGCGCCATGCGTGCCGCCCATCTGCCCATTCGAGGTTCCTCCGGCCGGGGCCTTCTGTGATCCGTGTAGCGCTCCATCCGAGGCTTGCGTGTATGCCAAGTGTCAAGACGACGGGCTCGTGACCGCGACGTGCCGCCCGGATCCCAGTGGCACTACGACTTGGCAGCTTCAGCAAGCGCCTTGCCCGAGCCCGCCCCCATGCGGTGAGGGGCCCGACGCCTTCCCGTGTGGGCCCACGCAGATCTGCACAGCGGTCCAGACTCCGGGCTCGACCGAGTATCAGTATCACTGTTCGAACAATCCGTGTCCCGAGCTCACACCGACCGACTGCTCGTGCGCCGAGTCCGTATGTACTGGGCAGCCCGGCAGCCCCGTCTGCATCTCCGCCGACGACGACTTCGTCGTGTGCGTTCCGGCGATGCCCATGCCTTGATCGGTCGACCGAAATGCAGCTGACTGAGCACTTCTGCCCACGATGTCGGGTCCAGCTCTACCTCGGGGATGTGCAGCATGCCGGCGCGCTCGCGTGCGGGGCTTGCGGCGGCGTGTGGCTCGATACGGCCTCCGCGACTCGCGTTGCCGATGGTTTGGACGAGCGATTGAGCGCCGTGGCCCACCGGGCCGCCGAAGGGGTGGTCGTCGCGTCCCCAGTCAACGGCGGACTGCTCGCTTGTCCCATCTGCTCGAAGGGGCTCGCCGTCACGCACGTCGCACACGTCGAGCTCGATGTCTGCGCGGAGCACGGGACGTGGTTCGATCGGCTCGAGCTTCAGCACGTCGCGCGCGCCTTCGCGATCCGCAGGGCCTATGGTGCGGCGGCGGTGGCCGCGCCGACCGCAGCGTCACACGTCGCCACGACGCCGGATGCGCAGCAGCGCACCGACGAGGTGCTCGAGACCGCCTCCGAGCTGGGAGTCGACGTTGCGCTCGAGGCGGTGGATGTCGGTGTCGCCGCGGAGGGCGCGGTAGTCGTCATCGAGGTGGCAGGTTCCGTGCTCGAAGGCGCGTTTGCGATCGTCGGAGGAGTATTCGAGGGGCTCGGCTGAGCTAGCGCTGCAGTCCCCAGCCGACGCCGAGGGTGAACAAGAACACCTCGGTTCTGACCTGCTCGCGGTAGGTGAAACCGAACCGCAGGCCGCCGTCGTCGAGCTCGTCTTCGTCGATGAGCCATGGGACCAGGATAGCGCCGCCCCAAACGGCTTCGTCGCCGAGCAGGGCGTGCTCCGAGCCGTTCTGACGGCGATTTGTCGTGGGAGTCCACCGGGGTCGAGCAAACGCGAAGAGCCTAAACTCTTCTCCGACGTCGAGCATGACGAAGAGCTCGGCCGCGAGCTCGAACGCCACGGGGATCCGTCGGCTTCCGGTCCAGCCACTCGTGCCGAGACCACCGACCAGGCCGATCGACGCCACGCGGCCAATCGCCGTGCCGATGCCGCCCATCATGCCGACCTCGTAGACGAAGCCTTCGCCGCCACCGAGCGACAGATCGAACCCCGCGGCCGCGCCAACGGGATCGGTGTCGCCGCCACGCACATGCATGCCGAAGGCGCCCGCGACGCTGGCATCGCTCGGATCGGGTCTATCGGCCAGCCAGAGTCCCTCGAGCTGCACCGAGATGTCGCCGTTGGATTCGAAGCTGTCTCGTCCGCCGTGCCGGCGAGGTTTGACGCTCGGTCGGAGCAGATTCTCGAGGGAGATCTTGCCGAGCCAGTCGAAAGGCAACTCTACTTTGGGTAGTTTTCTTACTTCGTGTCGCCTCACGAGTCGGATCTTCAGCACGATGAAGGTCGTCGATCGCTCGAGGTCGGCGACCACGGCCCGCATTCGAGCGATCTGCTCGTCGACGTCTCGGAGACGACGCTCGATGAGCAAAGCGTCCTTGACGGAGGCGTCGCTTCGCAGCGCGGCGAGTCGTTGGTGCGTCCTTCGGGCGGCTTCGATTCGAGCGCCGATGTCCGCGGCTTTCATCGTGACGTCGACAGTCTTCGCGTTCCCCTTATCGAGCTCGCCCAGCTCCTCGAGCTTCTTGAAGGCCTGGTCCAATCGTGTCGGGGGGATCCGGATCTTGACGACCCCACCGGACTCTTGCCCGGGCTGCCCGCCGAGCGCACCGGCCAGCTTTCTCAGGGCTTCGGCCGCAACCACGGGATCGTCGACGGTGAGCACCATTCGGCGTTCCTGGATCAGCAAGCCTTGAGGAGCGACGGACGGCGTGTCCGGTCGCGCCTCCTGGGCGGCGGCGAGGTGCGGCCAACACAGCAGGCCCATCAGTGTGAGCCAACGGGAAGCACGTACCACTCGGGTGCGGAGGATAGCAGGGCGGTGGGCCACGGCGGTCTGGCCGACATTGACAGCGCCCACGCTGAGCGCAAGCATCCGCCGAAATGCCGCCGTGCCGAGCCTGGACAACGCCGCGCGCGCGTGAGGGAAGCAAGGACCGCCGATTCGCGTGAGCACGCTGGCAACGCTCATTTCCACGGGTCGGCCCCTGCTGTTCGAGCTCGTCGACAGGTACGAGCTCGCTTTGGCTGAGCGCGCGATACCGGCGCTCTCGCTAGTCTTGTCCTTCGCGGTCGCCGCCATTCTTTTCGTCCGATGGAGACAGACTCGACAGAGGCCGTGGCTCTTGGGTGTAGCGACCCTCGCCGCGGTCGTGGGAGGGCTCGTTTGGGCCTGGCAGCTTCGGTGGGTGTGCGACGACGCATTCATCTCGTTCCGCTACGCGCACCACCTCGTCGAGGGCAACGGGCTCGTCTTCAACCCCGGTGAACGGGTCGAGGGGTACACCAACTTTCTGTGGACGATCCTCATCGCTGGTGGCCTGTTTCTCGGCATCGACGCCTCGTTGATGAGCGTCGTTCTGTCGATGGCGAGCCTCGCGGGACTGCTGTCGCTGAGCGCATGGCTCGCCCATCGTCTGTCGGGTGGTCGGCCCGCGGTCTTTCTCCCGTTCGCCGCCATTGCCCTCGCGGGCAACTACGTCATCTCTTCCTATGGGACGTCGGGCCTCGAGACCATGTTCGCGGCCCTCTTGGTGTTGGTCGCGGTCGAACGCGCCGAGGCTCGATCACCGTTGCTGTCGGGGCTCGCCGGGATCCTCGCCACGATGTCGCACCCCGATCATGCCGTATTTTATGCCGCCATGGCTGGAGCGATGCTCATGCGGCGAGAGCTCCGGCCGAGCATCGTGCGGTACGCCCTGCCGTTCGTCTTCCTCTATGTGCCGTACTTCCTTTGGCGATACTCGTACTACGGCGACGTTTTTCCGAACACGTATTACGCCAAGAGCGGCGGGCTCGCTTACTTTCATCAAGGCGGCCGCTATCTGCTCATCAACTTCCTGAGTGCTGGCCTTTTCGCTGTCGTGCCGTTGATGTTGTACGGGCTGTTTCGGTATCGCTCGACGCTGCTCGCGCGGTTCGTTTTCATCGCGTTGCCGCTCTATCTAGTCTATGTCGCGAAGATCGGCGGCGACTTCATGCTCGGACGGTTGATGTGTCCGATTCTCGCTCCAGTGTTCATCCTCGCCGAGCTCGGAGCGAGAGAGGCCGCGGTGCGCGGGCGTTTGGTTGGGACTTCTCTGGGGCTGGCCGTTTTCGGGCTCGCCGCGGTCCCGACCACCGTCATCCGGGAATACGAGAAATACGCCCACGTCGCGGACGAGCGCACGTTCTACAGGGTGGCGAGCCTCTGGCCGACCAAGGTGCAGTCGATGTATGCCAACTGGGCCGACGAGCTGAACCGGCATTTCGTCGACGCAGGAGTGACGCCCCGAGTCGGCATCGGGTGTTGTGGCATCGTCGGCTACGAGACGAAGCTTCCGATCGTCGACACGTGGGCGCTCAACCACTACGAAATCGCGCATCGCGAGATCACCCGTCGCGGTCGGCCTGGCCACGAAAAGCGGGGCACCCCGGCGGATCTGCTCGAGGGCGACGTGCACTTCGCCGACTCACGAGCTTTTCCCAAGTTTTACGACTCTTGGATCCGCATGAAGGTTGGGCGGACCACGTACTACTTGGCAAAGTACGATCGGGAGATCATGAAAACGGTCGCGAAGGACCCGAAGGTTCGATTTCGCGACTTCGAGGCGCACATGGACCGCTTCAACTTTGCCCGGCGGCGCCCGGAGGCGCGCCGTTGGTGCGACGCATGGTTGATGGAGCAATTCTACTTCAAGCACAACAACGACCCGGCGCGTTTGAGGAGTCTCCGTGCCAAGCTGGTCATGGCATTGCCGAAGCTCGCCGGTGCCGAAGATTTTCTTCTCTTGGCGCCATCGCGCGACTCGGACTGGGAACCGGTATCCCGACTGGGTTTCGGAGACGAGCAAGCGGCGACCTGGACGACATCCGGTGAGGCGTTCGCCGGGCATCCGGTGTCGTCGAACCAGACGGGGCAGTCGGTGGTCCACGGAGCGTCCGGCGTATTCGCCAACTCTTTCCACCCGAAGATCGGCGACCACGCGAAAGGCGTGCTTCAATCAGAGCCGTTCGAGATTGTCGGGGACGTCATGACGCTGAGGGTGGGCGGGGGTATGGAACCGAAGGGAGCCTACGTCCAACTCCGGATCGGAGACGACGTGCTGTACTCCGCCACAGGATGCGAGACCGAGTTGATGGGGCGACGCGTGTGGAACACGGCGTCGGTGCGCGGCCAGACCGCGGTGATCGAAGTCCAGGATGCCTCGGAGAAGCCTTGGGGTCACATCACGGTCGACGACATCGTGCAGTGGCGCCGCGGCGGCTGACAGATCACCCGCAGGGTGTTGAAAAACACCCTGCTCCAGAAGAAACTACGGGTCGGTGTCGTTTGCCTTTTTCTTTTCGGGCGGCTTGCCGAACCCGGGCAGCACCGGAAGGTCGAACTTCGGGAGCTTCGGGAACGCCGAGGGTGCCGGTGGAAACCTTGGAACGGTGGGCAGCGTCGACGGAATCGGGGGGATGCCCGACGGGACCGGCGGAAAACCGGAAGGCAGTGGCGGCAGGTTCGTCGGAAACGGAGGAAGCTCGATGTTGATCCCCTTGAAGCCGCACCCGATTCCGATGTTCGGTTCGAGCTTTGCAGCGGCCAGGTCGCTCGTGTCGGCCTTGATCTGAACCCGAACCGCGACGTGGCCCTTGAGGAACGGTTTCGCGAGCCGACCCGCGATCCCGCCGAGCCCTCGGCCGAGATGTGCGTTCGCCGCGGATTGGGCTACGGCGGTGCAAGCGATTGCGCCCCGGAAATCCAGGTCGATGACCGAGCTGTCTTCTTTTCTGGCGATGGTCCCGCCCCCGGCGAGTCGAAACGCACCAGCGGTGACGACGCCTTTTTTCAATGTGACGAGCGTGCGTTCCGGATTGATCTCGAGCTCGGTTTGGTAGGTCGTGCGGTCCCCGAAGACGATGCCATCGAGCTCCCGAGGATGTGGCGGCACGTAGTTGAGCAGGGCCCCGTCGATGCGGCCGACGACCTTTCCGGTACCCTGAGGTCCCTGGAAGCTCAGGTCGGCTTTGCCCGCCACCGTGACGTCGTCGATCGGCAGCGCGACACCGAGCGGAAGCGCCAGCTGGCTCATTCTGGTTGGGCGAAGGGTGATCTTCGCCGTCGGGTCTCCACTTCCGTAGGTGACGTCGACCCGAACGGGCGCCTTTTCGAGGTCTCGCTGGCCGAGTCCCAGCACGACACCGCCGCTAGTGGTCGTGCCCGCCTTGGTCCAGACTGCGCCCACGCGTCCGATGCCCACGCCGGCGACGGTCGTTTTTTCCGACGTGAACACGCCACCGTCGCTGATTGGGCTGATCGTCCCGTCGTCGACTCGCAGCCAGCCTTTGCCGCCGACGGCGCTCGCCCAGTCGACGTGTATTCCCGAAGCGTTGACTGGGATCGAGAACGCGTCGGGGTGGTCCGCCGTCCATAGGCCGAACTCGAGGGCGAGTTGGGTCGCCGAGGCACGGATTCGGACCTGGACGCGCTCGGCGTCGACGGACACCGGCTCGAAGTCGACCAGCTTAACTTTGGCCCGGCCGATGTCGCCCTCGAGGCCGTTCACGCCGATGAGGGCGAAACGAACGTTTCTGAGCTCCGCCTCGTCCCAATCGAAGTCGACGTTGCCCACGACGACGGCCACGCCTCGCTCTTTCGCCTTCTTGACGATCATGTACCGGACGATCGGCTCGTAGAGCAGCAGACCCCCGATCACCGCGACAGCCACGAACAGTGGAACCGCGAAGATGGCAATCTTCAGGACGAGCTTCGAACGGGACGCCACGCGATCGGACCCTACCCCAACGACGCTGACGTCGCTCGCCACGCCGAGATGGTGACGCGATTTTCGAGGATTTCGACGCGCTAATCGTCGTCGGATTGCTGGGCGATTTCCCAAGCGAGCTTGCGCCACTGCGGGAGTCGGTCGCTCAGCCCGAGCGCCTCCGCACATTCGTTCAAGCCAGCGGATTCGATCGGGTTCTTTTCGATGTCGTGAATCAGTCGGCTGGCAACCTGCACGGCCCCGAGCGGCCCGAAAGATTCCTCGGGCACGCGCCCGACCCGATGGTGACCCGCCACCGCCTCGACGACCGCCTGCGGCAGACCCCAGAGCCCGAGAAGGTACGCCCCGAGGTCCGCATGGCTCATTCCAAGAACGCCGCGCTCGGCGTCATGAACGCTCACTTCATCGCGATCCATCACCTCGCGGATCATCGTGTAGGTGTCCGGTATGCGCGCCGCGATGATCAGCTGACCGACGTCGTGGAGCATCCCGGCGAGGAAAGCGTGGTCGGCACTCTCGTGACCCTCGAGCATCCGGTACGCCAGTTGCCCCGTCATGAGCGAGTGGTGGTTAAACTCGTCCATCGACAACGACTTTCGCCGCGTCTTGAACATCTGGAAGATCTCCACCGAAAGTACGAGCGCCTTGATCGTGTCGATGCCGACGTAGGCGCAGGCCCCCCCGACGGTCGATACGCGCTGGGGTAGCCCGAAGAACGCCGAGCTCACGAGCTGGATCAGCCGGCTCGACATCGCTACGTCGCGTTCGATGATCTCTCCGACGGCGCGCACGGAGACTTCCGGGTTACTGAGGGCCTGAACGAGCTCGGTGTAGACCTTGGGCGCGGAGGGGAGCTCGTTTTTGGCCCCGACCACTCGTCGCATGGCCTCGCTTTCGAGCAGGGTTCTCAACCGACAGGCACGTCGGATGGTGCTGCGAAGCATCACTGGGTCGAACGGTTTACTGAGGAACTGGTGGGCGACCGGGACCGCGCGATAAACGAGCTTGGGATCCGTATGTCCGCTCAGGACGATTCGGACCACGCCGGGGTGCCGATGTTGGACGCGGGTGAGCAGTACGGCCCCGTTCATCCGATCCATGTGCATGTCGGACACGATCACGTCGATCTCGTGCTCGGCCATGATCTCGAGCGCTTCCGCGCCGCTCGGTGCAAAAAGCAGCTCCCAGTCGTCCCCGAGCTGCTCGAGCAGCCGCCGAATGCTCCGTAAAATCATCGGTTCGTCGTCGACGAACAGGATCTTCGGCCGCGGCCCTGGCGGGGCCTCGGAATACGGATCCAGATTGCGGGCGGCGGACATGTTCACGAGCGCTGGTTCGGGTGTTGCAACCGCCAGTCCATGAAGGCCCGGACGGGCTCCAAAGACGGCGGACGTTTTGAAAGGTCTTCGAACGGTGAACGGCCCCTCGAGCGAAACATTGAGAAAAAACGGCGATGCAAAACACACGAGTCAAGCCCAGGCCCCGTTCTCGTCTTGACGCTGCCGAGTCAGCGGACTGGCGGCCAGCTGGTCGGGCCCGGACGTCGAAGCGTGCGGCTGCCCCACCGGACCCTTGCCGATTGGTCGCGGCCGACCTCGCGCGGCTCGAGCCGATTCATCAGCTCTTGAGCGAGCTCAACGACGCCTACGCCGGCAGTCGCCGCGTGACCGAGCTGGTGGCGGCCATGCCGGTGCTGTCGGCACGCTGCCTGCGTGCTGCAGCGGGTCGTGTCGGCGCCGACGTCGAAGTGCCATCGATAGAACGAGCGCTCAACCTCATCGGCAATCGCGGGCTCGAAACAGTCCTGCTCGGCCTGCTCGAGGACCTGACGATCCTCAAAGCCGACCTCGAAGCCGGCGAGGCGCCCTGACTTCGGCCTGTCTTTTGCTCTCCAGCTAAACAATGCCTGCGCCCATTGCAGCCGCTTCCCCTCTGCTCGAGGTCGAACGCGCGGAAAAACCGCAGCCGAGCCCGGAGTTTGCGGCTGAGCTGGGCAAGAAGATTGGAGCTGGGCCGACGGTGGTTCGCGCAGAACGAACCAGCTTGTCCGAGCGTCAAGCGGCTGACGCTTTGTCGAACGCATGGACACAGGTGACTGGCCAGCCGCCGAGTCAAAAGACCGTGGCGATTCTCACCGCTCAATGGTCCCACGAGACCGGCGGAGGACGTTCGATGCTCAACTTCAACTTCGGTGGCATCAAAGGCACCGGGCCCAGCGGGCTGACCGCGGCGTATCGGACCCGCGAGGGGTCTGGGGCCACCGAGCGTCGCATCGTGGACCGATTCCGCGCCTACCAGACCGCGGAAGAAGGCGCGGTGGACTACGTTAGGCTTCTCACCGGGCGATACACGCAAGCCGTCGAGGCGATGCGTGAAGGAGATCCCGCGGGTTTCGTGCGCGGTCTCAAGGCTCGAGGTTACTTCACCGGTAGCGAGGTCGCCTACACGCGATCGGTCGTGTCGAAGGTGAACGGTATGCTCGGCACCGGCTTCGACGAGACCGGTGCAGGCGTCGTTTCATCGACGCCGAGGCCGGCGGAATCGTCGCAAGGGTTCGCGTTGTCGGGCCTGGGTTGGAGCGGCGCGCCGATGGGGGCCGAGATTGCGGTGGGCGGC
>JAJDAH010000424.1 GCA_029261965.1 Polyangiaceae bacterium
TCCGCCGCAGTCGGTGCAGTCGGTGCCGCTGGTGCAAAGGAAGGGCTCGTCGCACGTGAAGTTGTTGGCGGTGCCGCACGAATCGTCGCAGAGCGGTGCGCCGCCCATGCCCGCGCCACCACTCATGCCGCCCATGCCGCCGGTGCCACCCGTGCCTCCGGTACCGCCGGTACCGCCCGTGCCGCCGGTGCCACCCGTGCCTCCGGTCGCGCCACCGGTGCCACCCGTGCCTCCGGTCGCGCCGCCGGTGCCACCCGTGCCTCCGATGCCGCCGGTTCCGCCCGTGCCCGCAGAGATGCAGTTGCCGGTGTCGAAGTTACAGAACCCATCACAGAAGAGCGTTCCTATCGGGCGAATGCCGCCGGTGACGCTGTCGCAGTCCTCGAAGTTGAGGTCGCTCCCATCGCACTGCTCGCCGGGATCCGCGACGCCATCACCACAGAAACCGCCTCCGCCGCCGGTGCCGCCGGTGCCCGCCGAGAAGCAACTGCTGGTGTCGAAGGTGCAGGAACCGGTGCAGAACAGCTGCCCCAACGGCAGCACCCCGCCGGTGACGCTGTCGCAGTCCTCGAAGTTGAGGTCGCCGCCGTCACACTGCTCGCCGAAGTCGACGAAGCCGTTACCGCAATCTCCACCCGCGCCGCCGGCACCGCCCATACCTCCGGGACAGTTCGGGCCACCGACACCGGGAATGCCCGGCTCCACCTCCGCTTGACGCGGCCGACATTCGGCCTCGCCGCCACTACCTGGTCCGAGGCCGAAGAAAATCCGGCACTCCTCGTTCGTTTCGCACCCAACGTCGCGGCAGGCACCGTCGATGCACTTTCGGAAGTTGTAGGCCTCCGCGTTGTCGCATTCGATGTCGGCTTTGCACCGCAGGCGGCACTCGTTGCCGTCGCAGAAGGCCAGAACGTTGTTCAGCGACGCGATGCACTCGCGGTCCGTCGAGCAACCGACGTCCACGCACTCGGAATTTTGGCACTGCGAGAACGCGGGACAATCCGCGTCTCTCTGGCATTCACCGACACACCGGGCGTCGCGACAGACCTGGGAGCCGGAGCACTGCGCGTCGCATGCGCATTCGACACAGCGACCGTCGCTACAGACGGTGCCCGGATCGCACGGGTTCGACGAGTCGCACATTTGCCGGCACCGGTCGCCCTCGCAGGTGCTAGTGCACCGGCACAGCTGATCGCGCTGGTCACACGCGAACGTGTCCCCCATCGCGCACTGGTCCTCGAGGGACTGGCAGATGGGCGGCGGGTCCGGGCAACAGTCGGCGTTCGAGCGGCATTGCACCTGGGCGCATTCGTTACCGGTCGGCTTGAGGTCGAATTCCCTGTCAGTGCAGGCACCTGCGAGACATGCCAGGCCACTCGCGCAATTATCGCGCGTCTCGCACGACTCTCCGCGTTGCCCTTTTTTTGCTCCGGAGCAGGCTGCGAACGAGCCGGCCAGGATGAGAACTGCGCTAAGTATCCAAGTAGGTCTTATTTTCAAGGTAACCCCCGAATCACCCGAGTCTTGCCGCCGACGGCAGCAATGTCAAACCCGGCAACCGGGCCCGACCGAGAAGAGCGTGCCATGAATATTTTCGAGCATCTGGGCCATCAGCACCGAATCATCGGCACGACCCTCGACGCCCTGCACGGCTACGCGGCGAAGGTCGAAGCGGGAGTCGATCCGAGCCATCACGACCTCACGCGCTTCGTTCTCTTTTTTCGTGAGTACGCGCACCAGCGACACCGTGACGCCGAAGAGGAAGTTTTGTTTCCGCTTTTGACGAAACACGGCTTCTCGATGACCGTCGGCCCGCTGGCCCACATCCGGCAACAACACGATGAAGAAGGCCTGCTCCTGGTACGGCTCATGAAGGTCGCCGCGCGACGCAACCTCTGGTCTCGAGATGAAGCCTCGGAGCTGTGCGCCGTCGCTCGCGAAATCGTGCATTTCGAGCGAGTCCACCTCGAAAAAGAAAACGAGCTCCTGTTCCCCAAGGCCCAAGAGCAGCTCACCGACGAGGAGCTGGAGCAGGCGGCCAAGGGGCTCGCCAAGCTGGAAAAAAAGCACGGCGACGCGGCGTGGCTCGAAAAACTCGCGAGCGAGCTCATCGCCGACTACGTGCCGAAAAAAGACTGAAGGAGCTCAGTCCACTTGCTCGCAACCGTTGCAAGCGTCGCCGTCCGCGTCGCTGCGACCAGACGGGCAAACGGTGATGACGCATTGACCACCGACGCACTCGGTGAGGCCCGCATGGGGGATCGTCCCGCCGCAGTCGTCGACGCACACGAGAAACGCGGGCTCGTCGACATCGCCGTCGCAGTCGTTGTCGAGACCGTCACACGTTTCGTCGGACGGGCGGCCGAAGTCGACGCATTCGATGCTGCCGCCCTCGCAGCTCGTGACGCCGTCGGCGCACACTCCCGCGGCCGCCGGGTCGCGGCAGGGCTGGCCCGCCCGCTGCGTATCTTCATCCACAGCGCCGTCGCAGTCGTCGTCGACGCCGTTGCAGATCTCTTCGGTGCACGGCATGCCGGCTGTTCCGCCCGAGCCGCCGCCGCCGCCCGAGCCGCCGCCGCCGCCCGAGCCGCCGCTGCCGCCCGAGCCGCCGCTGCCGCCCGAGCCACCGCTGCCGCCCGAGCCACCGCTGCCGCCCGAGCCACCGCTACCGCCGGAACCGCCGGAGCCGCCACTGCCGCCCGAACCGCCGCTACCGCCGCTGGCGGAAGATCCCCCCGCACCGTCGTCGCCCACGCTGAGTGAGTCGGTGGTTTTTCCGCCGCACCCGCTTGCCATCCAGGCGGCGCCTACCAGCAGCATCGCCGTCGCCGACCTCGGCCGCCTCATCCCGTCAGTCTACCGACTCGACCGCCATCGAGCGTGGAGTTTCTCCTTCCCTAGAGCGCGGTCCGAAGAAGCCAGCTCGACAGCTCTTCGGGATCCGGGCGCGGGTTCATGCTCGCCACGCGTTTCCACTCTCGGGGCGGCGTCTCGCATTCGTTCGGCTCCACCAACGTCCAGTACGGGATGGCTCGGGCGCCGAGCTCGAGACGCACCGCATCCAGATCTCGTCCGTCGCCGATGTTCATCACGACAGGCTCGACCCGCGACAGGGCCTCGTCGACATCGGCATCTATCGCGCTCTTCACCTTCTGGCACTGCTCACACCACGGCGCGGAAAACTCCACCAGCAACAGTCGCTCGGCGTTCCGGGCACGCTCACAAGCGCGCCTGAGCTCGGCGCGGGCGGCCACATCGCCGAGCGCACGCGGCCAGTCGCCAACGAAGGCATGTCGACCCGGCTTCCAAGGCTCGAACGCGACGACTACGGCGGCGCTGAGCGCCACCAGAGTAACTCCGATGCCCAGACGCCGTGCTACGACCTTCAGCAAGGGGTCACGATTGTAGCGACCTAAATCCAACGATGCGCCCCAGTTTTCTTGCACTCGTCGCGCTAGGCCTCTGCTCCGCCTGCGAAAAACCGACCGATGCGCCCACGGCGGCCTCGAAGGGCGCATCAGCGGTACCCGACCCGCCGCGTCCTTCTCCTCAAAGTCGAGCCAGCGCAGTGGTCGGCAAGCTCCACCCGGCGTGCGCCGCGATGACGATGCACGAATCCGATCCGCTGATGCGCTGGGGGGGGGCGTTCGCCGTACATCGCGGGGGCACCGTGCTCGTGATCCCTCACGAATCCCGAAAAGCCGCCGAGGCATGGATCGACGAGCACCGTTTGCGAGGAACCGAGATGACCGCCTGCAGTTTGGCCATCGTCTGGTGGACCCCGGGGGTGGACGAAGCCAAGGCCTTCGTCGATTCCGTCCCGAAAGTAGTCGGGATCATCGAGGCGGAGCATTTCGCACCCATCGATGAGGATTCCGCGGCGGCGCTCTGCAAAAGCGGCCGACTCGCCGCCGTTCATTGCCGAGATCTCGCGACACGGCGCTGAGCACCGCGTCCAGCCATCCTGCGAGGTCTGCGCTAAGCTCGTCACTGGAGGCCAACGTGGACGAAGAAGCGTGGCGCAAGTGCAGCACTTGCAAAAATCCGATCGCACACTCGATCGTTTTCTACGAGTGCAGCGTCTCGACGTGTAACCGAAAGCGCCTACCGCTCTTTTTCTGTTCCGTCGAATGTTGGGACGCCCACGTTCCGATGATGCGCCACCGAGACGCCTGGGCGATCGAGAAAACGTCGCCCAGCAAGAGCGACGTCGCCCGCGAAACCGAGGCGGCCGACGCGGCAGCGAAAAAGAAGGAAGCCCCGCGACGAATCGTCACCGAGGCGGCGACGAACGGCGACGTGCCACAGGACGTGCTCATCATCGCGTCCAAGCTCAAGTCGTACATCAAAGCACGAAGCGGCATGAACACGTCCGACGGCGTCATGCGCGCTCTTAGCGATCACGTTCGCCAGATCTGCAACGAGGCCATCCGCAACGCCGCGCGCGACGACCGAAAAACCGTGCTCGACCGAGACGTGGCGAAGGTGGCGCGAAGCGGCCCCCCCGGGGGCTAGCCCGCACGGTTTTCTCCTGCGAGCGGTCGCGATCCAGCGCCGATTTCCGCGCGTCCGTTCGTGCGCCGCTCAAGCCACGCTGGACGCGGACGCGGGCGGCCCTAAGATGCGATCCTCGTGCCGTCAGAGGAGGAGCTTCAGCGGACCATCGAGGCGTGCTGGGCATCGATTCAGCCTCGGGCGTCGGAAGTCGAGCGCCACCCGAACTCGACCATCGAGCCGGTTCGCCTCGGCGGCGACACCGCGGCTGACCGCGCCGTCGGCCTCTTGAAATCGCTCGCGCCGGCGGACACCGCCCGGTTCGAGCTCGGCGCCACGCTCGGCGAGGGCGGCATGGGCATCGTGCGCCTCGCCACGCAAGCCACCGTCGGACGGCAAGTCGCCATCAAAACCCTCAAGCCCGACGTCAAAGATGCCGACGCCATGATGCGCCTGCTGCGAGAAGCCTGGGTCACGGGCATGCTCGAGCACCCCAACATCATCCCTATCTACGACGTCGGCATCGACCGCGACGGCCGCCCACAAATCGTTCTGAAGAAGATCGAGGGCGTCGAATGGGGCGCGCTCCTGCACGACAAGAACCTGCTGCGCGAGCACGTCGGAAAAGTCGACCCCCGAGAGTGGCACCTTCGCGTTCTGATGCAGGTCTGCAACGCGGTTCATTTCGCCCACAGTCGAGGCATCGTCCATCGAGATCTCAAGCCCGAGAACGTGATGATCGGAGAGTTCGGCGAGGTCATCGTCGTCGACTGGGGCATCGCCGTGAGCCTGCGCGACGGCGAAAGCGAAGGGCGCATCCCACAGGCCAGCCAGTCGCGCGACATGGCGGGCACGCCGGCGTACATGGCGCCGGAAATGCTCGGGGGAGATCCACCGAGACTGAGCGAGCGGACCGACGTCTATCTGCTCGGCTCGATGCTCTTCGAGATCTTCGCCGGCCGACCGCCTCACGAGGGCAACGATCTGCGCGCCATCTTGGTGAGCGTCCTGAAGTCGCCACCCAAGATGACGACGAAGCTGCCGTCGGAACTCGCGCGAGTCTGCACGAGAGCCATGGCCGCCGAGCCCGCCGACCGGTACGAGTCCGCGGAGGAGTTTCGAATCGCGATCGAAGAGTATCTCGAGCACCGCGGCTCGATGCGACTCGCCGAGAGCGCCCAGAGCAGGCTCGGAGACCTGTTCGAAGAAATCGACGAATGCGGGGTCACTGGGAAGAAGAGCCCCAGAGTCTACGAGCTCTATCGCGAATGTCGCTTCGGTCTGCTTGCGGCGATCGACGCTTGGGCGGACAACGCCGCCGCGCGCGGTAGCCTGACGTTGGCCACGACCCGCCTCGCCGAGCTCGAGCTCGCGCAGAAGGACCCACAGGCCGCCGCTACGCTTCTCTCGGAGCTCGAAGAGCCGCCGCCGAACCTGGTGAAGAAGGTCGAGCAAGCCCTATCGGAAAAGAACGCTGAATCCGCGCGGCTCGAAGCGATGCAGCGCGACCTCGACCCCATGATCGGCTCGCGCACGAGAACCTTCGGCACCCTCGTCATGGGAAGCCTGTGGACGGGGCTACCCATCGCCGCACAGTTTTTGATCGGCAAGCCCGACCACGACATCGGCGTCGTCATTTCGATCTTCTTTCTCCTCGTCGCAGTGGGCTTCGGGTATTGGGCTCGAGAGTCGATGGGGAAGACGTCGCTCAACCGCACCGTGTTCTGGGCGATCGTCTTCACGATGCTCAGCCAAGTAGGCATCCGCGTCGGCGCACACCTCGCAGGAATCGATGCGACGTTGTCGATGACGTTTCACTTCCTGCTGTGGCTCGCTTGCGCGGGTTTCATGACCATATTCGTCGACCGTCGCTTTGCCCCGATGACCGTGGGGTACATGCTCGGTTTTTGGGCAGCCGCGGCATGGCCCGACTACGTGTTTCTCGTCGCGGGTCTCTCCCACGGTGTTCTCACCATCAACACGGTTTGGCTCTGGGCCCCCCTCGTGCAAAAGAGTCGCGAGACGGAAAACCGTGCCGAGCGCGCGCTCTAGAAAAAGGAACGAGCATGACTTCGATTCGACACCGCGTTCTGCCCCCCGCCGTGGGGTGCGTGTTTCTGGCGGCGGCTTGCGGAGGGGGTTCGAGCGATGGCACTTCTGGCACAGGCGGTGCTTCCGGCTCGACGAGTACCGGTGGCTCGGGCGCCGCGGACGCGTCGGCGACCGGCGGTTCGGGCGGAAGTGGCGGCTCGGCTGGGAGCAGCGGCTCGGGCGCAAGTGGCGGCTCGGGCGGAAGTGGCGGCTCGGGTGGGAGCAGCGGCTCGGGCGCAAGTGGCGGCTCGGGCGGCAGCAGCGGCTCGGGCGGCAGCAGCGGGGCGTCGGGAGCCGGCGGCAGCGGCGGCCAAGCCGACCCCGGTTCCCTCGTTTGGCAGGTCGAGATGGGCGACTCGTTTGCCGGTGACCTCCACGTGTCGAACACCGACTCGGTGCTCGTCACCGGGAGCTTTTCGCAACCACTCAGCGTCGGGGGTTTCAACCTCACGAGCAACGGCGGCTCCGACATCTACTTCGTCGGCATCGACGACACGGGCACGGTGACGTCGGCCCTCAACTACGGCGGCACCTCCGCCGATTTCCAAATCGGTTTCGATGTCGACGGCGCCGACTTCGCGCTCGGGGGTCTCTACAACGGCGTCGGCAACGTCGGCGGCAGCGATCTGCCCGCGTTCATGGGGAGCGCCAACCGGTTCGATCCGTACGTCGCCCGTTTCGGCCTTTCGGCGAGCCACACCTGGTCCGTCGCTTTCAACACGACCGCGGAGGGCGGCATCTCCGTGCCCGCGATGAACGGCGCGACGATCTTCGTCGGGGGAACGTTCCAGGGCGACATCACCATCGGCACCGACGTGCACACGAGCGCTGGCGGAAACGACGTCTACCTCGCGATGCTCGACAGCTCGAACGGCACGCCGAGCTTCAGCTTGGCGTTCGGCGGCACCGGCGACGACCGCGGCACCGGTGTTTTTTTCGTCGGTGGCGACGCCTTCCTGGTCGGGCATTTCAGCGGATCGGTGACTTTCCCGACAGCCCCACCGAGCAATCTCGCGAGCAACGGGGGTGACGACATCTTCATCGCCCGCGTCGACACTTCCGGCGTCATGCAATCGGTCGTTCAGGTCGGGGGCATCGGCGACGAACGCCCGCTCGTCGTCGAAACGGCGGCGAACGGCACCGGGCTGCTCATCGCCGGCATCTACTCGAGCTCGACCCTCGATTTCCCGGGCGTGCCGAGCCTGTCGAACGCCGGGGGCGACGACATCTTTCTCGCCGAGCTCGACATGACCGGTGCGGTGGTGCGGAGCAACACCTACGGCGGGGTCGGCAACGACCGACCTCGATCGGTGACCGTCGGAGGACCAACCGGCTCGGAGACCATCGCCATCACCGGCGAGTTCGACGGCACGCTCAGTCTGGGCGGCAGCACCTTTTCCGCCACGGCCGGGGACGCCGGAGCGGCGGTCATCGACATCTTCATCGCCAAGCTCGCGCTCGATGGCTCGCACGTTTGGTCGCGCGCCTTCGGCGGCGTCGGGCCCGACCGCGGCCTCGGCACGGCCATGGGAGCCGATGGCTCGGTCTACATGAGCGCCGCCTATCAGGAGTCCGTCGACTTCGGGGCCGGTGTTCTCGACACCGGCGCGGCGACCTGGAACAGCGTGGTTCTGAAACTAGCTCCCTGACGTCGCCGGTTTGTCGGCCGTGACGATCAGGTAGTCGTTCATGCGCCCGAAGCGGTCCCAGTCCTCGACGCCGCTGCAGTTGTCGATCTCTTCTTTGCTGAGCTCGACGACCGCGTCGTCCATCGAGCGGCCCTTGCGTCGGAGTTTCATGTACCGGTCCATGCCGGGAAACACGTAGTTGCGAATCGACTCGACCTCGACGTTCTCGAAGCCCTTTTGGCGCAGCTTGTCGGCGTACTCGTCTCGGTCGTAGAAGTTCACATCGGGGATCGCCAGGGCGCGCAACACCGTCTTGTCGAAGGCGCTGGCAGGCCCACTGCCCGGCACCGGCGCGAAGTCGGCCAACGCTAGTCGCCCACCGGGGCGCAGCACGCGAAACGCTTCCTCGAAGAAGCCTTCGCGCGGATCGAAATGGAAGGCGCTCTCCAGCGCGAGCACACGGTCGAACGACGCGTCCGCGAGCTCGATGTTGGTCGCCGAGCCGAGCCCGAGGCTGATGCGGTCGCCGAGGCCGCAGTGCGCCACCCGCTCGGAGGCTATTTTGACGTGAAGCGGCGTGATGTTGATGCCCGTGATGTGTTTGACCTCACGGGTTTTCACCCAGTGAATGTCCTGCTCGCCGTATCCAAAACCGACGTCGAGCACCTCGTGGCCGGGTTCGAGCCGCGCGGCATCCGCGAGCATGTCGGCCAGCGCGACGCACGCCTCTTTGTAAGTTCGCGCCGTGCCCCAGTGCCCGAAGTTGAGCCAGAGTGCCTTGTCGGTATTGGTGAAACCCTGGTCCTCACCGAAGACCACGTCGTCGCCGTACGCTTCGTAGAACTTCGCCACGTCCTTCTGGCGGTAGAAAACGACGAGCTGGTAGAGCGTCTTGAAAGGCTTGCCCAGCCTCGTCACGGATTCGATGAAGCTCATCGCGTCTGCGGAGCCTATCAAACCCGCCAGATCACTCGTAGCTCAGTGCGTCCTGAACATCGATTCTCGCTGCGCGTCGGGCCGGCAAGAGGCCCGCAATCGCCGAAGTGACGATCACGAGCAGCCCGACCCGAAGCGCTGTTTGCACGGAAAAGACGTAATCCAGCCGCCATTGTGCCGCCGGCCCAACGACGCTCTCGAGCACGATGGCCCCCTGGAGAGTTCCGCAAAGCACACCGAGAGTCGCCGCCGCAAAACCGAGCACGGCGGCTTCGGCGGTGACCGACGCGGCGATCTGACCCCCCGTCGCCCCGATCGCGCGAAGGACCCCGAGCTCTCGCGTCCGGTCGAGCACGACGGCGAGCATGGTACCCATCACGCCCATTAGCGCGACGATGAGTGCGATGAGCTCGATCGACCTCGCGTACCCGAAACTCTGAGTGATGGTGCGAAGGAGCTCTTGCTGCACCTCACGAGCGGGAGTCACGAACAGCGATTCTCCTCCCCCGAGTCGATCTCGGACGGCAGAGACGACGGTGGACACGTCGGAACCGTCGGCGAGGAACACGCCAATCGAATCGATGCTTTCGTCGTTCCAATGCTCGGCGACCCACTTGCGGTCGAGCAAGATCGCCGGTCGGTCGAGGAAATAGTCGCCGATGACCGCCCACACCTCGAACTCGACCTTTCCGGTGGGCGCTAGCAACTCGATCTTGTCACCGGCGCCGAGCCCCAGAATGCGTGCCGCCGCGTCGCTCAAGACGACCCGCGGTTCTTGGTACAAGTCGTCGGTTCCGATCGACGCCGGGCCCGCGACGACCTCGAAGTGTCGGTCGCGAAGCTCGGCCATCCTCGAATACGCCCGGGTGTCGAAGCTCGAGACGACGAACTGGACCCCGTCGAACGACCGGTTGAGGAAGCGGTAAGGAATCGCGGCGACGATCCCGTCCACGCCGTCGATCTTCCCGAGCGCCTTTTCACTGAAGGGAATGTTGTACTGGTCGTTGAGGGGTGAACCAGCACTGACGACGACGTCTCCCGCGAGCGAGTTCTCGAACCAGTCGGCGACCGACTTCTGCATACTCTCGACCCAAATGCCCATGGTGAGACTCGCGGTCACCGCGCTCATCAGTGCGACGACGTTCACGGCGCTTCGTCCGAGGTCGCGGCTGACGTTGACGAGCGCGAGCTTGCCCGTCGCCCCGAGAAGCGAGCGCTCGCCGGCGAGCAGGTGACGAAGACCCACGAGAAATGCGGGCGCAAAAAGCGCCGCCGCAAAGAGCACCACCACCGAGGCGACGGCCCCGACGGCCACGTTGCGGACGAACATGCTCGCTACCACCAGAAGCGTGAGCACGACACCGACCGCCAACAGTGACCAAGGGTTCACACGACGCCCGCCGGCGCCGAGGGACGCGCTCCGAAGCGATGCAGCCGGATCGATCTGCGCCGCACGCCCCGCCGGCAGGAGCGCCGCCAGAACCGTAGCCACCAAGCCGACCGCAATCGCTTCGAGGGCGAGCTCGGGCGTGATGTCCGGAGGCGGTGGCCGAAGCGGTACATAAAGCTGAGCGATCGACGGAACCGTCTGCTCCATCGCGAAACGAGCGAACACTCCGCCGAGCAGGATGCCGAGCACACAGCCAGGCAAGGCCAATACGACCGACTCCACACAAAAGAAGAGCACGACACGAAGGCGGGTCGTGCCGAGGGCCCGAAGCACGCCGATCTCCTTTCGACGTTGGGCGACCGCGATGCCAACGGCGTTGTAGATGAGAAACATCGCGACGAAGAGCGCGAGCACCCCCGAGAGATTCAAGGTCAGCTGCACGGGACCCAGCAACTCCACGATGCGCTTGGTTCGCGCCTGAGGCAGCTCGACCTCGCCCTTTTCACCGACGATCTCCCGCACCTCCGCGAGTGCTGCCTCCTTGTCGACGCCTTTCTCGAAGGCCAGCTCCACGCGGTCGACGTTGTATCCGCGGGCGAACGCGACTTGCGCCGCGTCGAGAAACATGACCGCCACCTGCCCGTCGAAGGCCGCGGCGGGACCCGAATCGTCGAGGATCCCGCGCACGTGGAACTTGGTCGGCCCCTCGGATGCCATCAACTCGAGATCGTCACCGACTTTCACGCCACGCCGGTCGGCGAAGGTCTTCGACAACAAGATGGCGTGCGGGTCGTTGACGAACGCCAGTGGGTCGTCGACGACCTTTTTTTCTCCCTCCTCGACATCGAACGGCAGAAAGTACGGGTCACCGAGAAAGTCCACGCCCAAAATGAGCAGCGGCCGAAGCGACTGCTTCTCGCGGAGCGTGATTTCGACGACCGCGGACGCGTGAGCGACGGTGTCGAGGTCCATGATGTCGGCAACGAGCTCGCCGGATACCCCGCCCCCGCGACCGTGAATCGTCGCGTCGGCTTTGCCGCTGACGTGTTGAATCATCTGCTCGAAAGCCACCACCAAACTTCGACTGGTTGCCCGCGTGGACACGAGTAGTGCGACACCCAGCGCGATGCCGAGGACGACGAGCAACGACCGAAAGGGTGCGCCGGCGAAGTGTCTGACGGAAATGCGGCGGAGAACGGTCAGCATCGAAGGCAGGTCGTGGCAGAGCTCGTCGGAAAAACTCGACGGCCCGGCAGGCCGCCAGACATGAGTACCGAACCTCCGACCGTGAAGCCATGGGCAATGTGGCCCGCACACTCGTGTCCACGTGAGACGGCGCGCCCCGAGAGGCGGGGCGCCTCAGGCCGCGAGGGTGTCGAACGCCACGAGCGCGCGCTTTCGTGCCTCGCCGTGATCGACGATCGGCGGCGCATACTCGGCGGTTCCCACCTCGGGCACCCAGCGAGCGACGTAGGCTCCATCGGGATCGAACCGCTCGCCCTGCCGCGTCGGGTTGAAGATGCGAAAGAACGGCGCCGCGTCCGCACCACAACCCGCACACCACTGCCAACCGAGGGTGTTGTTCGCGAGGTTCGCGTCGACCAGCGTGTCCCAGAACCAGCGGGCACCCTCTCGCCAATCGATGAGCAAGTCCTTCACGAGGAAAGACGCCACCACCATGCGCACGCGGTTGTGCATCCAGCCGGTGCCCCAGAGCTCGCGCATTCCCGCATCCACGATGGGGTAGCCGGTGCGACCGCGCTGCCAACTCCGGAGTGCCCGAGCATCTGTCCGCCAAGGAAAATCGGCGAACGCCGACCGAAGCGGCTCGTCGGGGGTTTTGGGGTGGTGGCAAAGCAGGTGATGCGCAAACTCACGCCAACCCAGTTGCCGTAAGAGCGCGGCGCGGCCGGGCGTCGGTCTGCCACCCGAAAGCGAATACCAAACGTGGCGCGGGCTGACTTCACCGAACGCCAGATGCGGAGATAGTCGCGAGGTGCCCTCGATGTCTGGCCGATCTCGGAGCTCGTCGTAGCGTCGAACGCGGCTTCGTAGCCGCCGTACTTTCTCACACGCGGCGGCCTCGCCGAACTTCCAGTCGGCGCGTATGCCCGACGCCCAGTCCACAGCCGGCTCGAGCCCGAGCTCACCGAGCGACGGACTCCGGGGCCAGCGGCTTGGCTTCGCCAAAGCGTTCGGCCGTTCGAGCGGCTTCGGCGGTTGATGTTCCGATTCGACACACGCGCGCCAGAACGGAGTGAAGACACGATACCGACCGCCAGCGACGGTGCGAACCCGCTCGGGGTCGAACAGAAGATCGCCGGTGAACACTCGGGCTTCGAGACCCGAACGTTCGAGTTTGCCCACGATGAGATCGTCACGGCGCGACAGCGCTGGCTCGTATCGACGGTGAAAGAAGACGCTCCGAGCCCCCGTCTCACGCGCCAGCTCCTGAAGAGCTTCGAGCGATGGACCGCGGCGATACACCAACCGGCTTCCCATCGATCGTAGGTCGCGATCGAGCGCAGAAAGCGACTGGCAGAGCCAGTACCTGGATGCCGCTCCCGGCTCCCACGGCTTTTCTTCCTCGGGGGCCCAAATGAAGCAAACGAGCACTGGTCCGCGCCGCGAAGCCTCGAGCAGCGGGGCGTGGTCCGTCAGCCGCAGATCTCGATGCAACCAGACGATCGTTGGCGCCGCCGACTCCGGGATATGACGAGCACCCATGGCTCAGGTGTCGAGCGCGACCCCCGCACGTCAACCCCCAATCCCACCGCGAGCAACGAATACGAGCGCCAACCTCCGAGGTCGTCAGCTTCGAGACGCGGTCGATCCTAGGACCGAAGGTCGCAGGCGCGCTCCAGCCCGCGGAGCAGGCCCTTGGCCCGAGCACGAAGAGCTCGAGACACACCGGCACGATAAAGAAGCGCACCAACTGGCCCAGCGGCCATTCGAGTGTGCATGAGCAGGCTCACTCGAGTGCCACCGTCGGCGGCGTCTTCCAACTGCCAGCTCGTACGCGAACTGGAGATGATCGCGGGAAGCCCTTCGATGTCGTACGCGAGGGCCCGTTCCGGCTCCCAGGCCACCACCGTTTCGACCAGCGCGAGCTTGCCTACTTGAACGCGGCGCTCGGCGCCGACGCCTTGGCCCCGCTCGGTCAACAGCGACGAGTGCTCGGCCTCGGTAAACCACCGAGCCAAACCGCCGAAGTCGGAAAGCACGTCCCAGACGCGTGAGCGGCTCGCGAGGATACGCCGAGAGCTCTGAAGCGCCCGCGCCGGCGCTGCCGCTTCGAGCGGCAGCGGGTCGGGCCCTCGAGCCGCGCTCGCGTACGGCCAAGGCTCGTGTCGTCTCGGAACCAGGAGACGTTGCTCGGTTTGAAGACGGCCTTTCAAATGAGCCAGCACCTCGGCGAACACAGGATCGTGCGCTCGGTTTCGTCCTTCGGCCGGATCGCGGTCGAGGTCGTAGAGCTCCCAAGCGTCCACCAGAACTCGACTTCGGTAGCGTGCGCCGTTCGGCAACCGCCGGACGAGCTGCCGACCTTCGGGCTCGGTCCACGTAGCGGGATCGTCGAAGGTACGCACCAGCTTCCAGAGGCGCCCGGTGTCCGGCGGCCTCTGCTCTGCGGGCACGCGTGCGACGAGGGCCTCGACGTTGGTGCCCACGTACGCCGGAACCTCGGCGCCCAGGGGCACGAAGGGCAGCTTGCTTCCGAAGAGGCGGCCACCGACGCTCAGGCCGTCGTCTCCCTCGGCGATGTTGTCTCGTGTCATGAGATACACGGTGCGCTCGAGGTCGCTAGCGTCTTTGCCGGTGACGAGGCCTGCCAAGTCTCGGCCTGGCAGCGGATGTACCTCGGTGTGAGTCGCTTCGAGTCGACTCGCCAGCTCGTTCTGATCGCCCCCGGCCAATCCGATGAGCGTGGGCAAGAGGTCGACGTGGGAGGTGAGCTGCTCGTCGTTCACCGCGCCCTTTGGACCGACGCTCCCGCCGTGAGCAATGACAAACGGGACGCGGACGCACTCCTCGTAGAGATTCATCCACTTTTGATGAAGGCCTCCGTGGGCGCCCAGGAGCTCGCCGTGGTCGGAGGTAAGAACCATGATGGTGCGGTCGGCTCGGCACCCCTCGAGGATCTCGGCACGCACTCTTTCGATCTGGCGGTCGACTTCGAGATGCAACCGCATGTAGGTCCTGCGATACCGTTCGGCTTGCTGCTCATATGCGCGTCGAATCAGTCCCGGGGGGCCGTACATCGCATAGTACGCGTCGCGATACGCGACCTGCGTCGCCGGTTTGTCCCGAAGGTCTTCGTACTGGGTCGGCGCCTCGGGCACCGTCGGCGGATGCTCCGGATCTGGCGCCAGCGGATCGCGCATGGCGAACCGCGGCCACAACACGATGTCGTGTGGGTTCACGAAGCTCACAAACAACAAGAGCGGGCGGAGGGCCTCAGGATCACCCTCGCGCCGGCGTCGCTCGCGGTCTCGAAGGAGCGCCACCGCCTGATCGGCGTAGAGACGATCGCGAACGAGTCCGCTGTTGGCAGGGTGCGCCCCATGCGGCTCGGGGCCAATCCACCCCGAGAAGCCAAAGGGTTGGAGCACGTTCGCCCGCTCGTACGCTCGAACCCCGTCGACGATCACCTCGCCGGTCTCGGTGTTCGTCGCCACCGTGCGACCCCGCTCGTCGTGAAGGTCCTCGTGGCTCGCATGCCACTTGCCCACGTAGAACGTGTCGTAGCCCAGCAAGTTGAACCAATGCCCAACGGTGGGCACCTCGCCCGGCCGTAGCCAACGCATTCGGGGCTCGCCGGAGACCTTGCCTGTGCCGTCGGTCTGAGTGGCGCCGTGCACGTCTGGGTACTGCCCCGTGAGCAGGGTCGGGCGACTGGGCACACACGCGGTGGCGCCGGTGTAGTGCCGATTGAAGGACGTGCCGTTGAGACGAAACCAGCGATGCGCCCTGAGGGACTGTTCCCGCCAACGGCTCAGATCTGGCGATTCGTAGGCGGGTGCCGCCCGCTCCTGATCGGTCAGAAAGACGACGAGATCCGGTCGGTCGGCAGGCATGATTTCGGTGGCTAGATACGCCGACGTTTCGCGCGCCCGGAGGAGATCCCGGAAGCCCACCCCGTTCTAGCTCATTTCGCAATGGCGGGGGTCAGCCCGTTCAGAGCGTCGTCACCTTGCCGTCCGCCCGAACGGTCACCTGGTCTTGCAATATCTCGCGGCCATTCTCGTGAGTCGCGCTCACGATGAAGGAGATCGCCATCACCGGTCTGTCGACGGTTCCGACGTTGATGGGGTTGCCGACGCTGGGAACGACAATCGCGTAGCTCTCGTTCTTGGTCACCGTGACTCGGATCTGGGAAACGTACCTTCCGCTGGTTTTCGGATCGGTCACCGTGTCCACCAGCACGTCCGCCTTGGCCTCGCCGCCGCCGACGACGATGCTCTCCTTGAACGACGTTTTGGGTGCGGCGCCGAGTCGCGCCGCTGCCTCATTCGGAAACTCCGCACTCAGATTCCTGTCGAAAACCTGCACGCCTTCCGGAGTCGGCGGTGGACCCGACCGACAACCCGTGACGCCGGCGACCGCAACGAGTGCGCCCAAGAGCAGCCACCGACGAGTCAGCAGCACCGGACCCTCCTCTCTGCCACAAAAGCAGCAGAGCTATTTTTTGCGTGCGACGGCATACAGAAACTCCGGAGTCAGCGGGGTAAACGGCGCGAACGGCGCCCCCATGACGCCGGCGAGCAACAAGAACGCCCAGTGGAAGCGCGCGGAATAACGCAAGCCGAGAGCCTGGTAGATGCTCGTGCCGACGTAGAACGGAATGCCGAAGCGCTTCACGCTCACGAGTTCGAATCCGCACTGCTCGACCATTTTCCCGAGAGTGTCGGGATCGAAAAAAACGAGGTGCCGCGGAACGTCGAGGTTCCACCACGTGCTCTTGAACGTGCGAGCCGGCCATCCCGTCGGGTCCGGGATCTCGATCGCCAGGTGCCCGCCGGGTTTGAGAACTCTCTGGGCCTCGTCGAGCACGACACGCGGATCGGATTCGTGCTCGAGGTATTCGGTCATCGCGACCACGTCGACACTGCCCTCATCGAACCCGACGTCCTGCAGCGTGCCCTGCTCGATCGGCATGCCGAGCTGGCTCCTGACCCACTCGACGACCTCGGGTTTGAAGTCGACGCCGGTACCTTCGCAGCCGCGCTTCTTCTTGAGCCAATAGAGCAGCGAGTTGATCCCACAGCCGACGTCGACAATCTGCGTGTCCGCACTCAGCCGTCCGGTCACTTTCTCGAGGTACTTGATTCGCTGGAGAGAAATTCCGCGAGTGAGCCACTGAATGAGTGGCTCGAAGAAACCCGGCACATCGGACGGCAGGCTGTAGGCGAAGTAGTTGTCGGGGTAGTGGGCACCGAGCGCGGCGAAGGATGGGCGCGGATTCACGAAGAGAAGCGTGCACTCCGTGCAACGCACGAGGCGGTAGCCGCCGGGTCTCCCGAACAGTCGATCCTTGGCCATGAAAGCCAGCTCCGAGTCTGCCGAACCACAAACGGGGCAGGCGATCTCTTCCTGAGCCTCGCCATGCTCGATGGACTCGAAAGTGCGGACGATGTTGCTCATGGCTCGCCGTCTAAGGTCGTGTACTCATACCGAGTGCGCCGCCGCCGAGCCATCGAATTCGGGCCGCAGAGCTGAACAGAGCTGTGTCGGTAGAAGCTCACGCCGCGCCCTCCGGCAAGTCAGTTACACGCCTTGCCACCCTGCTGCTGGCAGTTGCCGCTGACACAGACCATGCAAGTGCCGCACACCCCGCAGCTGATGGTGCTGCCGCATCCGTCCGACACCGTTCCGCAGGCGCGACCGGCCCCCCCGCAACCTTGGGCGGCGCACCCGCAAACGTTCTCCACGGCCCCGCCACCACACGTGCTCGGCGCGGTGCACATTCCGCAATTCAGAACATCGCCGCACATGTCCGGGATGAGGCCGCAATTTTTTCCCTGGGCGACGCACGTCGTCGGTATGCACGCATCGCCCGAGCCACCGGTCCCTCCGCCCGAGGCGCCACCGGTACCCGGCACGCCTCCGGTGGACGCGCCGCCCGTAGCTGCGCCGCCCGACCCACCACTGCCCGACACGCCGCCGGTCGCCGCTCCGCCACTGCCCCCGTTGCCCGACGTACCGCCCATCGCCGCGCCACCCATGCCGGACGTTCCGCCGCTGGTCACACCACCACCGCTACCCCCGGTTGCGGCGGCACCGCCGGTGGCCACAGCACCGCCCGTGGCGGCAGCACCGCCTGTAGCTGTGGCCCCACCAGTCGCTACAGCACCGCCGTTGCCGACGGTCATGCCACCGACACCGTCGGCGAATCCGCGTGGGTTGTCTTCGCCCGCCGAGCAAGATGCGAGTGCCGACAGCGCCAAGACAAAGGCGCAAGCTCCGCCGAAGTGGCGCCGCGGGGCAAAGCTGACCGAGCGAAGCATCTCGCGCCGGTGAGCGTACCCGAACGCTGGATGCGTCGCGACGGGTCGTTGGGCTCACGGCGCCGCGAATAACAAATCGACCAAGTAAACCGGGGAGCGACGGACACTCTGCCCCGGCGCCATGAGCACGTGGGGCCGGAAGCCGCCCTGATTCCACTCGAAGAACTGGTATCGCTCGGACTCGAGCGGCTCACGGAAAACGAAGTCACACACCCGGGGGCGACCGTCCGGCATCAGCTCGACGACTTCGACGGTCATCTCGCTCAGCTCGACGCGGTGTCCGACGGGCATGCGGTACATCGGATCTCGGTAATGTCGTTCGAAAATCGAGCTCAGGAATCCCTCCTCGGCGCGGACCCGCAAGCGCTGGAGTCCCATGCGAGTGATCTCGAGCTCGGAAGTGCGCGGTGCGAGCCAGTAGAGGTGTTTCGGCGCCGGCTGACCGAGCACCGCGCGACGCACCGGCAGGTAGCTGGCGAAGAGCGACACCGGCGGGTCGAGAATGACGACGGTCCTTTCGGCGACGACGGGATCCGCCGGCAAGCTCGCGTCCGCAGCGGCGAGCTGTTTGCCGAGGTTGCCCATCGACTGGGTTCGCATCGGCAGTTGCAACGGGGCCACGAGCAAGTGAGCGAACGCGAAAGCACCGACGACGACGCCGCGGAACCGATGCCCCAGCGCCCAGAGTCCCGTCTTCAACCCAGCGCCGATGGTGGCGGCGATCAATGGGGCAGCGCCGAGGCCCACGAACCAGAGCAGTCGGTCGCTCGCCCACGTCGCGCTGACGGGCACGGCGGCGAGCACGGCACCGAGCGCCCAGAAACGCATCCGCCGGTCCGAGCGCAGAACCGGCCAAATCAACCATGCCGCAACCAACAATCCGAATACGGCTTGCGCCATCAGAACCGGTTCGAGACTCGGCGGGAAGAGCGGTCCAAAGTCCGCCGGTGGCCCACCCAGCTGACTCGCGATCAGGGTGGCCATTCGACTCGGCAAAACCGAGAGAAACCGCAACGGGTCGCCCACCGGATCGATGTAGGAGCCGAGTCCGTGAGCGCCGTAGCCACGGAGCGAGTAGATGACCCGCCAGACGACGACAATGCCGGCGTAGGGCGAAAGGGACAGCAGGCGCTTCGGCCACGGAGACTCGTCGACGAAGACCGCGTAAGCCAGTAGATAAGCGAGCACGCCCGCGGCGAACTCGGTCGAAAGCAACCCCGCGGCGAGCGCCAGTGCCGCGAGCACTGCGCTCGACCAGCGACCCTCTCGTCTCGCTCGGTCGTGAGCCGCCAGGGCGAGTAGGCCGCACGTCGTGGCGATGAGCGAGTTGCGGTTCGCTATCCAGCCGACGACCGAACCGTGAGTCTCGTCGAGGGCAAAAACGAGCAGCGCAACCCCGGCCACCCACGCCGTCCCTCCGAGGCGGCGGTAGACGAGGCGCGCGGCGAAAAGCACGGCGGCAAACCAAACGAGGTTGTGCGCGAGCTGGAGCCACGCCACCCCGGGCCACAGCACCGAATCCAACCAGTGCGTGACCGACGTGAGAGGCCGAAAAAACGCGCCCTTCGCTTCGGGATGCGTCCACCACGGCAGACCAGCTCCGCGATCGATGAGGGCGAGGTTCCGTGCTCGGTCGCCGTCGGCAAAAACGAAGAGGTCGAGCGCGCCGGCTCCAGCTCCTTCGGGACTCGCGACGTTCTCGAGCTGAGCACGAAGGATGAAGTCGTCCAACGCGAAACCCGCGACCAGCGCGGGTGACGTCAGCAACAACGCCGCGGCGATCACCACGAGTCGTGCTCGGCGGTTCTCGAGCTTCCCAAGAACCCGGTAGAGCCGCGCCGACGCCGTCGTCATCGAGTGCTCGGCGCCCGACGGGCGCCTCAGGAATCGCCGGAAGCGCGAGGCAGCTGGCGCGTCGGGGACGCGCCGGTCACCCGTTCGGCGAACACTCGGAGGTAAACCGACATCGACTTGAGCCACCAGTTGATGGCGTACCGCGGCAAGCTGAAATGACTTTCCGGATCGGCGTCGCCCTCCGGAAACGCTTTCTGCAGGCGCGCGAACATGGCCTCGTCTTGACAGCCGAGCACCATTTCGCAAGACGTCGGCACCCAGTGGCAAAGAAACCCCTTGGCTACGGCTTCATTCACGGAGTGGCGGACTCCGGGAAACCAAAAGTCGTGCCACACGAACACCGTGTCCGGGCGAGCGTAGGGCTGTAAACCATCGAAGTCCTTGCTGACCGCCGGGTGCCCGTGGCAGCCGTCGATGAAAATCAGGTCGTAGTTCTCCGATTCGACCGCGGTCGCCAGATCGTCCGGCGACCACCCCTTCTTGTTCGTGAGAATGTCGAGCTCGAGCTTTTTTGTCAGAGCTCGGGCGATCTGGGCACAACGCTCGCCATCGCCTTCGCTCTGAGCGTCCAGCGTGATGATGCGCTCGCCACCGTGGTCCATCATGGCCTTGGCGATGTACGCCGACGAGAAACCGAAAGCGTTTCCGACGATGAAACAAGTCTTGGGCTCGAGCTCCTCGATCAAGCGGCCGAACAATCCGCACTCGTCTTCGCCGATGCTGATTGGGCTGATGCTGCTCGCGAGGCGCCGATGGGGCCCGCCAGCGTTCATCAGTCCCTTCTCCCAAACGACGCGGGTGTCCGCCACGGCGTCCAGCGCCGCGACGACTTCTTCGACGTAGCTCACGACGCCTCCTCCAGGATGCGACCGTCCTTCATGGTGATCACGGCATCCGCCTGGGCGGCGATCTTGGGGTCGTGGGTCACGAGCACCATGGTCCGATCGTTACCGACGCTCTCACGAAGCAACTGCAGAATCGACTGACCGGTCTTCGAATCGAGGTTTCCGGTGGGCTCGTCCGCCACGATGAGCGGAGGATCCATCATCAGCGCCCGGGCGATGGCCACGCGCTGCATCTCGCCCCCGGACAGTTGGTTTGGCCGGTGCGCCCGACGCTTGCCGAGGCCAACTCGATCGAGCAGCTCGTCACCCCGCGCGCGAGTGTCCTTGCCGGCGCGACCCGCAAGCTCGGCGGGCAGCACGACGTTTTCGTAGGCGCTCAACGTCGGCAACAGGTTGAAGAACTGAAACACGAACCCGATCTTCGTTCTGCGGAACAGTGTCCGCTCTCGGTCGTTCATCTTGCCGAGATCGCGCTCGGCTACCTCGATCTTACCCCGAGTAGGTCGGTCGAGCGCGCCAATCAGGTTGAGGAGAGTGCTCTTGCCGGAGCCGCTCGCGCCGATGATGGCGGTGTAGGAGCCCGACTCGATGTCGGCGGTGACCTCCTGCACGGCGTGCACGACGTTGTCTCCTTCGCCGTAGCTCCGCGAAACGTCTTCGAGCCGGATCATCGACGGGGTGGCCGACACTCTGGTGACGGCAGAGGGCCACGCTACCCGCCGCCCAGAAACCGCGCAAGCGCCGTCGCTGGGCAAAGATATGCGATACAAACACGGCTCGTGCGAGAGTTGGCAATCGATCTGGGCACGGCCACGCTTCGGCTGCTCGTGCCCGAGTCGCCACAGCGCATGATCGAGGTCGACCTGGGGGATCGCGCACGACGCGGCCTGGCACCGGGAATCGACACCGACATGCCATTTTGGGGTCGGGTCTGGCCGTCGTCGGTAGCTCTGGCGCGTGAGCTCCGAGAGCGAGACGTGCGCGACAAGCGTGTCGTCGAGCTCGGCGCCGGGCTCGGGCTCGCGGGCCTCGGCGCGGCGAGCGCTGGCGCTCGAGTCCGTTTGACCGATCGTGAACCCGAAGCCCTCGAGCTGGCCCGCCAGAGCGCCGTCCTGAACGGGTTGCTCGTCGACACGAGTCCTCTGGACTGGAACGACCCACGGGACGAGGACGACGTGGACCTCGTGGTGGCGTCGGACGTCCTGCTCGAGGCCCGGACGGCTAAGCCGCTGGCCCGGGCAATTCGCCTGCTCGCTCGGCGCGGCCACGCCCTGATCGCAGACCCTTGGGCGCCGAATCACCCCGCGCTCGAAGCCGCCTTCGAGGCGGAAGACCTGCGCTTCAGGAAAAAGGTCATCGAATTCGACTGGAACGGGGTCAGCCACGCGACAGTCATGTTCGAGGTATTTCCCGAGAATTTCAGCGCCCGGAGCGAAAAAATCGCCGAGCGCTGATCCATTTCGAGATGAAACGCCACTGACATGTTGGGCCGACTAAGACGGCCTCAACCCGGAGACACCATGGCCCCCGATCCCGACTCCGACGCGAGATTCCAGGGCGAAATGCCGTCGGGCTTCTTCCTCAAGGGAGAACGCATCGCGCGTCGCGTCCTGGTCGTGGAGGATCAGCCGGAGATTGCGCGTGCCCTCGCGCGGTATCTTTCGATGGCGGGCTACCAGGTGGTCACCACGTCGAGCACGAGGGAGGCTCAATCTCTGCGCGAAGCCCCGTTCGACGTCGGGATCTTCGACGTCGAAATTGGTCAGGGCGACGGCATCGAGCTCGCCGAACGCCTGCTCGAAAAGGGTCGCGTCGAGTGCGCCGTGTTCTTCAGCGCGGTTTCCGACCTTCAAACCATAGGTCGAGCCGCGAGCCTCGGCACCTTCATCGACAAAGCGCGCGGACTCGCCAAAGTGCTCGACGTCGTCGCGGCACGCTTCGACGAGCATGATCCGGTCACCGAGATCACCGACTGACGAATCGCACCCGGAATATCCAGGGCCACAATTTTCCGGTGACTAGGAAAGTGTCGTTCGTCGAGTCGTGTGCGATGCCGTTCAACACGTCGGCGCGGGCAGCTTCGGAAGCCGACAACAGTCCTGCCGCGTCGACGACGCCGGTGACCGTGCCGGAGCTCGGCTCGATGCGCAAGATTTGGTCGGTCATCCAGACGTTGGCATACACGCTACCGCCGACACACTCGAGCTCGTTGAGACGCGAAACGACGACCGAGTCCGGCCGATTCACGGTCACCTGCCCGGTGCGCTGAAACGCAGCGGTGTCGCGGAACTGAAGAGTCCCGGTGCCATCGCTCATCACGATGCGGGATCCGTCGTAGCAAAGCCCCCAACCTTCGCCGGTGTAGCTGAACGTCCCCTGCTCGGTCAGCATCGCTCGGTCGTAGATGAACGCGGTGCCTTCTTGCCAAGTGAGCTGAATCACCCGTTGGTCGACGACCGTCAGTCCCTCGCCGAAGAAGTTCGAGGCGAGCGGTACGTTGCGCACGACTGCCCCGGTCGTGAGCTCGACTTCGCGGACGGACGATTGGCCGTACAAACCGGTGCTCTCGTAGAGGCGCCCGCCAACCAGCTCGAGACCTTGAGTGAACGCCCGAGGGTTGTGCGGCAGCTTCTCGAGCACCTCGACCGTCAGAGATTCGAAAGGAAGGCCGCCGGCATCCGAAGCGGCAGCCGCGTCACCGCCGTCGCCACCCCCCGCGCCGCCCCCCTGGCCGCCGCTCGAGCCCCCGGCGCCGGCCCCGCCCCGAGCGCCCATGCCACCCGCCGAAGCGACCGCGCCGGTGGCACCCTGCCCTGAGCCTGCGTCGGCGGGCGCGCTCATGTTGCTCGGGCACGCGGCCGCCAGCGGCGCGAGAAAAATCATCCAGATCCGCGCAACTCTCATCGTTTTTCAATCGTGAACCGCGTAGTCATCGCCGTAGAACTTGCTGGTCGACCGCGTGTGAAAGGTGATCGCCTTCACCGGCGGATAGCGCGGCTCGCCGAGCCCCGGTAGCACCTCGAGCACTTCCTGCTCCCGGAGGTACACGTTCAAGGGGAACGTAGCGCGCCGCTGTCGTCCAATCTCCGGGTCGAACGGTTTGGAAACCCGGTGCGTCGTCGACGGAAAGACGTCGTTCGAGATGCGCTGCATGTAGTCGCCGGTATTGAGCACGAGCGCGCCGGGCGGTGCGTCGAGCCGAACCCACTTGGCGTTCTTCCGATTCAGCACCTGGAGCCCTTCGACGCGCGGCGCCGGGAGCAAGGTGAACAGATTGACGTCTTCGTGACCCAAAAGCCGTCCTGCGCCACTCGCGTCGTCGCTCTCGGACAAGGGCGGGTAGTAGTTGAGCCGAAGGCCGAAGCTTGGCGCCATGAGCCGTTCGTCGAAGCTCGACGGATCTTGTCCGAGTGCACCCAACAGGGCGGCCATGACGGGCAACACCAGCGCCTCGTGCGCGAGGCACAGCCGTCGAAAGATGGGCTCGAAGTCGTCGCTCGGCCAAAAGTCGCGAAGGCGCGGTGGAGCAGACAGGTCGAGCGCGAACGCTCGACGACAAAAAACCCACCCTTCGACCAAATCCGGATGGATGTCGGAGGTCTCTCGGATCGGGAAGTAACCCTGGTTGACCGACCCATGGCGTGCCGCGCGATAGCGGAGCTTTTCTTCGAGCTCGCAATCTTCGAAGAGTCGAAACGTGGCCGCCTCGGCTTCCTGGTAGATCGCGGGATCCACGCCGGTGTCGACCAGGATGGCGAAGCCGATCTCCCGGAGGGCGGCACCGAGAGTCTCGGCGAGCTCGGCCTGCTCCGCCGCGGTTCCCCTCGCCAGCGAGAGATCGCAGGTGCGGACGACGAAGTCGTCATCGAAGGCTTCGGACTGGTCGGACGCCTCGGCGAACCGATAGGTCTGCGGTTTGTCGACCTGGTCGTACTGAACGTACTCGCGGTTGCTGCCGTCCACCTCGCGCGCTTTCGGGCCCACGTCCGGATGGTACCGGGCTGGGCCGGCCGGCGCTCGACCCCACGATCCGGGGGTAAAATGGGTCCCGGCGGGTGGAAATGGCCCTTTCGACGGCCTATCCGAGTCGAGCGTCAGCATGGTAGCTTCTCGGCCGTCCAGGAAGAGGAGACCGGATGATGCGGGGAGTCAGCGCCACCCTAGTCACGAGCTCGTTGCTGCTCACAATCGCCTGCGGCTTCACGCCGACGGAGCGGGCGTGCGATCGGTTCGTTGCCTGCGGTGCGGTGGACCCGAGCGAGGAAGATCGCTGCAAGCAGACGATCAAAGCCACCTTCCGGGAGTCGAAAAAAGCGTCTGTCGCTCAGGGCCGGGCGAGGATCCGCAAGTTCCAAGGCGCGGCGCTCGACTGCACGCTCGGTAGCGGCCCCTTCGAGCCTGACAACGACGCCTGTGTGCAATCGTTGGATTGCTTCTCAAAACGAGGGTTTTCGCCGGACGCTCTTCTCGGAGGCGGCAGGGGCGGCACCGGCGGTGCGGCGGGAGCGCCGGGTACCGGTGGGTCCGCGGCTGGTGGAACCGGAGGCATGGGCACGGGCGGCAGCGCCGGCGGCGCGATGGGTGGTGCAGCCGGTGGAGGCGGAACGAGCGCCGGCGGTGCTTCCGGAATGGGCGGCGCATCCGGCAGCGCGGGCATGAGTGCGGGTGGCGCGGCTGGTGCTAGCGGCAACGCCGGCGCCGGCGGTACCTGACGCCGCTCGTTCGACGCGCGCTGCCAGACGAATTCAGGCCGAAAGAAGCCTGCCGCAGGCTCGGGGCGTGCTGCTTGCGGTGACCCGCGATCTCGGCACACTCGTCGATCCCGATTTTCATCACCCGACGAGGTTCGACATGAAGCTCTACTACAATCCGATTTCCTCCTACTCGCAGAAGGTGCTCACGGTTGCCCACGAGAAGGACATCAAGTTCGAAGGCGTGGTCGTCAACCTGATGGACCCTGAAGCGCACGCCGCCTACAAACGGGACGTGGCTCCCATTGGCAAGGTGCCGATGCTCGATCTCGGCGACCACAAGATCCCCGAGTCGAGCATCATCATGGAGTACCTGGACACGCACTTCGACACCGGAACGAAGATGCTGTCCGATGACAAGGACAAGGCGCGGCAAGCTCGCTTCTTCGATCGTGTCGCCGACCTGTACCTGATGGATCCAGCCGTAGGGATCATCCTCAACTCGTTCAAACCCGACGATCAGAAGGACGCGAGCCTCGTCGAGCGAAACTCGGCGCAACTGAAAGAATCTCTCGGTCTTTTCGACAAGGGCCTCGAGAACAAGAAGTACATGCTCGGCAACGAGTTCGGCTACGGCGACGTTTCGGGACTCGTGGCCTGCAACCTGATGACAATGTTTCTGAAGATGGACCTGCCCCCCAACGTGAAGGCCTTTCACGAGCGCTGCGCCGCGCGTGATTCGTGGCAGCACGTCCTGAAAGAGCTCGAGCCCGTCGTCAAAGCGATGATGAGCTGAGACTCGCTCTTACCGGCGGGGTGTCTTTCCAGAAGTAGAAGACCCAGAGAGCGCCTCGCCGGGAGATCGCATTCAGCTCAGCCGGAACCCGGTCCGCTGGGCGGTTGTCCCTGGCGATAGTTTTCGATCGCCAAACGCACGATGTGCGCCGAGTGGCCAGCGCCCGCGCGGGCCCAGCCCAGGAGCCTGGCAGTGGCGTGAACGACGGCCGCCCACGCGTCGTGCTCGTCGCGGAACTGGCGAACCACCTCTTCCACGTCATCCGAGTTGACGTGCGCCCGTGCGTGCTTCGGCATGCCCCGATACACGAGCTGCGCCGACGCCTGGACAACTTGGGTGAACGTTTCCGGCGTCGAATCGCGAACCGCAGTGTGAGCCTGTTCCAAGAGCAACGCGAGTCGGCCGATCTGACGCTCGGTCGACCCATCGAGCTCCCAGCCAGCCCACGCCCGCTCGATACCGGCCTCGGTCGCCGGCGGAACGTTTCCTTGCGCCAACGCCTGCCGCAGGCCAGCGATCATTCGTTGGGCGTGATGCATCCAGGCGGGGGCGTTGTCCGGGAGCTGACCTTCGAAGTCGATACCGTCGATGGGGCGCCTCGGCGTTCGCGACCCAACCGGCGCGGCGAGCTCGACGATGTCGGCTTCCGGAGGGGGAGGGATCTCCGACGGTTTTTTGGACCCCTCGAAGGTGCCGAGGGTAACCGTGCTCCCGAAAGACTCTCGAGGCTCGTCCGAGAGCGGCGGCATCAACGCGTGAGCAAATGCCGGGTGTTGCCCGAGGCCCATCCACTGGTTGCCTCCCTCGGGGCAAACGCTGGCGCTGACGAGCGCACCGGTGCTGATCCACTCGATGACGGCGGCTTCTTCGAAAGGCCCCTCGGGTTGGCCACGGTAGTTGACGTACCAGCGCATGGCTCGACCGGATGGTAGCCACAGATCACGTGTCGCGGAAAGCGAGCCCGTGGTGAGCCGAATCGCCACTTTGCAAGCTGTCGTGTCCTCGCCATTGCGTGCGCTCGCGCGAGCACCCCGCGCGTCCGACGAAAACGCGGCGGTGGTCGTCGATGACCGGGCGAGCGACCGCCGACGCGAGGTGTGAAAATTGGCGCTGGAATGCGTCAAGAATGTCCTGCTTCTGCGTCAACACGTACGCAGAAGCGCCCCCTGACCCAAAACCCAGATCCTCAGGCTGCGCCAAAACCGTGGCACTCTCGCTGCCGCAGCAACGAAGCGACGGGTGGCATGGAATCTGCTTGGTCCTTGGGCATGGAAGAGCCCGTCATCGTCGTCGTATTGGAGCATCAAGCACCTTGGCCCGAGCTCCAAGGAGAGACAGCGCCCCCGTCCGCTTCCGTGCAAGCCATAGAGCAACGAGCCGACGAGACACCGGAAGAGCTCGCTCGGCGCGTAGAACGTTTGCTCGACCAGATGCAACGCCAGCACCTCAGTGCAGTCATCGCGCTGCTCGCCTGCAACGACCGCGTGGATGCATCGGTGCTGAAAGGGCGAGCTTCGGTCGCCCGACACCTTCTCGCCGTCGCGCCTTCTTGCACGCTCAGTGCCGCCAAGACGTGTCATGCCCGCGCTCAGCTCGTGTCGCTCGCGCAGCAACTGAACGAGCATTGGGGCGACGAGGCCCCCCGCGTCAACGTGAGCTTCGGGCGCGCGGTCAAAACCGAGCCACCCCCGTCACGTTCGAGCGCCGCTGCTTAGCGCCAGCGACTCTGGAATTGACGGCAAACCGCCGTCCGTTGGTCGGCAGCTGACGGCCGCGCCACGGCCCTGCTACGCCTAAGCCAGTCAGAGTGGCGGAGGAGACACAGCACCCCAGCCTGCTGCCCGGGCCAGCCCCAGGAGGGTTCGATCACCTCACCGAGGTGCTTTCTTCGCCGCTCGGCGGCGTCTGGACATCCCGACCGTTGACTGGAGATCGTCGCGAGCTCGTGCTGACGCGCCGAATCCCCCGCGGCGAGGAGGTCGACGACGCCACGGCTGCATACGTGCTGCAGACGGTCGCCGCTGCCGCCCAACTCAACCTCACGCGAGTCGTCGCCCCCGAGCGAGCGACGCAAACGCCCGACGAGATTACGGTCGTCAGCGAGTACGTCGAAGCCGAGTTCGTTCGCGAGCTCCAGCGGTACGCGACCATCAAGCGCCTCCCAATCCCCGTCGGCGTCGCGTTGCGCATCGGTCTCGATGCGCTGATCGCTCTCCGCGGTGTTCGTGACCATTGGCGAAAGACCGGTCTCGCAGACACGGGCAACACGCCGATGTTCGGGGGCATCGGTCCCTACACGCTGGCAGTGACCCGCGACGGCATCACCATGCTGACCGACCCCTTCGTCGCGGCGGCGCTCTCGCTCATCGTCGGGTTCGACGAAAACCCGGGCTTGGTCGCGTACTACGCCCCGGAACAGCTCGAGGCGGACCCGGACGAGCGATCCGACGTGTTCGTGCTGGGCATTTTGCTTTGGGAGATGATCGCGAACCGCTCGTTGTTCAATACGCCGTCGCTCTTTCGAGCCAAAGGCCCCGCCCGAAACCCCCTCGAGCCCTGGCCCAGCGTCTGGGTGGTGGCTGACAAAGTGGCGGACGTGCTCATCGAGCCGCTCGACGTGGCGTCCAGAACCAGCGTGCCGACGCCCGAGCGCGTCGTCGCCCTCATCGAGAAAGCGCTGGCTGCCGACCCCGCAAAAAGACACCAGACGTACGACGAGTTGATCGCCGACATCGAAAGCATCGGTGACATCGTCGCGCCGCGGAGCTCGGTCGCTGATGTCGTGGAACGGCTCGCCAGCGCCGAGCTCGGCAGCCGCATGCTCTCGAGCGTTCGAAGCGACGTCCCGAAAACCAGCGGCTCGAGAGCGGCGCCCAAGATCATCCACACGTTGCCGACTCCGCCGGGCGGTCATGGCATCGCCCCTCAACAGATCGTCCACGTCGACATCAACGAGGACTCCGACGACGTCGGAGACCGGGTGACGCTGACTCACAACATCCCCGTTGGTGAAATCATGGCGGAGAGCGACTCGGCGGAGGCCAAACGTGCCGCCATCGCTGCTGCCGCCAACGATCTGCCGGCACCGAAACGAGAGGCGGCCTCGCCGGCAGCGGCCAAAAAACCCGCGTCGCAATCGCCGACGGCGCGCCCGAAGAAAGTCCAGCCGCTCAAAGCCACGCAACGAATGGGAGCGGTGAAACAACCGTCCGCGCCAGCGCATGCGGAATCCAGGACTCCGCCGGAAAAAACTGCCAGGGCCGACCCGTTGGCGTCAACGCAGCTCGTCGAGCGACGCCCCGAAAAGAAGGCGCAGAAACTCGCCTCCACGCAGCCGCTCGGGCCGAGTGACGCGCCGATTCCACGCCAGAAGCTCCAACGCACATTGCCACTCGCAACGGCGCTGCAGAACGCGGCGGGGGGAGGCGAGCACACCCCGGGCGCCGCGCCGGGGAAATCTGCGTCGTCATCCCCCAAAACTCCGACGGGTGCCGAAGCCAAGACGCCGTCGACGTCGCCGACCGCGCGTCCCGGAACGCAGAGCTCCGCGCCTCGGCCAGAGAAAGGTGACTCGTCCCGAACGCCGAGCCCGCCACCTACCCCAGCATCTAACCCAGCCACGGCAAGCTCGGGGCTGCCGCCAAGCCCAACGCCGAGCCCACCGGTCGAGCCTGTGGCTTCACCCGCACCGCAGCCGGCCGCCCGCGCGTCGACCGCGGCGCCAGCGACACCAGCGACACCAGCGGCACCAGCGGCACCAGCGGCACCCCGACGACGCTTTCACGCAAAGACGATCATCGCGTGGGCGCTGGGCGCCGCGGTCCTCTTTTTCTGGGGTTCGATCATCCTGCGAAAGAAACCCGACAAACCGAAGGTCCGCATGCCCGAGGCCGTCATCAGCACGAAAGCACCGGTCAGCTCTCCGCGGACGACGTCGCCACCGCGAACCGCTGTCAAGGATGCCGCCGCTGCTCCGGCGACTCGACGCCGGCCTGAGCTGCTCCCCCGGGAAAGAGCAGGCGAAAACCCAGAAGGTTTCGTTTTGAGGAACGACGCGGGCGAATGGTACGACTGGAGGACCGGGCTGTGGCGCGAGGGTGATCCCGACGCGGGCCTCGATGGCGGAGACGCCACCGCTCCTCGCGCTCGACCGTGATGGGCGACGAGCATGCCGCCAGAGTCGGCGCCGCGACGCTCCACGACAGACTAGACTAGAGAGCGTGAACCGCACGGCCATGCTCGTCACCGGACTCGTCGTGTTCGGAGCCGCGGTCGCCGTGGTCACGATGCGACGCGAGCCGAGGGCCGCCGGCTCCTCGCCCGAGCGCGGCGCTTCTGCAGAGCTCGCGCTTTCGTCAGCGCCGTCGCCCTCGTCAACGCCGCCATCTTCTTCGGCCGCGGCCTCCGTCGCCGTTCGCACCTCGAGCGACGCCTCTACCCGAAAGAAGCCAGCCCGGCGACCGTGTGTCGTGGCGGTCGTCGGCGACTCGCTCACCGACACGAAATCCCACGGTGGCAAGTACGTCGAGTACCTGCAGCAGAAGTGTCCCCGGAGTCAGTTTCACAACTTCGGTCGGGGCGGCAAGATGGTGCGTCAAATGCGAAGCCGCTTCGCGGACGACATTTTCGGCAAGGACTCGCCCAAATTCTCGCACCTCGTCGTTTGGGGAGGGGTCAACGACCTCATCAGCGCCAACACCGTGCGCCGCACCGTCGAGACCATCTCCGATGACCTGGCGTTCATGTACGCCGAGGGAAAAAGGGAAGGTATGCAGGTCGTGGCGATCAACGTGGCGCCATGGGGCGGTGCCGCAGAGTACGATTCAAAACGTCTGACGATGACCCTCGGTCTGAACGAATGGATCCTCGCCCAGGACGACGAAGGCAAGGTCGACTACGTCGTCGATGCCTACCGGCTCTTGTCCTGCGGCAACCCGCAGATGCTCTGCAAGAAGTACAAGTTCCCGTTTCACGACGGGCTGCACTTCGGTCGCAAAGCGCACGACGTAGTCGGCGCTGCACTGTTCGAGGGGGTCTTCAATCGATGTCTCTGACCGAACGCCATTGGCCCGTCGGTGTGCTGGTCGCCACGGCCTTCGCGCATGGCGCGTGCGGCGCGCCGGCAAACGCCCCACCCAGCGCGCCCGCCGCCGAGAACCCCATCGTCGCGGCGCCCGCGCAAACGACGAAAAAGAGTGACCCCATGAGCTCGACCGCTGTCGCGCCAACAGAGCCCGCGCTCGACTGCGATCCGCTGAGCATCGAAGTCCCCGAGCTGGTGGAACACAAGAAGCTCGCGGCGCCCCTCCCCCCGATCGAAGGCGCCGAGACTCTTGCACCGTTTTTCGAACGAGCCGCCCGCTTGCTCCGAGGCCACGCGGACGACCACGTGCGAATCGGAGTCTATGGCGACTCGAATCTCACCCGAGACCAGCTCACCGGCGAAATGCGTCGCATGCTCCAGCTACGCTACGGCGACGGCGGACACGGTTTCATCGCCCTCGGCCGGCCGTGGCGCTGGTACCTGCACGAGGACGCGCGCCACGACGGGTTGAGCGGCGCGTGGAAGAACTACGCCCCATCCACGCACCTCGTGCGCGACAAGATGTACGGGTTGGCCGGTATTTCTTCCGAAAGCGAGTACCCAAAAGCCACCGCGTATATCGCGACGGCCAAAGCGGGCGCCGAAGTCGGAACCGCGGCGAGTCGATTCGGCATTTTCTATCTCGCGCGACCCGGAGGCGGTCGCTTCAGCATCAGTGCCGACGGGAAGAAGCTCGTAGAGATCGACACCGAAGGGCCCGAAAAGAAGGTCGCCATCCACCGTTTCGAGTTGCCCGAGGGGCCGCACCGCGTCGAGCTCGAGGTGCTCACGCGAAAGAAAGTCCGGACGATGGGCTCGTACATGGAAACGAAGAAGCCCGGCTTCATCGTGGACTCCTACGGGATCGGTGGCGTGAGCTACCTCGATCTCAGCAAGATAGAGCCAACGACCGTTCAGCAGATGATGCGACTTCGAGCGAACGATCTCTTGATGTTCTGGATCGGCACGAACCTACACGGAGCGTCGAAGAATCCAGAATCCGTTCGTCGGATAGTCAAGATCCGCCGAGACGTGGATCCCAAGTTGCCGATCCTGATCGTCTCCCCGCCGGATCACGTCAAGCGGAAGACCGACGCCCGGTCGGCGCCGCAGATCATCCGCGTCGTCGAGAAGCTGCGCGAGACGGCCAGGGAAAACGGAGTCGCCTTCTGGGACTTTCGTGCGGCCCAAGGCGGAGATGCCGCGATGGCGAAAATGGTGCACATCGGCTACGCGGCCCACGACTTGTACCACCTCACCCAGCGCGGCTCGGCGTACATGGCCAAGCGGTTGACCCGCGCGCTCTGGCTCAGCTTCGACGAGTACCTGAAGAAGCATCCGCAGGCGGGGTGCCGAGTCGCCGCGTCCGGAGCGCAGTCTCGCAAAGCCGGCCCCACCTAGTGCCGCGTCTCAAAGCCGCCGGCGGATACGATTGTTACTTTTGAGACAGACCACCAGTGCAAAGACTTCTCCGCTCCGATCGGGGGCCGCTTGACGTGCCCGAGCCTCCGGCTGAAGGGTGGCGAAGTGAAATCGCGGGGTAGCGAGCGAGTTCGACGCCGAGATTTCCTCCGCGGCGCCGGGGTGGCGGGCTGCAGTTGGGCGCTCGGCGGCTGCGGCAGCGACGAGGCCGCGCGGACGCGGACCGAAGGCCCGGTCGTCATCATCGGTACCGGCTTCGGGGGAAGTGTCGCGGCTTTTCGCTTGGCGCAGGCGGGCATCGACACCATCGTTTTCGAACGCGGCAAGCGCTGGGACATCCAGGCGGACGGCAATACCTTCCCGACCCTCGCCATGCCGGACGGTCGCTCGTCGTGGTTGAACCCCGACTTCGACCTACCGGTGATTCCTGGTCGAGTCACCGTCGACAAGTACGTCGGAGTGCTCGAAGTCATCGAAAGCTCGGCCGGAAACATGGCGGTCGTCGCCGGAGCCGGCGTCGGCGGGGGGTCGCTGATCTACGGCGGCACTCTCGTGCAGCCTACTGAGCGCGCGTTCCGAAGGAGCCTGCCCGCCGAAATCGACTATGGGGAAATGGACGCCGTCTACTATCCGCGAGCACGACAGATGCTCGGCGCCTCGGTCGTCCCCGAGGACATTCTGGAACACCCGAACTACCAGTGGACAAAAACGGCCGTCGCCGAGGTTGACGCCTCGGGTTTGACGAAATCACCGGCGCCAGCGGGCTTCGACTGGGACGTCGTGCGCGCAGAGCTTCGCGGAGAAGTGGTTGCTGCGTTGACGGTGGGCGAATACGCCATTGCCGGCTGCAACAGCGGCGCCACGAACAGCACTGGTCGAAACTACCTCTTGCTCGCGGAGCAAACCGGCCGGGCCGACGTGCGCACACTACACTCGGTGCAATACGTCGAACAGACGACACGCGGCTACACCGTGCACGTCGATCACATCAGCGAAACGGGTGAAACGGTCGAGAAACTCCAGATCGAAGCGAAGCGGGTCTTCTTCGCCGCCGGCGCGATGGGCACGACGCGGTTGCTCCTGCGATCCAAGGCGCGCGGCGGTCTCGTGCTCGGCGACGAGGTCGGCCAAAGCTGGGCGACGAACGGCGACAGCCTGGCCCTCCGCTCGAACACTGGACTGATGGAAGGCGTTCACGCCGGCCCCCCGGCGGTGATGGCGAGCCGCGAAGACGACAGCGAAATCACCGGCATGGAGTACGCGAACGGACCGGGATCGTTGATGGCTACTCTGGGCATGACGGTACTCGACGAGCATGGTCGCATCACGTTCGACGAAGAGTTGGACGACATCGACTTCATCTGGCCCGATAGCGCACAAGCCCGAGTGGACGCCGCCGTACAAGGGCTTCACGACTCGGTGAACGCGGGCAACCCCGGGTCGAGCGCGATGAGCTTCGGCCGACCGAACACCTATCATCCGCTCGGCGGGGCGGTGATGGGCCAAGTCTGCGATTTTCACGGACGCGTGCTCGGGCACTCTGGGCTCTACGTCATCGATGGCGCGCTCATCCCCGGCTACACCGGCGCGAGAAACCCCGCCCTCACCATCACTGCCCTCGCCGAACGCGCGATGGACGACATCTTGGAAAAGGACGGATGAATCCGACACGGTTTCGGTCCCCGGAGCTTTCTCGTCGAGACTTCCTTCAATCGGTCGGCGTGAGCACGGGCGCGGTCATGCTCGTCGGATGCGGCTCCGACGAGGCGCTCTTGCCGGCAACGGACCCGTGGGAAGGCCTGGACCTCGCGGCGAGCGCCTACGGCCATTGGGCCCGCGACGAGACCCTACCGACGTTCGTGTACACGGCAGACCACACCGCGTTGCCGTTTGCCGAATGGGATCGGCGGCTTCTGCCTCCCACCCGCCTCATGTGGCACCTGGTGGGGAACCGAGCGATCCAGCTTCAGGCGCTCAACGACGGCACGGTCGCCCTCTTCGACGAGAGCGAAGTCTTGCGCTGGCTCGTCGCCGCTGACGACGACGGAGGCACCGGCGTCTCACTCGTCGAAGACGATGACAGAACCTGGGGAAGCGCGTTCGCGAGCCGCCCGCCCGGCGCGACGCCGGTCCGGACTTTCGGCCCGACGTGGTTCTCGGTATCGACGACCCATCGCGGGCTGAGCCTCGAGCGCACGGTGCTCTGTCCCGAGGGAGAAATGCCGTGGGTGCTCGTGCGGGTTCGACTCGAGCTCGCGCCCGACGCCGATTCGCGCCCCCTGGTTCACGAAGAAAAATGGCGTCTGCGTCCGCGGTTCTTGAGCTTCTTCGAGAGTGAAACTCGACGCCAAGAGGTTTCCGACTCGGTGAGCTACGACGTGACGATCGACCGGTTACGCGCAACCGCCGCCGAACGCTTTGCGCCGGATGGGGGCGCCATCGGCGCTCCGGCGACCCTCAGGCTCGAAGCGCTCGGCTCGACGGAGGTGGCTCTTTCGACGGACAGCTCGGCCCAACCCACTCTCCGGGCTCGCTCGAGTGTCTCGCTCGAGCCCGGTCAGAGCACGACACTGTGGTTTCGTTTCGGTCGCGCTGATGCCACCGGGGTCGACGACCCCGCGGAGCTCTTCGACCGGTCGCGACGCGCTCTCGTGGAACGCTTGCCTCAGGCGCGTAGCTCGACAGGTCCCGAGGCGGCTCTCGAAATCCCATGGCACGCCGCGGCGCTGTCTGGCGGTGCGGCGCGCGACCCCAGGCTCGGCGGGCACACTCTCGACCAGGCCTCCACCTACTCGCACGTCATCGGTTTCAACGCCGCGGTGCGAGATCCTCTCCAGCACGCACTTCCGCTCGTTTACTACGAGCCGGATCTCGCGCTCTCGGTGCTGAAGAACGTGTGCGCCTGGGGCTCACCCGACGGGGATTTACCCTACGCGTTGAGCACCGACCACGAGCCAATCAGCACCCTGTTTCGCCCGTCGGACAGCAATCTGTGGACGCTCTGGCTCGCGGCCGAATACGCCGCGGTCACCGGTGATCTCGCTTCGTTCGACGAGCTCGTGCCCTTTCATCCGAGTCACGGCGTCGACCCAGTGCCAATGCGCGAGCACTTGAAGAGACAGCTCTCGTTCTTCGAGAACGAAGTCGGCCGTGGCGCGCGCGACCACGTACGCATCCTCAACGCCGATTGGAACGACCTCGCCATCGACGCCAGCGGCGTCCCGCCCGAGGAAATGATCGAGCGCGGCAGCTCAGTGCTCAACTCCGCGATGGCGGCATGGGTGCTCGCAATCTTCGCCGGCCTAGCAACCCGACTCGGAGAATCCGAGATGGCCACCAGAGCCAAAACCGAAGCCGAGCGTCTTCGGCTGCTCGTAGCGGACGCGTGGAACGGCGAGTGGTTTCATCGAGCCTACGCGCGGGACGGAACGCCAGTGGGCGACGACGCGTGCTGGCTCGAAGTGCAACCTTGGGCCATTCTTTGCGGCGCGACGACCCGCGAGCAGGCCGCGAGCTTGGCCCGGCTCATCGACGAGCGGCATCGACTCGACGCCCCACTCGGCGCTCGGGTGATCTGGCCGTCGAACGCGCACGGCGCGGGGGGTGCCGGCACCGGGGTCGCCGGCGGCGCTTGGTACTCGATCAACATGACGCTCGTCTGGGCGCTCACCCGCGTGGACATGTCGCTCGCCTGGGATGAATGGCGACGGATGACGCTGTCGAGCCACACGAAACATTACCCAGAAATCTGGGAGGGCACGCTGTCGGGCCCGGACGCTTGGAACAGCCCCGAGTCCGACCGTCCCGGCCGCACGTGGACCTCTGACCAGTTTTCGATGCAGGCGTTCCCCGTCAGCAACCTGCACAGCCACGCGCAGCCGATCATCTCGTACCTCCGGCTCTTGGGTCTGCAACCAACGACCCGCGGGAGCCTCGCGGTGGGATCCGGCGGCTCGTTTTCCAGCCGCACGCTCAGTATGAACGACGACGGCAGCGGTCGACTCACCGCAATTGGAGACGTCACCGTCGAAACGATTCGAGGGACCTTCTCGGGCGGCCCGGGGCAGCTCGCCTGGTAGCCGCGTCGAAAAAGCTTCCTACGACGGGAAGCGCGTCTGAAAATCCTGGGTGGTGTTGATTCGCGGAAAGGGCTCGCCCGGAACTGGGCAGCCGAGAAAGTCGCAGAGTGGGTCCCAGCCCTCTTTGGGCTCGAAGACCAGGAGCTTTTCCGCCGGCACGTTGCTCTTCACCTCCGCGACGTGGCGCTCGTACACGGCGATGGCATGCGACTTGTCCTCGAATCGACCGTCGAACACTCCATCCCAGACGATTTTTCGCACCATTTTTCGATGCGCCGGAATGAAGTCTGGAGCGTCTTCGCTCGGCGGTCGAAACGAGCTCGGATAGATCGTGTCGCTGACGCTCTTGTGCCATTTGTCGGGATCTCGAGCGGTGAGGATGACCCTCGCGTCGGGATAGACTCCGAGCAGCGGCTGGTAGAACGAGCAAACCGGCCAATCCACCGCTGCCGCAAATCCTTCGAAGATCCGATCCCAGCTAGGCTTGCCGTCGGCGACCGCATCCCACAGCTCGATGTGCTCGGGATGCTCGATGACCTCGGCCATGTGATAGCAGGGGCCGCGTCCAAGCATTTCGATCGCCACCTTGAGCGAGAGCGTGCCGGTGCGACCAAATCCCGCGCCGATGATCGATAGCGCCATGTGTTCGACCTCGTTTCCGTGGGGAGATTTGAGGGGCGTTGGAGTGGGTGAGCGCCGCGATGTCCGCGGCAATGCGCGGTGAAACTGCATCTTGCAGGCGCTCCCAGCGAATGTCGACCGTCCGGCCGACGGCAAGCGGTGAGATCGTCGTCGAGCTCAGCCTGAGCAGGCCGGGAGCCGCACGAAGCTCGGTCTCGCGCGCCGGGGGTCGCCCCGGTAGGCTCTCGCCATGACGTCGAACCCGGGAAGCGGTGCGGTGGTCTGGCTGACGGGCCTCCCGTCCTCCGGAAAAACCAGGCTCGCCAGACGAACGCTCGGTGCGTTGCGAGAGAAGAACCTGGCGGCCTGCCTGCTCGACGGGGACGAGATGAGGATGGCTGTGGTGCCTGGCCACGACTACGCCGAGGCCTCGCGCCGCGACTTCTACAAGACGCTGACCAACTTGGCGGTCCTACTCGCGGACCAAGGGCTCGTCGTGCTCATAGCGGCGACTGCGCACTCTGCTGCGGTACGGGAGGCCGCGAGGCTTCGAGCGTCCAAGTTCTACGAAGTGTGGCTGGACGTGTCGGCGGAGGATTGCGCGAAACGCGACTCGAAGGGACTCTACCTCGCCGTGCGCGAAGGTCGGATCAAAGGGATCCCGGGCGCCGACGTCGAGTACGAAAAACCCGACGAGCCCGATGTCGTCGCCAAGAGCGGGGACGACGAAACCGCCGTCGAAGCCATCGTCGGCTCCATCCTCCGCGACCGCTAGCGAATCAGGAAAACAACTCGCCGAGGAAGAGAACGAGCAGACGTTCTCGCGCCTTCGGCGACACCCCATTCAGCAGGCGATGAATGAGCGCCTGGTTTTCGGGCAAGCGACCGTCCTTCACGCCGAGCTCTCCCATCATCCCGCCCGTGTCGAAGCCGTCGACCCCGCCCTGTCCGACGGCTTCGAGCATCTGAAGCACGGCTCGGGGAGGCTCGATGGTCTCCGGCAGATCCCGAGCGGCCAGGATCAGATCCGCGACCAAAGCGTCGACGCTCGAAGCGTTGCTCGGGTCCAGGCTGAAATGGATGTGTGCCGGCGAGCGACCAAACGCGTAGGTGGGTTGCACGTGCCAGCCCTTGGCCGTGAGCCGGTCGGCGAGCTCGAAAATGTCCCCCGTGTCGGTGGCGAGCGCGACGAGCCCCATCTGGGGACGCCCGACGACCCGGAGCCCGTCGATCGAATCGATGCCGGCGACGAGTTTTTCGGTGCTCTGCCATATCCGGCGCACCAGCTCGCGGTACCCGCTCCTCCCCAAGCGTCGGATGACGGCCCAAGCCGCGCCCATCGGTGCGACGGACTTCGAACCGAGCATGGTCGGGTTCACGATCGAATACCCGCTCCAGTCCGCGCACGCGTAGTACTGCGCGTCGCGCAGCTCTCGTCGTCGCTGCAAGATCACGCTGAGCCCCTTCGGGGAGAAACCGTACTTGTGCAGGTCCACCGACATCGACGTCACCCCGGGAACGTCGAAGTCGAACGGCGGAACGTCGACGCCAATCTCGCGCTGGAAAGGGAGGACCCAGCCGCCGATGCACGCGTCGACGTGGAAGAGCACCGACTTCTCCTCAGCGAGCTCGCCGATCTCGGCGATGGGATCGATGACGCCGTGCGCATAGCCGGGGGCCGATCCGACGAGAAGAACGGTGTTCTCGTCGAGCTTGGACCGCATCTGCGCGACCGACGCGCGCATCGTGTGCGGGTCGACGTCGATGGGAACGACGCGCACTCCGAGATAGTGCGCGGCCTTATGAAACGACGCGTGGGCAGTCTCGGGGAGCAGCATGGCCGGCTCACGAACCTCCGGTCGTGTGCTTCTTGCGTAGTCGCGCGCGGTCTTGACGCTCAAGAGCACACTCTCGGTGCCTCCAGCCGTCGCGGTTCCCACCGCGCCTTGCGGAGCCCGGAGGTGCAGCAAACACGCAGCGACGATGTCGTTTTCGAGACGGCGCGCGCTCGGGTACACGGTCGGGTCGAGACCGTTGGTACCCATGCAGCTCGCAAACGCCCGTCGAGCCAGATCGTTGACGTCTTTTCCGGCGTCGTAGACGAAGGCAAAGGCCTTCCCGTTGGATTCGAGGTCGTCTCGACCAAGTGCCGCCAACCCGGCAAGAATGGCGTCGTCGCCGATCGGTTCTTCTGGAAAAACTTCATCGGACATTTCAGTTCACCTCTCGACAGGGATCTTTTTTCAGCGGAGCGAGCAGGTGCTCCCACAAGAACTCGTGCACCGGACCGAGCTCGCATCCGGTCATGACGCGCTGGACCATCAAACCGTCGACGACGCTCCGCGCGAGCCGCGTCAACGCTTGGGCGTCGCAGTCGTGCACGATGCCGAGCCGGACGCCCTCGCGGATCCGCTCTTCGAGAACCTGACGCTGTCGTTCAAAGGCGGCGTTGCCGATATCGATGATGTGCTTCATGCGACCAGCTCCCCCGGCCGCGAGGGCCTGAGTCAGGAACACGACCCGCTCTTCTGCGCCATGATGAAATTCGTGCACTGCGCAGATACGCGCGTAGAGCTGGTCTATCGGGTGCTCGTGCTCGGCCATGCGCTCGACCACGAAGCGAGCTTGCTCGGCGAGCAGATCTTGGAGCGCCGCTTCGACGATGATCGCCCGATCGGGAAAGTAGTAGAGCAAGGTCGGCCGCTTGAGCTCGAGGGCTTCGGCGAGACGGGTGGTCGAGATGTGCAACCCTTCGCGGCCGAGCACGTCGACGGCTTGTCGCGCCAATTCGACCCTCTTCTCCCTATCGACTGGCCGCGCCATTTCCCGACGTTTTGTCAGATAACCGTGAGACGGGCGTTCGTCAATTCGTTTCCGTCACGGCCCGCCGCTTCGCCCCAATGGCTTTCCCCCAGCACGCCGAATGCCTAAGAACCCAATACCTCAACGGAGACCCGAATGAATCGACAACGGATCAACGTCGCCGCAGCGGTTGGGCTCGTGTGCCTCGCGGGCCTCGGCTGCAAGAGCTTGACCGGTGGTGGCAAGAGCGAGCTCACCTTCACCCACAGCAAGGTCAAAGAGACCAAAGCCGAGATCAAAGCGGGCCACACCTACGCATCGACGAAAACATTCACCAAGCCCGATGGCAAAGGCGGCTACGAACGCAATGCCGCCGCCATCATCCACGTGGTCGTGGCGAACCATCCGCTCGACTCGAGCTTCGGGCTTCGCACGCTGGGAACACTGCCCAAGGCCGCGGGCGAGGTCAAAGTCCAATTCTCCCTCGTCGGCAAAGACGGTACCTCCGGCAAGGAAAGCGATGCCGCCCCCGAGGTGGGTGTCTACACGGCCAAAGCCGATCGTTTCATGAAGGTCGAGTCCGTCGGCATCCTCGCACACGACGGCAGTGCTGGAACGAAGAACTGGTTCAACAGCACCAAGCTCGACGGGCAAGTGGAGATCACGAGCGCCGACGACGGGAAGATCGAAGGCAAGATCGACGTCAACGACGGTGAGGCGAAGCTGTCGGGCAACTTCGTCGCCACACTCGGCAAGGGCGCGGCGCCAGAAAAAAATTGAGATGAAGCGACTACTCCTTCGCACGACGGTGCTGGCCATGGGTGCGCTCCTCACGACCATGCTGAGTTGTGGTGGAACGGACACGAGCGGCTGGGAATGCGCTTCATCGCCCGACGGGGCCGCGTGCACTTGCCGTTTAATGCAGAGTCCCGGTGGCGGGCAGCCCGTGGACAAGTGCCCGCGCTTGCCCTGTTGCCAACGAACCATGTTCAGCGATGGCGCAGGCGAATGCAGCTGTTGGACGCAGTCCGGCACTGCGGACTGCGTGGCAGCGGCGGGCGCGGAGATCGTCAGCCGCTGCCCCTGAGTCGCTCGCAAGGGTTATACTCGGCGCATGTCCTTGCGCGTCCAGCTCGTCATCCTTGCTTCTACTTTGGCGCTCGGCTGCGGAAGCAGCGGGAGCTCCGACGACGGGGTCGGCGGATCCGCTGGAACCTCGGGCACCGCTGGTTCTCCAGGCACCGCCGGCTCTCCAGGCACCGGTGGCGGCACGGGCGCACCGCGGTTCCAATACGATCCCCCCGGCGAGCGCGGTCCATTCCAGGTGGGGGTGCTCGCGAAGAGCCTGGTCGACGAGTCGCGAGACGAGCGGCTCGGCATGGGCGAGAAGCGCACTCTGGCAACGGTTATTTGGTATCCGGCAGGCGAATCAGCGCGCGGCCAGCCCGGTTCGGCCGTTGGTGAAGGCGGCGTCGAGAACGCAATGATCGCCGGAGAGGGGCGCTTCCCTCTGGTCGTCTTTTCTCACGGCAACAGCGGCGTCAACATCCAGTCGTCTTTCCTCACTACCCACTTGGCGTCCCACGGGTACGTGGTGATCAGCGCGGATCACACGTTCAACACCCTCGGCAACAACCTCGCGGGGCTCACCGAGGAGACACTCGTGGATCGCGTGGCCGACGTCAGGTTCCTCGTCGACGTGATGACCGAGCTCGATCAGAGCGACCCCGACGGCATGTTCACCGGGAGAGTCGACGTCGAGCTGGTCGGCATCAGCGGACACTCCTTCGGAGGCGTGACGACGCTGCGCGCCATGGGAGAAGACCCGCGCTTCGATGTGGGGGCGCCGCTGACCGCAGGCGGTACGACGAGCTTCCCGAACGTCGTCACGAACCCGACGATGCATTTCTTAGCGACCGACGACGCCACCGTGACCGCCGTGGGCAACCAGTTCATCGAAACGATGTACCAAAACTCCGCGGGCCCGAAGATGCTGCTGCGGGTCGAATCCGCGGGGCACTTCTCGTTCACGATCATCTGCGAGCTCATCCCCGACTTCGGCGACGGCTGCGGCGGGCCCTTCATCGACTCGAAGATGGTGCACGACGTGACGAACTTCTACGAAACCGCACTGTTCGGCTTCTATCTCAAAGACGTGGCCGAATACGCCGACGACCTCACCTCGACGCCGTTCAACTTCGTGCAAGTCGAGCGAAGCGGAATGCCCTGACGGGAGCCCCGACAGGAGACACACCCCGGCCACGACCAGTCTCGGGCCGGGAGGATGTATCTGGCTTCGACGTCGGACCGAAGACGAGCCGCCTTGATGGACTCCTTCGAGATGCCCCGAAGATCGCGGGCAGCACGGCAATCGATCACGGAATCGCGTCCGCGCTGGAAGCACGCCTATTTCGGCAGCCCGGGCGCGTAGGGCCATAATGCGCCGGCTTGACTGACCCACCCGGATCCGAACGTGGCGAGCCGCGCGCGCCCGGAGCGCGTCCGGCAGTGATCGTCGGCACCCCAGCGACCATCGTGCTCGGCGGGGCCGCGACGCTGTTCGTCGAGCTCGCGCTGATTCGGTACGTGCCGGGGCAGATGCGGGTGCTCGGGTACTTCACCAACTTCGTATTGCTCGCCGCGTTCCTGGGCTTCGGCGTCGGAATGATCGCCGCCCGACGGTGGCCCAGCCTGCGCTGGCTGTCGCGCCTAGCGCCCCTCGCGCTGCTCACCGTCGTCGGCATCACCGAGCTCGGCACGACGCTTCGGGTCTTGCCGACGAGCGAGCATTTTCTTTTTGTCGAGTTTCGGGAAGCGGGGCGCGAGCTTCCGCTCGAAGTTTTTCTAGCCCTGAGCTTCTTCGTGCTCGCGTGCTGCTTTGCGCCCCTCGGGCACTACGTCGGTCGAACTCTCGACGGAGATGGACCACTCCTGCGCTATGGGCTCAACATCGCCGGCAGCCTGCTCGGCATCGCCGTCTTTTTCGTACTGTCGGCCGTCGCGAGTCCGCCTTGGTCGTGGATGCTGTTGGCCGCCTGTTTCACGCTCGTGGGTGTGCTCGACGCGCGTTCGGTCTGGCGCGCCGTGAGCCTCGTCGCCGTCGTGGCCGTCGTCGTGCTTTCGTGGCGGGCGACGCGCGACTCGACGTGGTCGCCCTACCAGAAGATCAGCACCGGAACGCTTCGTCTCGACCCGAAAGAGGGGATCGTCCCCGAATGGCAGCTGCGGACCCTGAGCGAGCAGCAGCGCCGCCGAATCGTCGAGCTGCCCAAAGAAGAAGGTTTCGTGATTCGGGTCAACGAGGACTCGTATCAGAAACCGGTGGACCTGAGCGAGCGAGCGGTGGCCAAGCACCCCGCGCTCCGGGCCACGCAAATTCAGTACGACACTCCGTTTCGGGTGAAGAAGCCCGCCGGAAGCGTGCTCGTGCTCGGCGCGGGCGCGGGAAACGACGTGGCGGCCGCGCTCAGGGCGAGCGCGACTCACGTCGATGCCGTCGAAATCGATCCCGAGATCCTCCGACTCGGCGCCGCGCACCCCGAACGGCCATATTCGGACGCCCGCGTCGAGGTGCACGTCGACGATGCCCGCAGCTTTCTGCTTCGGACCGATCGTCGATACGACACCATCCTGTTCGGACTTCTCGATTCCCACGTTCTCATGAGCAGCCGCAGCACGGTGCGGCTCGATTCGTTCGTGTTCACCAAAGAGAGCTTCGCCCTCGCCCGGCAGAGACTCGCCCCGGGTGGCGTGATGTTCGTGAGCCACGCGGTCGGAACCCCGTGGTTCTTCGACCGAATGCGCTCGACCCTCGCCGCAGCGTTCGACAAGCGCCCCCTCGTCGTCTCGGACCACGTGTTTCATCCCATCGGTTTCATCTACGCCTCCGGCGATCCGGTCCCCGAAGGCAAACCGCTGACCGTTGGCTCGACTCTTCTCGAAGACGATTGGCCGTTCGTGTACCTGAGCCGACGCACGATTCCCGTCGACTACCTCGTCGCCATGGCGATCATGGCGCTGATCGCGCTGCTGACGGTGCGCGGCGTTTCCGGAAAGGGCAACCGCGGGGTCGATCTTCATTTTTTCGCGCTCGGCGCTGGTTTCCTTCTGCTCGAGACCCGCGGGCTCTCGGTGCTCGCGGTTCTCATCGGCTCGACCTGGGCGGTCACTTCCGCCGTTTTCGCCGGCGTACTGACGATGGCGCTCTTGGCCACTTCTTTGGGCGCACGGCTGGCGCGCACCGGAAATACGATGCTCCCACGGTCGGTCTACTTGGCGCTCGCCGCAACGCTCGTTCTGAGCTTCGTCGTCCCCGTCGGCAGCTTCGCCGGGTTGCCGCTGCCCATCGCGGTGCTCTCGGCCACGCTGCTCGTGTCACTCCCGCTGTTCGCCAGTGGCACCGTGTTCGCGCTGAGTCTCGACCGAACCGGGTCCGCGGATCGCGCCTTGGCGTCGAATCTCCTTGGCGCGATGGCCGGCGGTCTACTCGAATACACCTCGATGCTCATCGGGTTTCGGGCCCTGGTTCTCGTGGCCGCGTTCTTCTATGTCATCGCGCTCTTCACCGACGTGCGCGCGCGGCGGCCGTCTACAGCTTCGGCGGAGTAGCCGACTCCACAGCCGCGTCGTTGAGCTTCAAAAGCTCGGCCTCGACTTCCTCGAGCTTCGACTCGACCGCTTCGTCGAACGTTTCGAGCTTGCGACTCAACTTGCTGAGGGAATCCTCGAGCTCGAGAATGCGAGTGACCAGGGGATTCGCGCCCGCTGGCGACCCGCTCTTGTCGCCGAGCGCCTGGAGGTGTCCCCGCATCCGCTCGAGATCCTCTTTGAGCCGGGCGATCTCCTTTTCGGTCGATTGACGCTCCTCACGAATCTTCTCGACTCCTTCGAGCAGGTCGGCAGCTTTGCCTAGCGTCTTCTGCTCGTGTGCGGAAAGCGTGGCGATCTTCGACATCTCCCGCGTCTTTTCCGACCGAAGGCTCGAGAGTGTGGTGGAGCGCTCGAGCGCTTCGTCGATCTGAACCTGCCGCTTCACCTTCTTGCTCGGCGCCAGTTTGAACACCGCCAGGGGTTGGCCTTTTTCTTCGTCGAAGTCGGTGGCGTCGACGCCGGCAACGGTGGCGTTCTTCACGATGTACAGGACCACGTAGACGGTTCGGACGGCTCCGCTTCGGTTCTCGAACTCGTACTCCCGCTCGTGGTGGCGCACGAAGTGCTCGCGGAGCCGGCCATCTTCGAATCTGACTTTGCGGATCTCGTCTTTGCTCGTCGCTTCGAGCACTTCGAACTCGACGTCGAGGTCCACACCGAACGTCACGAACGCCCGTTCGCGAGGCTTGAGCCGCCGGAGGCCGGTCTCCCCCGAAAAGCCCGTCGCTTCGTAGACCGTGACGGGCCCCGTTGGCAGGGTCTGACCCGTCAAGTTCACGACGCGTGCCGCGCTTCGTCCCTGGCCCTCGTCACCGTCGAACCAAGTCAAGCGACGCGCCTCGACCTCGGCCCGTGTGAACGGCACCAGTGCCGAGCCGTGGGCACGCAGGTCGAGCGTTTTTGCGAGCCGATAGCTGAACAGAGCACCGCTTTCCACGCCGGTGGCCTGAGCGATGTCCGCGAGGTTCCCGATGCTGATCTCCTGACTCTCCGCTTCGCTGATGCTCGTGCGGCCCATGCGAACACGTGGTGCGCGGGTGCGGTGACTGCCGCCGAGCCTCCCGTGGCCCGAGCCGAAACCTTGTCCGGTCCCGACGCCGACGTCGTCGAGATGGTCGCCCCAGATCTGATCCGGCGTCTTGTCCGCAAGCTGCGGCACC
>JAJDAH010000425.1 GCA_029261965.1 Polyangiaceae bacterium
GCAGCCATCGCGAAGCTGCCGACGTAGGTATGAGCGTCGAATACCGTTTTCCCCGACGAGAGCGCCTCGACCCGTTCTCGGAGATTGCGTTGGTCGACGTAGTATCCGGTCTTCTGACCGAGCGCGAGCGGGAGGCGAAACTCGAGTCCGCGTTCGACGAATTCGAGCGCGTCGGACGCCTTGCCGCGGACGACGCCCCCGGCCGGGTCGAACCCTTCTCGCTTGGCCATGGAAACCGGTGTGCGATCCACGATCGAGCGAGGCTGAAGCAGCTCTTCGAGCGTGTCCAACACTGCGTCTTCCCGGCGCTTGGTCCCGATGGTGGTCAGTTGCACGACGAGATCGTCGCCGAACCGGTCGACTACGAGCCCCGGCCAACCGTCTCCCTCGGCGTGCATTACGCGATACGCATTCGTTTCCGGGGACGGGAGGCCCACCCGCCGGCGCAACTCGATCGCGTGGGAGAGCCTCTCACGAAGCAGGCTTGCATCCACGTGCCGGCCGCGCTCACGGGCGTATATCCGCACCGGAATGGCCGACTGGGGAGAATAGAGTCCGAGACCTAAAAAATTGCCGCTCGCATCCACGACCTCGACCTCGTCGCCTGGCGCGGCTCCGCCCTCGATTCGCAGGACCGCCTGCGCGTACACCCAGGGGTGGCCGGCCCAGAGCGGCCGCACCCGCCCCGGCTCGACTGTGACGACGGCCATATGCGTCTCCTGAGTATTCCGAGCGTCACACGGGTGTAAACGCTGCTACACGCGCTCCCCGCTTCGTCGCGGTTTTCGGCGGCTTTCGGGGAGGCTTCGAGCGGCTGGCAACTGGCACCGGGGTTGCTAACCTCTTGGGGCCGGTCTCTTCCGAGGCCCGCGCTAACGCGCGGGCGCCGGCTCCGAAAAAGGAATTTCGCCCATGCGGACGTCCGCTGCCTTCTTGACGAGTGCGTTATGCCTAGCCGTGGCCAGCGCGGCGCTGGCCCAAGACGAAGACGCGGAGGAGTGTCCTCCGGGCGGTTGGTTCTGCGACGACGAGCCCATCGACGAAATCGGCGAGGACGACACCCGCGCCGACGACGAGCGTCCTGCGGCTCCCGCGGCAGTCGAGCTGCCCGAAGACGTCGGGTCGGACTCGCCCCCCGTGGTCGTCTACTACCCCGCCGACACACCTCCCCCCATCATCATCGACCGCCGCGCCAAGAAGCCGAAACCGCCGGCTCGCAAGCGAAAGAAGACGGAGTGGGGCTTCAACGTCCGCCTCGAAGGTCTCTTCATGGGCGATGGCGACGAGGCTGACGACGCCGGGATGTACGGGCTCGGGTTCAGCCTGAGGTACCGTCCCATTCCGCACTTCGCGCTCGACATCGGCGCCGATTTTCTCGCCGGCGTGGACTACAACGGTTTCGACCGCCAAGAGAGCGCCCTCTCCTTCAGCGGCATCGTCTACTTCAATCCGAAGGACCGGTTTCAGGTCTACACAATCGGCGGTTTCTCGTTCAGTCGTGCTGACGTGGACGTCGAAACCGTGCTCACGACGCGGCTCGACAACGGTACCGAGAGGTCCGATTTTTTCCTGGAGAATCGCGACTACAGCTACTTCGGCGGCCAGCTCGGGCTCGGGTTCGAGTGGCGCGTTAGCAAGAAGGTAGCGATCAATCTCGATCTCGTTGGCTTCGTGCGGGGTCGGACCGACGAGGCCGCTCGGCTCGAGCCCGAGTTCGTCGATCCCGATACCGGCCGAACCACGAACACCTCAGGCGGTGGACTGCTCCGCGGCGGCGTGACGTTTTACTGGTAGAGTTTCGGGTCGATCGCACAAAACGAAACATCCCCAACCCTCTTGCGAGAGTCGGGGACATTCCACTCGTCTTTGGAGCGGTGGCTCGTTGCCGTGCTACTGAACGAGGTCTTTTAGAGCCTTGAGGGCCGTCGCACGGACCTTTTTACTCGCCGGCTTGGCCGGGATCGTAATGGGCTCTTTGGTGAAGGGGTTGATGCCCTGCCGCTCTTTCGTTGCCGGCTTTTTCACCACTCGGAGCTTCACCAGCCCCGGAATGACGAATTCGCTCGGGCCACGCGGCGAGAGCTGCTTCCGAATCAAATCCTGGAGCGCGTCGAACACTCGATTGACACTCTTTTTGTCGAGGTCAGTCGCGTTGGCGAGCTCCGTGATTACCTGCGCTTTGGTCAGCCTTTTACCAGCCATCCGCCTCTTTCCTCCTGTACGAAACCTTTGTCTGGAACGCCGTCAGCCACCCGCTCAGGCCAGCGAAACCCTTGGAAATCGCTGCGTCGCGAGGCTGGGCGAGCAGTAACAAGCGGTTTCCATCCTTTCAAGCGAAAAGACCCTACGGCGGTGCGCGGATCGGGCGTTTTTTCTGCCTCCCCGTCGATCGGCCCGGCCGGCGCCGCCCGGAACGCGCCGAAAACCACGGCCGGCGACGCGCGGTCATCCACCGTCGCGCATCGTAGCTTCATGAGGAGAGGCGGCACGTTATGGGTGATCTCGCACCTCCTACCGGAGCCTCTTCAGCGGTGTTTGCGCGGCGCTCGTCGTGGCCTCGGCAGAGCCCCGCGGGGCTTGGCGCCCCCAGAGCTCTGCGCGGTGTTTTTTTTCGTCCAAGCGACCAGTCGGCGGGTCTCCCGGCGCATCTGTCGAGCCTCGGTCGGCTCGGAATGGTCGTGACCGACAAGGTGCAGCAGTCCGTGAGCCAGCAGCAGGCGGACTTCCTCCAGGAGGTCCCGGCCCCGCCCGCGGGCCTGCCTTTCCGCGGTATCCAGGGAAATGACGACATCGCCGAGCATTGGCGTTGCCCCCCCAACGGCCTCGCCTTGCGGGAACGCGAGCACGTCGGTGGGACGATTCTTGCCCCGGTGCTCGTGGTTCAAAGCACGGATTTTTTCGTCGTTAGTCAGCAGAACGCTCAGCTCGGAGCCCGGTGTGCCCAGGGCATCGAGCATGGCGTCTCCCAGCTTTCGCACCCGAGCGCGACTCAGCGATGGAGAGCCCGGGGCGCGCCGCAGCACCGAAGTCGGCATGGGGCTTCTCAGCCCTTGGGGATCTTCTTGGCGTCCTCGAGAAACTTGGCGAGCCCGATGTCGGTCAGTGGATGTTTCGCGAGCTGGCCGATGACCTTGAACGGCATCGTTGCCACGTGTGCGCCGATCATTGCCGCGTCGACGACGTGCATCGGCGAGCGCACACTCGCGACGAGCACCTCGGTGTCATACCCGTAGTTCTCGTAGATCGTCACGATCTGTTGAATGAGCGCCATACCGTCGTCGGAGATATCGTCCAGCCGCCCAACGAACGGTGAGATGTACGAAGCGCCGGCTTTTGCCGCCAGCAGTGCTTGAGTTGCCGAGAAGCAGAGCGTGACGTTGGTTCGTGTGCCCTCTTCCTTGAAGACCTTGACCGCCTTGAGACCGTCGGGGATGAGCGGGACTTTCACGACGACGTTCGGGTGGATCTTCGCCAGCTCGCGTCCCTCTCGCAGGATGCCCTCGGTGTCGGTGGCCACTACTTCCGCGGAAATCGGGCCGTCTACGATTTCGCAGATCTCCGCGATCGCCTGTTCCGTCGCCTTGCCCGCCTTGGCGAGCAGCGATGGATTGGTGGTGACGCCGTCGAGCACCCCCATGGCTGCCGCCTCTTTGATTTCCGCCACGTCTCCCGTGTCGATGAAAATTTTCATTGTGGACGCTCCGATGGGTGATCGACGGGCTGTTCCTGCGAACGCCCTCTGTCGATTTTCAGTTAACGCTCTCGTGGACCCGTAGCAAGGCTCGCTTTTCCTGCCCCCGCTTTCCCAAGGAATCGGGGCGCGCTAGTTTCCATCAATCGATGGCGCGGCAATCACGGCCCCCGGGTTTCGACATGACGTACCGACCAACGGAGTCGGTATATGGGCCGCCCTTTGCGAAGCGGATCCCGTCGCTCATCTACCTCGCGCTGGCCTTGTTGTTCGGGCTTTTCATCGCTTTCGCCGAGTCGAGCCCGACGGACTCGTGGCAATTCGTCTACGTCGTCGAGCGAGACGTGCACCGCCCGCTTGGATCACGGCCTTTTGCCATCATTCTGGTACTGAGCGCCCTCGCAGCGGTCGTCCGGACGAGCATGCGCGGGGTTCGAGTTCGCCCCGATGGTGTCGAGTGCCGTGAGGTCGTGGGGTTGGGGTGGCCGCGGATTCAACGTTACCGATGGCCGCAAATCGATGGAATCGACCTCGCCACGCGGAGTATCGCCTTCGACCTCTGGGACGGGACGCGTACCTTTTTGCCAGTCGTGAGCGATCGCGAGGGTCTGGCTGTGGTGCTCGAGAAGATTGGGGCGGCGCGCTCGATTCCCGTCAAGGGCGGGCAGGGGCTCGACGAAGTTCCCGAAAGCCACGAGTTCGACGACGAAGATTAGCGGCCTTTACGCGCCCGCGTCAGATCCCGTCGGTCGGTTGTCGCTGGATCTTCACCTTGTCTCGGAGCCGCTCGCTCACGTGAACTCGGTTCTTCTCGTCGACGATCACCGCGCCGACGTCTTCCAAGGACTCGACCAGCGCGAGACCTTTAGTCGGTCCGAGGATGAACACGGCATCGTCGACGACGTCTGCGATAAACGCCGTCTTTGCCCATACGGTCACACTCCGGCTGGCAGTGGCGGGATAGCCGGTTCGCGGATCGATGATGTGGTGATAGCGCCGCCCCTCGTGCACATAGGCGCGCGCGTAGTCGCCCGCCGTCGAGAATGCGTGGTTTTCGAGCGGTATTGTGGCGAAATAGCTCCCGTCGCTGCCCCGGGGATCACGGATCCCTGCGGACCAGGAAGATCCGTCGGGTTTTCGTCCGGCGCCGTAGAGATCACCGCCCGCCTGAGCCAAAAAGCTCGTGACGCCGCCGGCTCGCAATACGTCGGCTACGCGGTCGATCGCGTAGCCCTTCGCGATGCCGCCTAACCCGATTTTCGTCCCCTGGGCGATCTTGACGGTGCCAGCGTCCGCGTCGACTTCGATTTTCCGATAGTCGACCAGCTTCTTCAGTTTCTCGACCTCGGCGCGGTCCGGGGGTTTGGGGTTCGGCTCGGCGGCGGATCCGAATCGCCAGAGATCGCTCATCGTCTTGAACGTGATGTCGAAAGTGCCGTTTGACACCTTGCCTGCCCATAGGCTTTTTTCGATTACCCGCCGGGTATCCGGGCTGACTTTCACGAACGTGCCCGCTCCGCGATTGATGGCGCCGACTTCGCTGTCGTCCCGCCACGAGGTCATCAGATTTTCGAGCTTGATGAGCTCTTCGATCGCGTGCTCCATCGCCTGCCGAGTTTTTGGCTCGTCGACGGTCGGGGACGTGTACGAGATGAGTGTGATCGTCGTGCCCATGGCGGTTGCCCGGTGCTCGACCTTCTTGGGCTCGAACTCGGGGGTCACGCTCTCGGATGCGCTGGTCGATGGCGCGGTCGGGCGCGGCTTGGCGGCCTCCTCGCAGCCGACGCTCGTGAACAGGACCAGGAGCGCCGTGGTTTTCAGGCTTCGATAGTCGTGTTTCCAAGGCTTCCCGCGCTTCGACCGCATCTCGTCTATCCTACCGCTGTGCCCCTCGATCGAGCCTCCCTAGACCAGACCGTGGACGAGCTTGCGCCCGTTTTGACCGATCTGGCGCGCCGCATCCACGAAAACCCGGAGCTCCGATACGAGGAGCATCAGGCATCTGCCTGGATCGCCGAAACCCTTGCGAAAGCAAGCGGCCTCGAGGTCGAGCGCCCAACGGGCGGTCTCGCGACGGCGCTGCGAGCTGCGACCGCACGGGCGCCGGGCCCGACGATCGCGATCATTGCCGAATACGATGCGCTTCCGGAAATCGGTCATGCCTGCGGTCACAACTTGATCGCCGCCGGTGCGGTCGGGGCGTTCCTTGCGCTGGCCAAGCATGCGAGCAGTCTGCCCGGGAACGTTCAGATCATCGGCACGCCCGCCGAGGAGGGCGGGGGAGGCAAGATCCGACTCATCGACGCTAAGGTCTTCGACGGAATCGACGCTGCGATGATGTACCACCCCTTCGATCGGGACCTGCTCGCCCACCCCGCGCTCGCAAGTGTTTGGATCGAAATGAGCTTCCGCGGAGTGCCTTCGCACGCGGCGATGGCGCCTTGGGTCGGCAAGAGCGCGCTCACGGCGTGCATGGAAACGTTCCGACTGATCGACGGGCAGCGTGTGCACTTCAGGGACGGTGTGCGTGTTCACGGGTTCATCACGAACGGGGGTCAGGCGGTGAACATCATCCCGGAGGCGGCTGCCTGCGAATTCAGCGTGCGGGCGCCGAACGTCGCCGAGCTCGCACGCATCCGTGAAATCGTGGAACGTTGCGCCCAGGGGGCGGCGATGGCTTGCGGCGTCGAAGTCGAGCTCTCTACCCGCGAAGGCTATCGGGACATGCAGAACAACATGACCATGGCGCGTCGTTTCGGAAATGCGCTCGAAGCCTTGGGGCGGCGACCGCGGGACCGAGACGAAAACGTGGGCGCGGGCTCGACCGACATGGGCGACGTCAGCCACGTGGTGCCGTCCATTCACCCCTACCTTGCCATCTGCGACGAAGGAGAGAGCACCTGTCACGAGCACCGGTTCGCTGCGTGTGCCCGCAGCGAACGCGGGTTCGACACGATGTTGGTCGCCGCGAAAGCGATGGCGCGCACCGTCGTGGATCTTTTGGAGGACGAATCGTTGCTCAGTGCGGCTAAAAAGGAGTTCGAACAAACATGAGCCCGCGGTTTTCGATCTTGTTGGCGCTCCTGGCCTTGTCTTGCGGCGCGGCTCAGCCGGCGCCGGAGGCACCCGACCCGGCGGGCGGCGCCACGCCTGGCGCGGTCGATCCGACTGCGGCACCTGACGAGTTGCCGACCGAGGAAGAGATCGATGCGGCAGAGGCCGCCGGCGAAGGTCCGCCTCCACCCGACGAGGAGGCGGCGGATCCCCCGGTCGACGAAAACCGGCAACGGACGGTCAACTATCGTGTGACCGGCGACGGCTTGGAGGTGGAGGTCGAAGGGCTGACGCTGCTCGTCCAGGCCGAGGTCGCGAAGAGAGGGAGCGCATGGGGTGTGCGAGTCAAGGTCGAGGCCAGCGCCGATGGGAGCGACCAGAGTCTTCTCAGCCCGGCCCGCGGCCCGCTGATGTTTGCGGCGCAGGTCACGAAAAATGGCAACGTCGAGAAGACCGGGGACACGCGGGACGGTGAAGACGACGTGGTGGTCACGGATGGAGATTCGATGACGTTTGCGCGAGAATTTCCGACCAAGGGTGAGAAGGCTTTCAAGCGCGGCACGACCCTCAAACTGATGACGGGACTTTGGGGTGTTGGCAAAGTCGGGCAGAAAAGGCGTCCCCTCCGCAAGCTCGCCATCGTGCAGCTCGTCGTTCCGAAAAAGGGCGAGCCACGAGTGTTCGTCAACCCACCGGAGTAGCGCGCACTATCTGCGGCGCGGACGCACCCCCCGAGCAGTCATCGAGCAGTTGATGGAGCTCGACGCCCGCCATTTGCCGATAGTGGAAGGTCGTGAGCTCGTTGGCATCGTGACCGCGCACGATCTCCGGAGCTTCATGCACGCCGCGCACGTTTCAGGCACTCCCACCGTCGATCCTCAGCTGAGACAGGCGATCGGCAGGGTCTTCGTCCAAGAGCCGGTGTTCGTTTACCGCGACACCGAGCTCGGGGGCGTCGCCCGCTTGATGCTGGAGACCAAGCTCGACGCGGTCGGTGTAGTTTCTCGGGAGAGTCGAGAACTCGTCGGAATCGTCACCACGATCGACGTCTTGAGGGCTTGCCAACTGCTACTCTGACGGGTCTACCTTCCTCGAAAGACCGGTTTGCGCTTTTCGGCGAAGGCGGCGAGTGCCTCGACTCGATCCTCGCTGGTCAAGCACTCGTCGTAGTGAAGGCGCTCGAGTTCGAGCCCGGCCTCGAGGGGAACGCGGAAACTGTCGTCGATGGCGCCGAGGGCGGAGCGTTGCGCGATTGGTGCGCCGCGAGACAGCGGTTCAATCCACTCGAGGGTGTCGTCGACCACGTTTTTTCCACTCTCGGTGACTCGGTTCAGGATGCCCAAGCCTAGCGCCCGCTCGGCGGTCAAGCGGGTCCCGAATAAGATCAACTCCTTGGCGCGAGCTTCGCCGACGAGCCGCGGTAGGCGTTGGGTGCCGCCTGCTCCAGGAATGATGCCGATCGTGACCTCGGGTAGACCCAGGATCGCGTTGGGCGCAGCTACACGCAGATCGCACACGAGCGCCAACTCGAGCCCGCCGCCGAGCGCCACGCCGTTGATGGCAGCGATGACCGGAACTGGCGCGTCGTCCAGCCATCCGAACGCCTCGCGGTACAGTTTCACCTGCGCGCGCACGTCGTTTTCCGCCATGCCTTTTCGTTCCTTGAGGTCCGCCCCCGCGCAGAACGCCTTGTCGCCGGCGCCGGTGAGCACGATCGCTCGGATATCGCTCTCGTCGAGGATGCGCTTCGCGCCCACGAAGGCATGCAGGGTGGCGCGGCTGAGTGAGTTCATACGCTCGGCGCGGTTGATGGTGAGGAGGGCGATACTCCCTCGCCGTTCGATTTTCAGTGGCTCTTCGTCGCTCACGCACTTCTCCGAGGAAAGTCAGCTTCGTCGTGGTCTCTTGCGTTCTTTGGGCCGCGGGCCACGGGCCGCCGCCTTTTTCCTGCTGGCGCGTTTGGGTTCAGCGGACTTGCCGTTCTTGTCATTGCCATTCTTCGCTCCGGATTCACCTTCGATCTTGGCGAGCCGTACCTTCAGCTCGCCGAGCTCGTTTTTCACCTGCTCGAGCTCGTCGCGTGTCCTGCGTCGCTCGGTGGCCTGTCGGTCAGTCAGGTCGCGAAGCGCCTCACGAATCCGGCGATGAACTCGCCCGTCGAGGTCCCTGGCGAGCTGCCGTCGGAGCGCGATGCGCGCCTCGGGCGCGCCCATCGCTTCGAGCGCCTTCACGACTTCGATTCTGAGGTGGGGGTCGTCGTCCGCCAAGAGGTCTTCGAGGTGCTCGCGCACGCGTTTCGAGTCGGTGAGCCGGGGCAACGCGGCGATGGCTGCCCGGCGCCCTCGGGTCGGTATGCCGTAGCGGGTCCGCTCCAACACGGGTTCGATGGCTCGCTCGTCCCGCAAGGCGGCGAGACCATCGAGCACGCCAGCGCGCTTGACGTCCGCCCATGATGGTTGGTCGAGCATCGACGTCAGGGTTTTCAGGGCGAGAGGTTGGCGGGTCCGTCCGAGGGCGCGGGCGGCCGCGGCTTGGACGACGTGACTACGATCCTTGCGCGCGAGCTTGACGAGGGTCTTGGCGGCGGCCTCGCTCCTCAGGTTGCCGAGGGCCGCGGCGACGGCGCGGCGCACTTTGGGGTGGGGTGTGAATGCGGACTTTTCGAGCCACGTGAAAGCGTCGTCGCCGCCGATGCGGCCCAGGACGGTCGCCGCCTCGGCGCGGACCATCCACTTCTCGCTCGACTTCTTCAGGCACCTGCCTAGGGCGTCGATGGTCCTCATGTCGTCGCGTTTCGCCAGAGCCTGCGCAGCGGCCCAACGCGTTCGCGGCGAGCTCCCCTTCTCGAGCTGGGTGCGGAGCATGTCGTTGGGGGCTTCGACAGCCACGTTGGCCGCCACACGCATGTTCGGATCGAACGCGACCCACGTCGGTCGATCCTGCAGACTCACCACCAGAGTGTCGTTGGCCGTCGTCACTCTCTTTTTCATGCGGCGAGTTTTCCCGGTCGCCAGACCCACCTCGATTTCGAGCTCGTAGGCGAAGACCGCCACATCACCGGTTTTCTGAGTCTGCTTGGATTGCACGCTCAGTAGCCCGTCCGCCCACGAGATCTTCACCCGCAAGGACGGGTGCCCCGGGCGGAACACCCACTGGTCGAAGAACTGCTCGAGCGACAGTCCACTCGCTTCTTCGAGCGCGCGTTGCAGATCATTCGTCTCGACGATGCCTCGCGCGTGACGCTTCAAGTAGATGTTGACGCCCCGCCAGAAGACTTCGTCGCCGAGCTCCCGCCGCAACATGTGCAAGACGAGACCGCCCTTTTCGTACAGGTGGCGGTCGAAGAGATCGATGGGCTCTTCGTAGTCGCGACAAACTATCGCCCGCATGTACCGCGAGCTGGCTTCCCCCAAGTAGCTGGACAGGTCCCCTTCGATTCCGTAGTCGTACTCGTCCCGCCCGAGGCGATCTTCGCGTTCGACGTGTTCGAAGAAGGTGGCGAAACCTTCGTTGAGCCACCCGTGAGACCAGTCGCGGCAAGTGACGAAGTCGCCGAACCACTGGTGCGCGAGCTCGTGGGCGATGAGATCGTTGCTCGTGATGTCGATCGCCGAGCGTTTGTCGAGCAGGATGTGCTCGTACATCGTGGTTGCGGTCGTATTCTCCATGCCCCCGAAGATGAAGTCGCTGACGACCACCTGGGAATAGCGACTCCACGGATAGGGCACTCCGGTCAGCTTGCCGAACAGCTCGATCATTCTCGGCGTCTCGGAGAATGTGCGCCAGCCGTCGTCTTCACGACCGGGGGGCACCAGATACACGACGGGTACGCCGCCGTTGTCGTTTCGGGCCGCACGGTCTTCGAGGATGTCGAACTTGCCGACGACCAGAGTCATCAAGTAGCTCGGGTGCGGCTGATCCATCTTGAAGTGATAGACCCAAAGCCGGTTCGTGCCTTTCGGCGTCTGGCTAGTCACGAGCTCACCGTTCGAAAGCGCAACGAAACCTCGGGGGACCTTCACCCGCAGCTCGGTCGTCATCTTGACGTTCGGCTTGTCGTGGCAGGGGAACCAGTGACGCGCGTCTTCGTCCTGACACTGGCTCCAAACCTGCACCGGCCGCTCCGTCACCCATTGGTCGGGTTCGAGGAAGTACAGCCCCCGACGCGGCTTCGCACGGTACGAGATGAGCAACCGGCCCGTCTTGGCCGTGGTCGGGATCGATACCGTGATCCGATCGCCGTCGTAGTGGTACTTCGCGTCGACAGCGCCTCGCCCGGTGTCGAGCCGAACGCGCTTGAGGTCGAAGCCGATGGCGTCGAGCACGAGCTCGTTCTCGTTTGGTGCGACGCGGTCGAAGTCGACCGTTGCCGTGCCGGAGACCGCTTTGCCCGGCATGTCGACGACGAGATCCAGCTTGAGGTGGCGGATCGAGAAGGGTCGCGAGCGCTCGTACTGTCGCTCGGTACCAGCGAGTACGAATGGTGCAGCGGCGCCGGCGCAGGCGCAGCGAGCGTGAAGTCGGGATCCGGCGGTCATTTGGAGCGGATACTAACTCAGCCGGTGGCAGGTGCGCCTCGCTCGGGTCCGCGGGCGTTTTAGGCTCGACCTGCCGCCCGCAGTCGGTCCGCTAGCTTGCTCATCCGGTCCTCGCGGCGGGTTTCCCCGAGGGCGACGCCGAGAGCTCTTGGATCCGCCACGAGGCAGCACAAACGCTTCGCCCGGGTTACCGCCGTGTACAGAAGATTCCGCGACAGCATGACGAAGTGAGCCGTCAACAGAGGCACGACGACGGCTGGGTACTCGCTGCCCTGGCTCTTGTGGATGCTCGTCGCGTAGGCCAGCGTCAAGACGTCGAGGTCGGACTCCTCGTAGTCGACGAGTCGGTTTTCGTCGAATCGGACCGTGATCGTCTTTTCTCGAACGTCGACCGCGCGCACGACTCCAACGTCGCCGTTGAACACTTCGCGTTCGTAGTCGTTCCTCGTCTGCATCACCTTGTCGTCGATTCCGAGCTTGACTCCCCGGTGAGTGATGCACGCTGCGGAAGGATTGAGCGCTTCTTGCAGCGTCGCGTTGAGTGCGATCGTGCCGGCGGGGCCTCGGTGCATGGGGGTGAGGACCTGCACGTCGTCGCGAGGATTCAGCCCGAAGCGTTGCGGAATCCGCCGGGTCACCAGCTCCCGGATGAGCATTGCTGCCTCGACGGGATCGCTTCTAGGAATGACGAAAAAGTCTCCTTCTGGCGCGTCGGAGCCCTCGGGTTTCTCGCCGCGCAGGATGTGGTGCGCGTTGGCGACGATGCCACTTTCGCTGGCCTGTCGAAATATCTCGTCTAGGCGAACCGTCGGGACGACGCCGCTCGCGATCACGTCCCGCAAGAACGCTCCGGGTCCAACGCTCGGCAGTTGGTCCGCGTCGCCGACGATGACGACGCGTGCGGCGCTGCCGACGGCGCCGAGCAGGGCATCGGCGAGGCTGATATCCACCATCGACGCCTCGTCGACGATGAGCGCGTCCGCGTCGAGCGGCCGTTCGTCGTTGCGCTGGAAAGAACGTGTTCGGGGCTCGAATTCGAGTAGCCGATGGATTGTCGTGGCTTCGTGCGCGGTGGCTTCGGCCAATCGCTTCGCGGCGCGCCCGGTAGGCGCGCTCAGCGCGACCCGAAGACCCGACTTGTCGAGCACGCTGAGAACGGCGCGCACGATCGTCGTCTTGCCGGTGCCCGGTCCCCCCGTGATGACCACGACCTTGCGCTTCGCCGCGGCTTCGATCGCCTCGCGCTGCAGCGGCGCCAGCGCGACGTTGGCGTGTCGTTCGAAGCTCGCGATCGCGGCGTCGAGACCCTCGAGCTCGGTGGCTGGCGCTTCGAGGAGACGGTCGAGGTGTCCTGCGACGCTCGACTCGGCCTGATGCAGCTTCGCCGTGAAAACCAGATCGTCCTCGACGACGACGCGCCCGGATGCCCACAAGGCGTCGACCGCAGCTTCGACATGACCGGCGTCGACTTCGAGCATCTGCGAGGCTCGTTCCACCAGAGACGGTCGGTCGCTCATCACGTGCCCCTGGTCGGAGAGCTCCCCGAGAACGTGCATCACGCCTGCTTGGGCCCGTTCGGGGTGGTCACCGGCGATGCCCAGACTTTTTGCCATCTTGTCCGCAGACTTGAATCCAACTCCGCGGACTTCCATCGCCAGTCGATAGGGGGACTGTTGAACCACTTGGGCAGCGCGGTCACCGTACTTGTCCACGATGCGAGCGGCGAGAGCCGGCGAAGCCCCGTGGGTGGACAAGAGCACCATGACGTTGCTCATCACCCGCTGGGATGCCCAAGCCCTTTGAATCGACTCGGCCCGTTTGGCCCCGAGTCCGGAGACGCGGTGAAGGCGGCCCGGGTCGTTGTCCAGGACGTCGAGTGTCTCGGTGCCGAACGCCTGGACGATACGTTTGGCGTAGGCGGGGCCGATGCCTTTGATGACGCCGGACGAAAGATACTTTTCCAGACCGACGAGGGTGTCTGGTGCCACGGGCACGAGGGTCGCTACTTTGAACTGCTCGCCGTGGCGTGAGTCCACGACGTAGTCCCCGGTCGCTCGAACCCGAGTTCCGGTCCCGACCGCAGGGAACACCCCGACGAGCACGACCGACCCCTTTCCTTCGACTTGCCCCACGCGCACAACGCGGAAGCTCGTTGCCTCACTTTCGTACGTGATTCGCTCGACCTCTCCGGTCAGGGTCGTCGGCACCCGGGCGAGCCTAGCCTCGGCCGCAGTCGGTGGCGACACCGCTAGGACAGGCAATGTCCGCGTCCATGCTCGCCAAGTGACCGATCCCAGCCGAGTTTGGCCGGACATGTGCGTCCGCGCTTCGTGACCGGCCGGCGAACGTGATAATTTTCGCGCACATGTTCGACCGAACCATATTCGCTGAAAGCTGCGTCTTGTCTGTGCTCTGCCTAGCAGTGGCGACGGCGTGTTCCGGAGGCGCCGATTCGATGAATCCCACCGCCGGCTCCGGTGGGGCCATCGCCGCCGGAGGGTCTCCGGGTACGGGCGGATCGGGTGCGGGCGGCAGCGTGGGGACCGGCGGAGCGCCCGGACCCGGGGGGCTGGACTTGGCCCCACCGGGCAACGGAATCCAAGTCACAACGGTGGGGCTCACGATTCAGCCTGGTGAGGATGTCGAGCACTGCGAGATCGTCGCTCTGCCGGGCGGTCCAGACGATGAGTACTTCATCGATCGTGTCGAGCTTCAGATGACCGAGTTCAGTCACCATCTCAATGTGAGGGCGGTGGTGCCCGACACCGAAGCGGACTTCAATTCGTCGACTGGGCAGGTCGAAGTCTGCCTCAACAACGGTGGCGTTCCCTACGGACAAGGCTTCAAGACGTTGGCGGGCTCGCAGGAGCGGTATGCGCTCAGCACCTTCCCGCCGGGTGTCGGATACCGGCTCACTGGCGGTCAGAAGATCATGTTCAACTATCACTACTTGAATACGGGCTCGTCGCCGGTGCCGGCACGCAGCCTGATGAATCTGCACTTCGCGCCGCCCGGATCGATCGACCGAACCGTCTACCGCTTCGGGATGTACAACCTGAGCATCAACATTCCGCCGCGTTCCGAGGTCACGCACACGATGGAATGCCGCATGAATTCCGACGTCATGGTGCATGGGCTCGCTCGGCATACCCACCAGTGGGGCACTGATTTTCACGCTTGGTTCGCCGGCGGCGCCCGCGACGGCGAGTTTGTCTTCACCAGTCGCGACTACGATCGGGGTCAGGGACACCTCTTTGCTGATCCCGTATTGGTTCGCGCCGGCGAAGGGTTTCGGTTCGAGTGCAACCACAACAACACCACCGATGGGGTTTTGACCTTCGGCGACAAAGCGACCGAAGAAATGTGCATCCTCTACGGTCAGTGGTTCGTTGTGAATCCCGGCGACACGCCAGTTTCCCAAGACTGCATCGCGCTCAACTCCGACGGAAACAATTTCGCTAGCGGTTTTCCCTGCGCACAGTGCCCCGACGGGCAGCTGTTTTAGAGCTGCGCTGCCGCTACGCGGTCGCTCGATTCCTCGCGCGGCCGTCGCCGCGGACTCCGGCTAGCTAGTTCACGGGAACGAGCGCCGCGCCATCGCTGCCGCAGAACTCACCATCGTCGACGGCGGATGCTCCGCACACTGGACAGATCCTTCGCGTCCCGCTCTCGATTTCGCGAGAGGACGCAAAGACCGATACGGGAATCAACTCCTCGCCGTGATCCGGGCATCGCTGCACCCCGGGGTCGAAGCCCTGCCGACATGCCGGACAGATGCCGCCACTGGGGGCGCGTGCAGGCGGGTCGTCGTCGACTTCGACCAGGCGATTTCCGTCAGCAGTGCAGTATCTGGAGCCGGGCTCGTATTCGAGTCGGCATGTGAGACACACCATTCTGTTTTGGGGTCGTTTTGGTGGTTTGCCCCGCCGGGGTTTTTCCGTACGAGGCTCGCTTTTTCGTTTGCGGCCCACCAGCACCAGACCCACGGCGGCGAACGCGAGTGCCAAGCTGCCGACAACGGCGATGAATGTCGCGCGGCGATCGTGGGAACGTACTTTCGCGGCCCCGTCGTTTTCGCTCGTCGTCGGCTCCGGGTCGAGAGCGCTCGCGGGTAGCGCATGGGCGATGAGGCATGCGGCCGAGGCCGCGCGCAGCAGACGCAACGAGGACCTGTTAGCGGACGAAACTGCCACGAAGCCGTCGCAGAATAACGCCGTTCGACCCCGCGTAGCTCCCCGCAGACGCTGGGCAGCTTCGTTGACACGGTAAATTGCGGAGTGGTAGTGTCCGCGGCGACCTCGAAGTCAAGGATTTCAAAGGGTTCGCCCGTTTTCGGGGAGGAAAGGTAACCGTGAAGAGCTCGACGCCTAGGGGGGTCAGGACCTGGTGGGGGCGTGCACTCGGAGCCTGTGCGGCCATCACGGCCCTGAGCTTTTCTCCCGACGCCGCCGCTCAGCTGCCGACCGAGGCGGACCGCGCGCCGGCCCAGAACCGCGACGGTATCGACACGCATCTGTTTCGGCCCGCAATCGACTCGAAGGGTTTCTTCACGACGAACGGCTCGAGCATCCTCGGCGCCAACGACATCAGCTTCGGTCTGATTCTCGATTACGGCAGGGGCATCTTGCCGACGGCGAATGACGGCGAGCCGGGTCCTGACCCCGACAATCCGTCGCAGTCCGGCTCGGGCACGGATTTCCTGGTCGAGGACTCCTTTCAAGGAACGTTCAAGTTCAACTACGGCCTCGCCAACTGGGCTGTCATAGGCATCTCGTTGCCCGTCATCCTGATGAACGGCAGCGAAGCCTTTCAGATCGGTGACGATGCTGGGGGCGGCCTCTACAACTCGGGTCAGCTCGGTGCGCAGAAAGTCAGCAACTTCTCTTTTCACGGCAAGCTCCGGCTGACACGCGTCGAAAAAGGGCCCGGTCTCGCGCTGGCGGTCCAAGCCGGCGTGCCACTGGCAAACGCCGCTCGAGACCTCGGTGCGGATCCGGGTTTCTGGTACTGGCCCCAAGCGATCTTCGAGCACCGATTCGGCGTCACGGGTCGGACGAAGATAGGCCTCAATGCCGGGTACCGCGCTCATGGCGGTACCGACTCGCGCTTTGGCCTCGATACCCAGGGGCAGCCGCAGCTCGAGGAAGGCATCCTCGAGGGTGGCAACAAGGTCACCTACTCAGCTGGGATTTCCTGGCGCGCCCTCCAGAGTCTCGACCTCGTGCTCGAGAGCTACGGCACCTACCTGGTGTCCGGCGATTCGGACTCCGCCCAGCTTTTCAGCCACGAGGCGGTCGGCGGAATCAAGCTGTTCATCGAGCGTCAGAGTTTTCTGATGCTTGGCGGCGGTACCGGGATCTGGAGCACGGGTTACGAGTCAGCGGACGTTCGCGGCTTCATCGGGTTCGTCTTCGAGCCGAGCATCGGTGACCGCGACGGTGACGGGTACAAGGACGATGAAGACGAATGTCCGGATGACCCCGAAGATTTCGACGGTTTCAAGGACGAAGACGGCTGCCCCGAGCCCGACAACGACAACGACGGCATTCTCGACGTCGACGATCGCTGCCCGAACGTGCCCGAGGACAAGGACGGGGACGAAGACGAAGACGGCTGCCCCGAGGCGAGCGAAGGCGATCGCGATGGAGACGGCATTCTCGATTCCCGCGACAAGTGTCCCGACGACCCGGAGGACAAAGACGGATTCGAGGACAAAGATGGTTGCCCCGATCCGGATAACGACAAAGACGGCATTCTCGATGTCGACGACGGTTGTCCGTTCGATCCCGAGGACAAGGACAACTTCGAGGACGAAGACGGTTGCCCGGAGCCCGACAACGATCGGGACCAAATCCCGGACGCCAAGGACGATTGCCCCAACGATCCCGAGACCTACAACGGTCTCGATGACGAGGACGGCTGTCCGGACAAGGGCAAGGTCATCATCGAGGGTAGCGACATCCTGATCCTCGAAAAGATTCTCTTCGAGACCAACAGCGCGGAAATCAAGCCCGAGTCGATGCCAATCATCGATGCCGTCGCCACGACGCTCAAGCACCATCCCGAGTTCGAGGTCATCGAGGTCGGTGGGCATGCCGACGAGCGTTCGAGCGACCGATACAACCTCAAGCTCACCCAAGACCGTGTGCAGTCGGTGGTCAATGCGCTCGCGTCCCGCGGGGTGAAGCGCGATCGACTCATCGCGCAGGGTTACGGCGAATATTGCCCTCTCGACACCGGTCACAATCCCAAGGCGTGGGAGAAGAACCGGCGGGTCGAGTTCAAGGTCGTCAAGACCGAGGACGGGACCACTGGTGTCGACCGAGGGTGCGACGCGGCTCGAAACAAGGGCGTGTTCCCGAAGAAGGTCGACGACGACGACGACGAATAGCCGTCGCCAACTCTGACGGCTCTAGCTGGACACTAAAGACGGCGACGGCGAAGCGCGGCAACTCCCAACATTGCCGCGGCGACGAGACCCGCCGGCGATGGCCCGCCAGTCGAGCGTCCTTCGCCCGGGGCGCGGCACGCGCATCCGCCGTCGTCGGCGGGCGTCGTGAACCCGCCACCCGTTCCGGCGGGCGCGGCGCCACTACCGCCGGTGCCCGTGCCGGCACAGACGTCGAGGCAGGCGGCGGTGTCCGCGGTTTCGCACAAACAACGGTCGAGGCATCCGACACACAGATTGCAGTCGGGTCCCGCGCTACACCCCGGATCACCAAGCGCCGAACCGGGACCGCCGCCTGTTCCCGCGCCGCCGCCCGTTCCCGCGCCGCCGCCTGTTCCCGCGCCGCCGCCTGTTCCCACGGCGCCGCCTGTTCCTGTAGCACCGCCTGTTCCCGCGCCGCCCGTGCCCGGTGAGCCCCCGACTCCGGCCGTTCCGCCCGCGCCCGGAGTGCCACCGGTTCCCCCCGTGCCGGGCGGAGAACACATGGCTCCGTTCGGGAAGCCTTCGGCGGGGGATTGGCTCAGTCTTGCACCTGTTTGTGCGCCATAAACACCGTCTTCGGTGATCGTGTCGGCGGGATTATTGGCGTTCCACAGAATCTGAAATGCCATGACGTCCTGACCTTTGAGATCGATGACTCCGGTGCCTCGGTAGTCGAAGTGCACGGCATCGGAGCCGCCGAACCATTCGAAGCCGCGGGCCTCGAGCGCCGTGCGCCACTCGGAGTATTGACTCGTATCGATCGCCAAACCGGATTCGTGGTTCGAGTTTCCCGGAGTCGCTGCGAGAGCGATGCCGCAGTCGTTCGACTGGGCCCAGCGCCAGAGCAAGTACTGTTGAGCCACCGTTCGCAGCATCGAGTTGACTCGAATCGACATGCCCGGGTTGTTGTCGAGCGCGTCGACAAACGCGTCGCGTGCGGGGGTCTGCATGAATGCGAAGGTTGCCGACGTTTGGGTGAGATTCGGCCGGTCGGGCACCGCCGCCATGGCGCCCGGGATGAGGCAGTTCATCTGGTCGACGATCTGCTCACTCAGTCCCTTCACCGAAGTCGTCGAGCAACCGGCGTTGATGGCCTCTTCGACCGAGCTGGCGTGCTGGATCTGACGGATTGGACCATCCGGCTCCGCCGTGTCGACCTCCTGTCCGTCCGCGCTGCCGCATCCCGACAGCAAAAGCGCGAGGCAGGGGAGCAGCGACGAGCGCCGGAAGGGTTTTCGTTCGGCGATCATCGGCTCTCCGGTGTCGACTGCCGACGGCGCCACCACAGAACAGCGATGGCGGCTAGCAGTGGTAGTCCGTTCGTATTGCTTTCGCGGCCCGGCAGACTGCATGCGCACCCTCCATCGTCCGCTCCGAGGTTGCCCGCCGGTGTGGTGGGATCCGGCTCGGTGACGGTGGCGCCCGAGGCGCAGATCGAGACACAAGACGGCCAGTCGCCGGTATCGCACAGGCACATGTCCATGCACGTGCCGCACGAGCCGCAGTCCGGAGCGAAAGTGCACCCCGCGGGGCCGCTGGAGGTTGCGCCGCTCCCTCCAGTACCCATCGGCGCCGCCCCGCTGCCCCCACTGCCGCTCGGTTGCGCGCCGGATCCGCCGGCGCCGGCGTTGCCCGCAGAACCTCCGACGGCCCCGGTTCCGCCGCCACCCAAGCCACCGCTGCCCGCCGCGGCTCCGGAGCCGCCACCGCCGCCGATGCCTCCGGTCGCCCCAGACCCTCCCGCACCGTCCGCGCCGCCCGTGCCTGGTGGCCCGAGGTTGGATGCGGCGACGAAGTTTCGAAGGTCCGCGAGATTGCCGTCGAAGATGTTCAAGTCGACGGTGTTCGTGTTCGTGCCGGACGACGTTCCCGAGTCGGAGTACTGCCAAATTCGCCACGCGGACCAGCCGTCCGGAACCTTGGGGCAGTTGCCCGCGTAGGTGCTCTTGTAGTTGGCGACCCACAGGGGGTAGCCACTGAGCGAGTTGCCGAGCGTGTCGCCAAAGGAGGCTGCCGAGTAGATCATCGGGCGCTTTTGCGTTTGCTGTTCGACGTACTCGAGCCAAACCAGCGCGGAAGCGACGACAGCCGACGCCGAGAGGCCACCAGCGGTTTCGAGATCCAGCACTGGTGGAAGATCTTCGGGCAGTAGTCCGCCCGCAGCATCGATCATGTTCAGCATGATGTCCGCCTGCGCGATCGGATCTTGGCCGGGCTCGTAGTACTGATACGTGCCACGAATGAGCCCCGCGTCGCGGATCTCCCGCCAGTTCTGCTCGAAGTACTCGTCGATGATACCCGTACCGTGAGTCGTTCGAGCGATGGCAAAGTCGTTCCCGTCGCCCCTGACGGCCGGCCAGTCGACGTCGCCCTGCCACTTCGAAACGTCCAGGCCGTGAACGACGTCACCCGAGGTCGCGCATCGCGTGGTGAAGGCTTGCGAGGTGGCGTCTGATTCGGAGCGCTCGACCTGTGCTCCGCAGGCGGCTAGCGACAGGGCCAAGAGGGCGGTGGTCGTGGTTCGGCAGGACGTATTGAGGCGACTCATCTCACCCGCCCCTAAGCAATCCGCGGTCCATCCGGTCGCCCGGCGTGAGGCGGCGCGGCTCGTCGGGCTTTTCGCCAGGATTGCTGCGTCGATGAAAGATTCCAGCGCGAACCGTCCAGCCAGCCCAGACACCGTCCGGACTCGACTGGACGCCTGACGGCGAGGAGAGTGCTGCGTCACACGAGCGGGCGCGCGGATTGGCGGGCCGCCATGCGGCCGACTTCTTCTTGTTCCGGCAGCCCCCGCAGCCGCACTCTCGCTTGCTGCGCTCGGCCGGTCTCCAAGTCAGTCGCCGTCACGCCGAGCATTCCGTCGGTATCGAGGGAGAAGGTCACGCCAATTTGGACCTGTCCCCGCGCGCCGGCTCGAAGGTTCGTGAGCTCGAGCTCGCCGAGCAGCGTGTTGTCACCGAAGCGTGGCGACTCGCCCTGACTGACCCTGACGCGGACCATCGTCTGGTTGTCTTTGGCCGTCACGAAGTTGCGTGTCTGTTCGCACGGTACCGGGCTGTTTTTGGGGATGACTGGGTCGCAGTAGTCGCCAATGGTTTCCACGACGAGGCTGAGCGGGCTCACGTCGACGAGCACGGGCGCGCCGGCCGGAAGCGGCGCTTGGGACATGTCGTGGATGAGTGGCGATGGCGGTTCGATGAGTGGAGAATGAGGCATCGCCGCTGCGGACTTCCCCGGAGCGGCCATCCCCAGCACTGCCGTCGCACCGAGGGCGGGCGCCGCGCCGAGGGGGGTTGTCGTGCCGAGCGCGGAGCGGCCGATCGGGGGCGGTTGAGCTATCGGCGGCGGCGCGGCCAGCGATGGCGGTTGAACGAGCGGTGGCGGCTCGGCCAGCGGCGGCGGCTCGGCTAGCGGCGGCGATTGCGGCAGACCGCTGGCGGCATCTTTTGCCCACGGCGGCGGTTCGGCGAGCGGCGGCGGTTCGGTGAGCGGCGGCGGTTCGGCGAGCGGCGGCGGTTCGGCGCGCGGCGGCGGTTCGGCGAGCGGCGGCGGTTCGGCGAGCGGCGGCGGTTCGGCGAGCGGCGGCGGTTCGGCGAGCGGCGGCGG
>JAJDAH010000426.1 GCA_029261965.1 Polyangiaceae bacterium
GTCGGCGCGGGCCCAGGCTCTGAACACTCCCCGCCGAGCACCCGCGTTCTAGCTACGAGTCCGTTGCACGTTCCGTTGTTCAGTCGTTTCCAGGCAAGGTGCACTTGCCCACCAAGCGCACGAGCGCCTCGGTCATTGAAAAGCAACCACGCATCGGCGATCCGGATCGCAGCGCGGTCCGGATCGCACGAGCCACTGCACGAGATGGCCGCTACGGAAGTAGCGCCGCGAGCGCCCGACGCACCTGAGCCACGGCAAGCTCCGGCTGCCGCAGGGCGACCCGGGCGTCGACCCGCACCACGCTGTAGCCGCGGCGGCGAAGCCACTCGTCCCGGCTGCGGTCCGAGGCCTGCTTGAGCTGGTGCACCCGCTGGCCGTCGACTTCCACCACGAGCTTCACCCGAGCCGCCAGAAAGTCAGCGATGTAGCGGTCCCCAAGGGGCACCTGCCGACGAAACCAAACCCCGAGCTGCCCGCCGCGAAGCACCTGCCACATGGCCTGCTCCGGCAGGTTGAGATTGGAACGGTTCTGACGAGCGTAGATCTCGAGACGAGATGAGCGATGACGACGCATGAGAAACCTCCTTCGCCCCGGCTCGCTGCCGGACTACGCCCCCCTTGGCTCAGGATCTGTGCCACGCCCCCACCACGAATCGACGCCGCGAGCGATGTCAGCGAGCCAAACGTCCGCGCGCGGTAGGCGTGGCGCAGAGCGTGAGCCTTCAAAGCGGAGTCCGGCAGCGAGCGGGGCGGAGTTTCGGAGCGACGTGGGAGCGACGAGCGCAAGATGAAGGAGACGTTGTTGCGTCTCTGCGTCGCAGTGAATCGGGTCGGACCGCAGCGAGCCGTTCAGTCGCCGAAGACGCCGTCGATGGAGTCGGCGGTGAGGATGCGCTCGGCCCAAGTGTCGAGCTCAGCGACAGAGGCCTGACGAACGCGTGCCTCGGTCTCGGAGGTGACCGAACCGAAACGGATCTTCAGCTGTCGAAGGAGCACCTCGGCACGCCCCTCGTTGAGGGCGTCTTTTCGGACTTGTTCGGTGAGTTGTTGAGCGCCGGTCATGTATGCCTCGACGGCTTTGGGTCCGAGTTGAACGAGGTAGTCGTGAAGCTCCTCCGGTTGGACCTCCGTGACCTCCAGAATATAGCTCAGTACCGAGGCGAGCGCAGCGACTCCGTTCGGCGCGGCCAGGACCTCCGCCACGACCTCACTCAGCCGCGCGAGCTCCTCGAGGAAGTTGGGGCTGTGTCGAGCTCGAGCCAGGCAGAGGCGCGTAATTTGGGCGAGTGCGCTCATGGAAGAGTCGCGCAGCTCTTCGTCTCGCTGCGACGAGCGGTCGTCGAGGAGGAACGAAAAGCTGGGCACATGGGGACGGACGATTGCGACGACGTCCTCGGGGAGGTCGAGCAGATCGGTGAAGGCGAGCGAGCCCTGCCATGCAGCAGCTGGCCGAGCAGCCCGCCGAGCAAAGCGGCATCGGCCTGCTGATGACGTATGTTACGACGGTACTGAATCCAAAGGACGCGGAACAATTCCGGGATCAGCTCGCTGAGCTGGCCCCCGCAGCGGAGAAAGCCATGGAGAGCTTTGCAGAGTCGCTCGAACTTTCGCGCAAGGTGTAGAGAGATGGCAGCGAAGAAGAATACTACTGGGCATGGGGGAATGAGTAGTCAGCGCTGACTACTTGAGTCGTCAGCGGGCGTGTGGGCGACGGGGTGGAGCAAGCGTGGCTCATGGTCGTGCTGACCTCCCCCTGCTGCGCGGAGCGCGGCCAGTCTCCCTATGGGGGAGCAACGACGAGCCTCGGGCGTTCGCGCAAAGCAACTTCGGCCGCGCGAGCACAGTCCTTGGGGGGCAGGTCGGCGCCCCGCAGGCGGCGGAGCCGCCGAGGAGCGACGGGTGGGGGCAGAACAAACAAAAAACAAACAAACATCACACGGTTTTCGATCTAGCATTGCTCTCGTCGCGGGGCGTTTGGGTGGGGTCCAGTTCTGTCAGGTAAGGAAGAAGAGCAATGCGAACGATCGTGATGGTGACGGTGGCGTCGGCGTTGGTGGCGTGTGGTGGCTCGAAAGGCGGTGATACGTCGGCGGGGAGCGGGGGGGCTTCGGGGTTCGGCACCGGGGGAGGGGTGAACACGGGCGGCGCGGTGAGCGCTGGGGGGACTGCGGGCGTGCCGGGCGCGGGCGGTAGCGGCGCTGGCGGCGGATCGGGCTCCGGCGGCGCGGGCGGTAGCGGTGGCGTGGCTGCGGGTGGTGCGGCGGGCACCGGGGGCGCAGCGGGTTCCGGGGGCGCAGCGGGCACGGGCGGCGGGCCGTCGACGATGAGCTGGGTCGGGCCGGCGAGCCTGTCGGCGGATGGTGTGCTGAGCAATCGGCCGGAGCTTCAGTTCGTGAGTACTGGCGATCTGGTGATCACCTCCGCGTACTTGACGGTGCGGATTGGGTCGTCGTTCAACTCGTTTCTCGCCTGGGGAGACGTGGAGAATCAGGGCACGGAGATGCAGTGCATCGCGCTGGCCGACATGAGCATCGGCGGCGTCGACCTTCTGACCGTGGTGGACGCGCCGGCATATCAATCGACGAGCTCGCTGACTTCGGGGTGTTTTCCGCCTGGTGGTACCGGGGCGTTCATGAGCATCGAGAACGATGTCCCGTCGTCGTTGCTGTCGAACGCGACCACGGTGGTTTACGACATCAGCGGGCTGGTGCCGTTTTCGCCGCGGGTGCCGCACCCGGCCGAGCCGGCGATTACGGCCGACATCACGCCGGTGGCGAATGGTTGGGGAGTGTCGGGCAGCATGACGACGGCGAGCACGCCGATTTACAACTTCGGGATCGACGTGTATGCGCGCGACGCGAGCGGGCTGTTGTTCGCGGACTTGTCGGCGTTTCCTGGAGACTTGAACACGCTGCCGCTGGGCGCGACCATGCCGTTCGAAACCTCGGCGGTGTCGATCGACTTGGTGGGGGATGTGATCGATGGGCCGTTCGAGGATTTCGAGCTGTACACGAGCTTCATCGACGAGAGCACGAGCCTGAGGATCATCGGGCGACCGGAGGCGGTGGAGCAGCTGGCGGTCTATCGGGCACGCTGGGACGAGGCGCGGGCGGCGAAGGCGTGGCTGGTGGAGAGCGTGCGCTGAGGGGACCCTGGGTGTCAGGAAAACCCGGACGGGTGGCTGCGTAGCTGGTCGAGGCTCGGTGAAGTGGAGGCGTGGGGGGCGCGAGGTTTCGCTGCCGAGCTACGTGCCTCTTGGTTCCGGAGCTGTGCCACGCGCGCACCACGACCCGACGCCGGGGGGGGTGTCAGCGAGCCAAACGTCCGCGCGGGGGCGCGGCGAAACGACTCCGGGGCGATCGGGCGCGGCAAAGCGCCGTCGCGTCTGCACCTCGGGAGCTGCTAGCTAGCTGATCTTCTTTTCAATGGCGCCGATGCGGTTCTCGTGGTCGCTGACCTGCGAACGAAGCTTGCGGTCCTCGACGATGACGTCTCTGAGCTCGTGGACTGCGCCGACCACGGCGGTCAATTCCGTCGTGAGCCGAACCTCGGTTTCGGTTTGCCGCTTCTCGAGACGCTCCAACCGCTGATTGGTTCCGTCGAGCCGACCATTCGTGTTCCGGAGCTCATCACGAATCTCCTTCAGAATCTCGACTGTGAGGTCTGACATCGAGTTGAATCTAGCACGCCAACGCCCGAGGCCAAAAAGTGAAGGCTGCGACAGAAACGGAGCTCGTTGTGATCGGATCACGCCCGGCCTGGCAGCGTGTCCCCTCCAATGCGGCGGGCGGCGTCAGTCGACAGGACGCGAGTGTCGTCGGGACCACGTTTTTTCCCAGGCACCGATCGACGAAGAAGACGAGGTCGCTAGGCGGCACGCTGCGCGCATTGCTCCCAACGAAGTGCTTGCTCGATCCGCGCGCGCTTCAATCCGAAGTCTTTCGCGATCTCGTCGATCGTTTCGCCTGCGCGGAACCGCTCACCGATCGCTTCAGTTGGAATTCCCGTGCCGGCCAGCACTAGACGCCCGAACGATCGCTCCGGATCGACCTCGAAGTCATGAGGTTCGCCTGGATGGTTGAGCCACGGATAGAGCCGTACGACACGACCGTCCGTTCCTCGTTCCACGCGCTCGAGCGAGTGTTCCAGAACTTCCCGGATGACCGCTTGACCATCTTGTGAGGCATTGATGAGCGACGAGTACTTTTCGATGAACAAGTCGATGCCGTTCGTGCGGAAGCTCTCGTCGATCAGGGGACGCTTCGAACCCAGTTTGCGAGCGGCATACCGTAGCGCTGCCCGCACATTCGGCATTGGGACCTCGTGCTTTCGCCGCAGTGATGCAAGAACGTAAAGCTCGGCCAGGTTCCAGAACGAAAGCGAAAGCGGAGACTTGACAGCCGCCTTGACCAGCGGCTGAAACCTCTTCGCCTCTCCGTCGCGTGCTCGGTAGTGCTGGCCCACCGACCATGCCCGCACGGTCGAAGCTGGAATCGACAGGTGGTGGGCAACCTCCTGCGCGGTGTATCTCGGCAGATCGCGACGATCAGTTCTCTTCGAGATGCGGGACATCTTCCTTGCGCACACTAGCACCGAAGGATCCTTCAATGCCAGGTGCAGCACCGAGAAGACCTCCTCCTGCTGCGCGGAGCCCGGCAGTCTCTCCGCGGGGGAGTCTGTACTTTCATGGCGGTGTAGCGCGGGGATCCACCGGCCGGGCGAGCACAGCTTTGGAGGGAGGTCGGCCGCCCGCAGCCACGACGACGAGGATGCGGCCAGGCTCCCAATGCGTCGCACATTGCTGCTGCTCGTCGTGCGAGGACGGACGGGTGGAGGCACCAAAAGAAATGTGGCGGTCCCTAAGCGGCTGCCCGCACGGCGAGGCGCGTGCTAGTCTGGACATGCAATGCAGACGTGGACGGCACGCGTGCGCAACGGTCGGCTCGTGATGGACGAGGAGACCGACTTGCCCGAGGGAACCGAGCTCGAACTGACTCGCGTGGACGCACTCGACCAAATGGGCGAAGACGAGCAACCGCGCGAAGAGGTCGAGGCTGCTTGGCGCGCCGAGATTCGACGCCGCGTTGAACGCTACCGCGCCGGCGAGGCGAAGACCGTCCCGTGGGAAGAGGTCCGCGAGCGCCTCTTCGACGGATAGCGTATCCTTCCGCTTCCCGAAACCGTTCCCGTTTGCGCTGCTCTTCGAGATCCATGAGGACGACGTGTTCGTGATCGCTTTGATGCACCTCGAGCGGAAGCCCGGGTACTGGAAGTAGACGCGTGTGCGCTTATCAGTCCGACTTCGTCGGTTGCAGCTCGCGAAGGAGCTGAGCGCGGAGCGGTTCGTTTTCGAGCAGGGCGAGTAGGGCGTCGTGTGCGTGGACTTGTCCGGCGTTCATGGTTGCCAGGGCGACGATGGTTTCGAGGGCGGGGTCGGGTGCCGATTCGATGGCGTTCCAGGCGGCTTGCGTGAGGAACAGACCTTTGCGGTCTGTTTGGTTCGCGATGAATTCGAGGAGAGTGAGGCGGCTCACGGCGCCGGAGCGGGAGCGCTCGCCGAGCTCGAGCCCGATGGCGGCGTCGTGCGCGCGGCGCATGAGGCCGCGGAGGAGAGTTCTTGTGGGCGCGGCGAGCTTGGAGAGATCGTCGCAGGTGAGCGCGGCCCTCAGCTCGGACGTCAGGAAATGGAAGGGACCGGACCGCAGGTGTTGCATCAAGGTGCCGATCAGGTCGCTGGCGGGGCCGACGACGTCCGGCCAGTGGAGCGCCTTCACGGCTTGCTCGAGTGGCTCGCCGGTGAGGCGAACGGCGAGTCGCTTGCGCAGTCGCGCGTCGTCCAAGACCGCGGGAGGCTCGAAGTGTCCGCCGAGAATGCGGGTCAGCTCGGAGCAGGCTCGGCGCCCGTCTGCGGACGAGAGATCGCCACGGAGCAGTGCTCGACCGGGCAGTCGATTTTCGAGGAGCGTGCCGACGGCGACGATGAGCCAGTGGTACGGCTCTCCCTGGGTCTTGGCGTCGAAGAGGTTCCGGGCGTCGCAGGGCTCGCCCCGTTGTTCGAGATCGAAGTCGAAGAGGATGTCGTCGCGAGGTTCGGCCGGGTGATTCGATGGATGCTGCTGCTCTGCGGAGGCGTCCCGGTGGAGGGTGCGGGGCAAGTCGAAGGTTTCTGAGCCGCGCTTGCTTTGCAGGTCGCCGTCGATTCTCCACCCGTCGTCCGTTCGGAAATCCGGCGAGTATTCGATCGTGCGCACGCTGCCGACGTGCCGGTAGGCCCTGCGCCTCGGCGGCGCGGGCCAACTGTCGAGTAGGAGCTCGCTCTCTTCGTAAACCTGTGACCAGGTGCGTGGGTCGATGGCGTCGGACGAAACGTAGAGGCGGAGGTAGATCCCCATGGGTGCTGGAGTGGGGGGGACGCGAAGGTGGTGCAAGAAGGTTTTTCTTGCGGGGATAACGGATATCGCTTTGGCGGGGCGTGACGGGAGTGGGTTTTTTTCGCGGTGGTGGTCGTTCGCGAGGGAGGGTTGCAGTGCGAATTTGTTATCGCGCTTGGCGGCGGCGCGGCGGTGTAGCGTGGGGGCGTGAAGTTGATGGGGGTGCGGGTTGGTGGAGGGTGCGGGGCAACGTTTGTTTTTCGTTTGTTTTTCGAGTGTCGTGTCGATTCGCTTGCGAGCGTGCTAAAGTCGACTCGCAGGCAGCGTTTGTGCGGTGCCTTGATCTTTGACAGCGCAAACTCGATCGAATCCAGGCGGGCGAGCGGAATGTCCGGGGGTCTCGGCCGCGAGGCGTTGAGGCCTGAGGCGAGTTGGTACGCGCGGCAAGTGGCTGCGTGCCCGCTTCGACGGACCGGAGCGACACCGAGCTCGTGCTTCGCAGCCTAATTCGGGCCGCATGTCCGGGGGTCGACTGCCGGCGAGCCGGGAGCCCAGCTCAGGCGACCTGGCACGCGTGGCGACACCGATCCGGACGACGCCGAGCAAGTCGCTGCCCTCTTCGCAGCCTAATTCGGGCCGCATGTCCGGGGGTCGGCTGCTGGCGGGGCGGGAGCCAGCTCAGGCGACCTGGCACGCGCGGCAAGTCGCTGCCCGCTTCGCAGCCTAATTCGGGCCGCATGTCCGGGGGTCGGCTGCCGGCGGGGCGGGGGGTCGGCTGGCTACTGGATTCTGACTAGACGACCGGCGGTGAGCGAGAATATCGATCGCGTCCGGGAATGATATTCGAGTGCCCCTAGCGGAGTGTCGAGGGTCGGTAACGACGTTGGAGCCATGCCACAGCCGGCGAAGCTCCAGTCTTGGGAGGCGTCGCTGCCCGTACCATCGGCGGTGCCGGCGCACCCTCGCACTCCGACTAGGGTGCTCGTTTCCCCCGTGGCGATGAGCGTTTGGCGGATGGTGTGTCCCATCTGCTCGCCGAAGTAGAGGCTGGCGCCGTCGGAGATCATGCCGCGGGGTTGCTCGAGCTCGGCGGTGGCGACGGGGCCGTCGAGGTAGCCGACGACGGGGCCACCGGCGATGGTGGCGACGTAGCCGGTGTGCAGGCCGTAGCGCCGAAGGCGCGAGCCGTTGGTGTCGGCGATGAAGAGGTTGCCGGCGTTGTCGTGGGCCATGTAGCGGGGGCTGCCGAAGACGGCGGTGAGACCGAAGCCGTCGGCGGGGTTGCCTTCGGTGCAGGCGAAGCCGGAGCGACACTGGAACTGGAGCGGGCCCATTTGGGCGACGGTGGGATCGGGAATGCGTTGGCCGGCTAGGGTGACGACGCGGCCGGTGGTGGGATCGAGCCGGCGGAGGGTGTTTTCGCAGCCGTCGAGGAGGAAGAGCTCTCCCGAGACGTGGGTGAGGCTGCGGATGTCGTGAAAGAGGGCGTTCGGGCCGACGCCGTCGATGGCGGCGCAGAGGGTTTCGTCGCCGGCGATGGTGGTGATGTCGAAGGTGGTGGCGTCGAGGGCGCGTACGGTGTGGCGGTTGGAGAACCAGACGGTTTGGCCGTTGCTCTCGAGCGTTTCGATGCAGGTGATGCCGGCGGTGTCGCCGGGGCCGTCGGAGAGGGGCACGGTTGGGCCCGCGCAGCCGCCGGTGCCGGCGACGGGGGTCGGGGTGCAGTTGCCGTTGTTCAGGCAGTCGTCGATTTCGATGCGGGTGATGCTGCAGTTCTGGCAGCTGGCGAACCAGAGGTACTGGTCGTCCGCGGTCATGGCGGTGCCGTTGACCGAGGGGTTGAGGGTGGTGACGGTGCCGGTGAAGTTGCAGGTGGGGTTGCAGCCGTCGCCGTTGGCGGTGTTGTCGTCGTCGCACCGCTCGGGCGGCTCGGTCATGTCGTTGGGGCAGAGGGCGCCGGGGGCCTCGAGCTGGCACGTCGGGGAACAGCCGTCGAGGGGATCGGTGCCGCCGTCGTCGCACTCTTCTCCGTTGAGGAAGTCGAGGGTGCCGTTGCCGCAGGTGGTGATGGGCTCGTTTTGGCAGGTGCTGCTGCAGCCGTCGCCGTCGGCGAGGTTGTCGTCGTCGCACTGTTCGCCGAGCACGAAGTCGGTGACGCCGTCGCCGCAGGCGGGGCACTGGCAATTGGTGCGGCAGGTGTCGGGGCATTGCCCGGGGGCGAAGTCGGTGTTGTTGGCGCCGTTGTCGCACTGCTCGGCGCCGTCGATTTGGCCGTCGCCGCAGTTGGTTTCGAGTTGGCAGTTGCTGTCGCAACCGTTGCCGGGGGGATCGCACTGTTCGAAGAAGGGATCGGTCGTGGGCACGTCGATGCGACGAGCACCGTCGCCGCAGGCGGCGAGCTGACACGTGCCTATGGGACCGTCGGGGCACGCGTCGCCGTCGACGCGGTTGCCGTCGTCGCAGTTTTCGCCGGGGTCGACGACGGCGTTGCCGCAGAGGGGACTGCGCATGCCGCCGGTGCCGGCCGAGCCGGCCATGCCGGAGACGCCCGCCGTGCCGCCCATGCCGGAGGCGCCACCTGCGGGAGCGCCGCCGGCGTTGGTTCCCGCGATGCCAGCTGCGCCCGCCATGCCGCCGGTGGCGGTGCCGCCCGCCGCGCCCGCCGAAGAGGAGTCGGGGCCCGCGTCGCGACCGTCTCCAGAGCTGTCGCTGCGCGACTTGCTGCTACCGCACGCGGCGAAGAAGGCGGCGGCGAGCGCCGTGGTGGCGAAAGGAAGAAGGTAGCGGCGCATGGCGACCACGGGCGGTGTGCCCCGGTTTCGTGAACTCTACCATGTGGAAAATCTGGGGGGATGTCGGTTCGAGGCGTTCGGAAAAAACAAACAAACTGTGGACTTGGGGGTTTTGGGAGGGGCTGGGGATGAGGGCCGGCGGAGGGCCCCGGGCGGGGCGCAGCGAGGGACCGGTCGGGCGACGACGTCGGGCTCCCGGCTGGGGGGCGCGCGGTCGGCTCAGCGTCGACGCGGACGTGGAGCGGACACACTTGGCTCAGCGGTGTTGCAGCCGAGGCATGTCGTCGACGCCCCCGCGCGGTGTTCCGAGCCCCCTGCGGATGCCGAGCGAGCGTCGATACGTTGACAGCCTACGTGGCCATGCGACGCTCGGCTTTCCGTGCCTGAAACTCGATGGGGAGATGTCGTGGCTTGTGCAGCCTTGGCCACAATGGCGGTCTCGTGCGCAGGTGTAGCGAAGAAGATGCAAAACGCGCGCGAGATGAACTGCATCGGCGTCGTCGACCAGCACGAGAGCATCGCCAGGGACGAGGGGTACCTGAGAACTGCCCGGGTCGATCGCATGGCGTACGAACGTGAGGTCGCCGAGTGTGCGCTCGAAGATGGCGTTCCGGAAAAGGCGTTGGCACTGGCCCAAAAGTGGATCGTCGATTCTGATAGCGACCGGCTAGAGGTCGAGGCGCGGGCCTACGCGCTGATGAACAAGAAAGCCGAGTCACGCCAAGCCCTCGAGGCGCTGGTCGAGTTGCCGAAGCTCGATCCGTCCTTTTTCGCCGACGCGGCCGAGCTGGTCGACTACTCGCGGGAGGATTGGTTCGTAGCGTTGGCCATCCAGGGGTGGAGTAAGGGTCCAGGGGGCAATCTCCTCGGGTTCGTGAACCGAATGACGAGTCGGCATCGCGTCGAGCTTCTACCGCTGGGCATCGCCGCGGCAGATCTGTCCCGGCCGCCGGGCGACATGGTGCTTTGGCTCGGACTCGTCCGTAAGGCGCGGATCGATCGAAATGGGCAGCGAACGATTCTGCACGTCGAGGGAGCAGACGTCGAAGAAGAGCTTCGCGGCGTCGATCGGAAGGTGAAGTCGGTCGAAGGGAAGCTGGATCCTTTCAACTGGCGCAAGTGGGAATCGGTCCCCTCCTATTCGACGGAGCGGTACTACGCCGAAGAGCTCGTGCCGACGGGGCAACACTTCGTGGTCATCTACCCGAGCGTCAGCGAACGAATGGCAACGATGAATGCAGTCGTGGCGTTTGGGAGATACACCGGTCGAGATCCGGATGACCGTCGCCCAGTTGTCACCGCCGAGCTGGTCGCCGAGCGAAAGACGCGCCAACGCACCGAGCGATCCAGCGACTAGCCCAGCGACTCGAAGCGCCGACGCTCGTACCCACAAAATCAGCGAGGCGGCGGTCTAGTCCAGTGCGGCGAGGAGGGTTAGTGCCGCGAGGGAGGATCTGGTGCCGCGAGGAGGATCTAGTGCAGCGAGGGAGGTCTAGTCCCTAATCAAGCGATAGCCCAACGGCGTTCCGTGCGCGAGGCGCGAGGCGCGTGGAGACTTCAATGGGCTTGTGCTGAGCACGCGCGCGTGGCACCCGGCGCGGGGTGCGTCGGTAGAGAGGTCTCATTGTCGTCG
>JAJDAH010000427.1 GCA_029261965.1 Polyangiaceae bacterium
CTCGGCGCTCGAAACATCCGCGAGGTGATGAACGAGGCGCGCGCGCTCGCCACTCGGGGGAACCGTTGAACCCGCGAAAGCCGCTCGATCCGTACTGGATGATGGCGCCGACCGCGCTCTTGCTCGTTCTGTTCTTTTTCTATCCGGTGGTGTTTGCCGGGTACCAGAGCTTTTTCGAGTGGGATTTGCTGACCCCGCCCCGATACGTCGGACTCGACAACTACCAGGTGCTGTTCGAGACCGGCGCCGTTGCGAACGCATTCACGACGACGCTCATTTTCAGCGTGGTCACCGTCACCGGGTCCATGTCGCTCGGTCTCGGTCTCGCCGTGCTGCTCAATCGTCCCGGGCCGTTCGCAGGTTTCGTACGCGGCGCGATCTTCAGCGCGTACGTCGTGTCCTGGGTGAGCGTGGCGCTCCTGTGGCTTTGGGTGCTGGACGCCGAGGGCGGCCTCTTGACCGCAAGCCTGCGTGCCGTCGGGCTTCCGACAGCCAACTGGCTCGGCGATCCCGACGTGGCGCTGTACACGCTGGCCGGCGTGACGATCTGGAAAATCGCCGGCTATGCGATGATCCTCTTCGTCACGGGGCTTCAAGACGTCCCAAAGAGCCTGCTCGAAGCGGCGGCTCTCGACGGCGCGAACACCTGGAGCCGCTTCTGGAACGTGACGTGGCCGCTCTTGCGGCCCACCGCCGCGTTCGTCGGCACGACGAGTCTCATCCTGAGCTTCCAAGTGTTCGACGTGGTGCGGGTGATGACCCAAGGCGGCCCGGTCAACTCGACCACGGTGTTCGTGTACGCGATCTACGAGCAGATCTTCTTGAACTTGAGGGTCGGTCGCGCGAGCGCCATGGTGATTCTGTTCTTCGCCATGCTCTTGTGTCTCACCGGGCTTCAACTCTGGGTCTGGCGCGGAAAGCGGGCGGCGACGTGAGGCGCGGCGCCCTGGTGAACCTTGGCCTCGGGCTCTTGGCGCTCTTGTGGTTGACGCCCTACGCGTGGATGCTGCTGACCAGCTTCAAGACGCTCGACGAAATCGTCGAGGCCCCGGCGGCTCCCCTGCCCTCGGGGCTGAACTTCGAGGCTTACGCGACGGTGTTCGAGACCGTGCCGCTCGGCCACTACTTCCTGAACACGACGGTCATGGCGCTCGGCATCGCGCTCGTGCAGATCGTCGTAGCGCTGCCGGCTGCCTACGCGTTGGCGAAGTTGCGGTTCTCCGGCAGAGCGCTGGCCTTCGGTCTCGTCATCGCGACCTTGTTGGTCCCGGCCCAAGTCCGATTCGTTCCCGTGTTCGCGATGCTGGCGGACGTGAGCCTGATCAACACGATGACCGCGCTCATTCTGCCGTTTGGTGTCAGCGCGTTTGGCACATTTTTGCTCCGCCAGGCGCTGATGAGTGTGCCGGACACCATCATCGAAGCGGCGCGCATGGACGGGGCGAGCGAGCTCAGGATCATCTACGGGCTACTCGCGCCGATTTTGAAACCCACGCTGGCTTCGTTCTTTCTGTTCAGCTTCGTCTATCACTGGAACGACTACTTCTGGCCGTTGGTGATGACGACGGACGACGCCGTTCGCACGCTCCCGCTCGGTGTCGCGCTGCTGCGTGAGCAGGGCACGGGAGTTCGCTGGCACATCGTGATGGCGGGCAACGTCATCCTGAGCCTGCCGGTTCTGGCCGTGTTCGCGGCGACCCAGAAGCACTTGCTCCGCGCCGTGGCTTCTCGAGCGGGCTAGCGCACCGCAAACGGACCGTGGAAACTCACCGGGACGGCGCCGCGGGATCGGTGATCCGACACCGTTCGGCGAACCTACGCATGCCTCTGGCCCGCGCCACGCTCGCAATGGGGAGCCTCTGCCAGAGCAAGAAGATGCGCTTGGCGTCGCTGATGTTGCCCTCGGCGCACGCCACGAACAGTCGAGTCCGCACCGCTTCGCGCCGCACGCGCACGGAGTCGATCCGGCGTTCGAGCGCGCGGTCGAGGTACGCCGCCGCTTCGCGCCACCGGCCGCGGTTCCACAGGTTTTTGCCCAGCAAGTAGTTCGGCAGACCGTTGTCGGGCTGCTCTCGCGCCCACTCGCCGAGCTTTGCCGCCGCCACGACGAGATCTTGCCCGAGCTCCGGGTCGCCGACGAGCAGAGCCCGCACCGCCGCACGGCCGAGCTCGCTCCCACCGGCTTGCTTCACTTCCAAAGTGCGGTTTCGGTCTTCGCTCACTTCGCGTTCGATGAGCTCTCGGTAGTGCCCGTAGGCCACGTCGTGCCGGCCGCGCATCAACTCCACGTCCGCCAGCGCGGTCCGGGCGTGCGCGCGAAGGGCCTCGTGGATGTCCGGCTTCTTGGCGAGGCCGGAGAAGCGGCTCGCCGCGTCGTCCAGCTCCCCGGCGCGGACCGAGCAGTGCCCCTGCCCCATTTGGGCGCCAAAGTGATTCTCGTCCAGCGAGAGCACCTCGCCGAACGACTCTCGAGCGCCTTCGTGATCCAGCCGACGAAGCTGATTGTTGGCGTCCCGGGCGATGCGGTCGACGATGTGCGGACACTTGCGGCTGAACACGCCAGGGCGATCGAATCGCGCGCGGGCTACCTCGATGGCCGCTTTGGAAATCTGAAGATGGTCGAGTGAGGCCAGCCAGTCAGTCTCGAGCTGCAACAGCGTCTTGCCGGTCAGCTCCGTGAGCTCGGCGCCCCCGAACCAACCGCGGAGCACCGATTTTCCGTGAGCCTCGCCGAGCCATTGCATGAACGCTCCGGCCACGACATAGGCGCGCCCTGCCGGTTCGCCGAGGAAGCTCAAACGAAAGACGCGCCCCAAAGGTGGGAGTAGCTCGAGATCCCGCATCGCTCGCGAAAGTTCCTGCAGTGTGAGCGCGCCGTTTTCGCGAGGGGACGCCGCGACGGCGATGCCCTCGATCCTCCCCGGATCGGGGATCAACCCCGCCAGCGGTCCCGCTGTCCTGAACGGACCGGTGCCGAAAACGCCCGCTACGACGTGAGCCAGCTCGTGACCGAGCACCGCGTGCGGATACGAGGCGACCTGGAGGTAGGTCTCCCGCCGCCATGGCTTGGCGATGTACGTCCGGCTCGCGCCCATGAGCCAGCCCTTCTCTTCGGGGCTTGCGAACAGGAAAACCTCGATCTGCTCGGGACCGCGAATCTCGAAATAGCGTTCGACCTGCGACACGTGCGCCTCGCACTCGCCGAGAAACAACTTCGCGTCTCTTGGTGCGATCGAGCTCGAATGGGTGACGAGGCACCGTTCGCCCTCGATCTGGCGGCCGAGGGCTTCGCGGATCGATTCCGTCGTCTGCCAGTGGCCGAGCACGGGGCCCGACGACGTGTGAGCCAGACTGCCCATCGCCGCCAGTGCGCCGAACACGCTGGTCGCGGGACGTTCGAACGGCCGAAATGAGATCTTACCGGGCCCCACGCGATGCATGGCAATGCCGAACGCCCACACGGCGGCGAGGCTCATCGCCGTGCCCAGTCGATAGCTGACGAGTCCGTCGACGGCGTCGATCACGGTGTCGTACGGCGTGCCGGCGAAGAAGCCGTAGAACGGGTCGTAGGAGAAGATCATCGGGCTCGAATAGAACCGATAGAGCGCCACTCCGACCCCACCGAGCGGTCCGGCGAGACCGAGGGCGCCTGCTTTCATGGCGAGCCGTCGGCGCGAGCTCGAGGCGCCGACGAAGAGGCCCACCATGCTGCCCCACACCGCGCCGACGATGCCGCCTGTGCCCCCCCCGAGCAGATAATAGAGAAACCCCTCCACCGGATCGCAGAAGCCGACGCGACCGCCGTGCGCGACGACGATGGCGAAGCCGATCGCCAGCGTGAGCAATCCGGCCACGGCCCCGCGCGCCAGCGCCAAACGCGGGGCGGCCGGCCGACGAGCGGAGTCGAGCGCCGAGCTCACCGCCAGCACCGGTGGAAACAGGAGCCCGGCGGCGAGAGCCGACTCGTATCCCGGACCGCCGAAGAGCGGCAGAAACCCCATGGCGGCGAAACCGACGCTGGCGGTCGCGATGCCGACTCGATGGGTCTTCGAGAGCAGCGGAATCGAAGGTTCGGGGCTCGACGCCACCATGCGTGTGCGTGGGTTCTCGACCCGCCTCAGACGTGAACCGCGCCCGCGGTGGGCGGGGAGCGTTCGCCGGTCATCGGATCGGGGAGCTGGTCGAGCAGCACGATGTCGAGCACGTCGACCGCACGCCGGATCGCACGGAATTCGAGCTCGCTCGTGATCTCGTCGGGGATCTCTTCGAGGTCGCGTTCATTTCGCTCCGGCAGCACGACGAGTTTGACCCCGGCGCGGTGGGCGGCGAGGACCTTGTCCTTGAAGCCAGTGACCGGGAGCACGTTGCCACGGAGGGTTACCTCCCCCATCATCGCCACGTCCGACCGCACGGGTGCGCGGCGGAGCAAGCTGACCACCGAGGCGAACACCGTGAGGCCGGATCCCGCGGCGTCGTGGCCGGCCCGGCTGCCGGGAATGTGCAGGTGGAGATCCTTCTTCTCGATCCAGCGCGGGTCGAGATCGAGCTGCTCCGCTCGCGAGCGCACGATCGACACCGCGGTGCTCGCCGCTTCTTTCATCACCTGACCCATGCTTCCGGTGAGGTGAATCTTGCCCTTGCCCGGCATCAGCGTCGACTCGACGAACAGAAGCTCGCCGCCGGCGCTCGTTTCCGAAAGCCCTGCCGCGATGCCGGGACGAAGCTCGAGCTCGGTGAGCTCGGGGCGGTGGCGATGCGAGCCGAGGACGCGCTCGACGTGCGCTCGCCCGACTTTTTCACCCACCACTTCTTTTCCCTCCGCCAGGCGGACCGCCGCGTCTCGACACACGGCGGCGATTTCGCGCTCGACGTTTCTCACGCCGGCCTCACGCGTGTAGAAATCGATGATCGATTCGACCCCGTCGCGCTCGAAGCGGAGTTGCTCGTCGGTCATGCCGTGCTCGGCGATTTGTTTGGGAACGAGGAACTGGTTGGCGATGTGCCACTTTTCGGTCCGGGTGTAGCCGGGCACCTCGATCGTCTCCATGCGATCTTTCAGCGCCGGCGGGATCCCGGCGTGATAGTTCGCCGTCGCCAAGAACGTGACCTGCGACAGATCGAACGGCAGATCGATGTAGTGGTCGACGAACTCGGAGTTCTGCTCGGGGTCCAACACTTCGAGCAGGGCCGCCGCAGGATCCCCGCGCATGTCCACCCCGAGCTTGTCGACTTCGTCCAGGACCAGGACGGGGTTTTTGGTGCCGACCTTCTTCAGGGCCTGGATGATTTTGCCGGGTAAAGCCCCGACGTAGGTGCGTCGGTGGCCGCGGATTTCGGCTTCGTCGCGGACGCCACCGAGGGAAATCCGTCCGTATCGCCGCCCCATCGCCCGCGCAATCGAGCGCCCGAGGGATGTCTTGCCGACCCCTGGCGGACCGATGAACAGAAGTATCGGCCCCTTCTTATCGGTTCGGAGCTGCCGAACCGCCGTGTACTCGACGATGCGCCGTTTGACTCGCGAGAGCCCGTAGTGATCTTCGTCGAGGCATTTCCGTACGTGCTTGACGTCTATCTGGTCCGGCGTGGTTCTCGACCACGGTAAATCCGCGATCCATTCGACGTAGTTTCGCGCAACGTTGTATTCCGCCGACTGCGGCTGCATGTCGCTCAACCGCCCGAGCTGCTTCTTCGCCGCGCGCTCGACCTCTGGTGGCGCCTCAGCGCGCGCCACACGCTCCCGCAGTTGTTCTATCTCGTCGTCCTCGGCGGCCTCGCCGAGTTCTTCTTTGATCGTCTTGATCTGCTGGCGCAGCACGTAGTCGCGTTGTGACCGGGTCATCTCTTGCTGGACCCGCGCGCTGATTTCGTCTTTGACCTGAAGCACTTCGAGCTGGCGGTTCACCAGGTCGAGAACGAGCTTCACGCGTTCGGCGACGTCGAAAGCTTCTAGAATCCCCTGGCGGTCGGCGATGCTGGCGTGCTCCTCCGGGAAGTTCGAAGCGATGAGATCCGCAAGAGCACCCGGCTCGCGAACGTTGTCGAGGATGCCCGCGGTCTCCTTCGGCAGGTTCGGAAGCATGCCGAGCACCGTGCGGGTTTGGTCACGTAGCTTCGCTTGCAGGCTGGCGATGGTTTTTTCGTCTGGGCGCGCCTCGGTGATCCGTTCGATGCTGGCGCGGGCGAAAGGCTCGAGACCGAGCTCGTCGCGAATGACGAATCGGCTGAGGCCGTTGAGCACCACCGAGTAGTTCGAGGGGCCCATCCGAATCACCTTGACGACTCGGGCCAGGGTGCCGACGCCGTACAGGTCCTCGAAGGTCGGCTCGACGACGTCAGGATTCTTCTGGGTCACGACGCCGACGAGCGCCCGGTCCTTCCCGAGCAGCTGCTCCACGAGCTGGACGCTCCGCGGCCTGCCCACATTGATCGGCACGACCGACATGGGGAACAGAACCGAGTTGCGAAGCGGGAGAACCGCCACCTCGTCCGGAGCCGAAGGCATCTGGTATTGAAGTAGTACGACCCGCCGGGCTGGGATTCCAGCAGATTGGCGCTGCCCCGAGGTCGCTCGGCCCGAGCCGGTATGGTAATCGAGGGCCGTGTCCGCCGAACACGCGCTCGAGGGGCTGCTCATAGCCGCAGCATTTTCCATCGGCTGCCAGGCGGAGCCCCCGCCCCGGGACCCGAGTCAGACCCTGCTCGACTACGCCGGAGCCCTCCAGGCGAAGCGCGTGGAAGACGCCTACGCGCTCCTGAGTGACGAGGCGAAGAAGAGCTTACCATTCGAGGCTTTCCGCCGAATGGTTGAAGAAAACCCCGAGGAGGTGAACGAGATCGCAGCGGCGCTCTCTCGCCAATCCGGGCCCCCGGTCGTGACGGCCACGGTGACGGCACCCAACGGCGACTCGCTGCTCTTGGTTTACGAAAACGGCGAGTGGCGCGTGGATGGCTCGGCCATCGATCTGTACAGCCAAGCCACGCCAAAACGGGCGGTCGAATCGTTCGTCCGGGCTTATGAAAACGCACGCTTCGATGTGTTGATGCGCTTCGTGCCCGACCAAAAACGTCAAGGATTGGACAAGGACAAGCTCGAGAAGGCATTCGGGGGGGAGCAAAAGGAGCAAATGGAGCGGCTCACCCAAGCACTGAAAGCTGCCCTTCCGACGGCGCGGGTCGAGCTTCTCGGTGATCGCGCCACCATGGCCTACGGCGCAGGCGGAACGATCGAGCTACTTCGCGAGCGCGGCACGTGGAAGGTCGAGAACATCCTCGAGTGACAGAAAGGCGGCATCGCCATGGCGCACCGATCGGCGGTCGTCGAACGAAAAACTCGCGAAACCGAGATCCGGGTCGAGGTGAACCTCGATGGCTCCGGCCGCGCGGACATCCAGACCCCGTTGCCGTTCCTCACCCACATGCTCGAGCAGATCGCGCGGCACGGCACGTTCGACTTGTCGATTCGTGCCTCGGGTGACGTCGAAATAGACGGGCACCACACGACCGAAGACGTCGGCATCGTGCTCGGCCAAGCCGTGCTTCAGGCGCTCGGCGACCGCAAGGGCATCCGTCGATACGGCTCGGCGACGCTTCCCATGGACGAGGCGCTCGTCACCGCCGCGCTCGATCTCAGCGGCCGGCCGTTCTTCGTTTGGCGAGTCGAGTTGCCCAAAGCCAAGCTCGGAAACTGGGACACCGAACTGGCCGAGGTCTTCTTCGAGGCGTTCGCCCGTACCTCGCAGTCCAACCTTCACGTGCGACTGCACGAGGGCGAGAACCTGCACCACATCGTCGAGATTTGCTTCAAGGCCTTTTCACGGGCCCTCAGGCAAGCCGTCGAGCTCGACCCGCGGGCGCCGGACGTGCCGTCCACCAAGGGCACGCTCGACTGACTCATGACCACCGTCGTCGTCGATACGGGCCTCGGCAATCTCCGATCGGTCGAAAAGGCCGTCGCACACGCCGCCGACGCCGCCGGCAAGAGCGCCGAGGTGGTGAGGAGCGCGTCCCCAGAGCTCATCGCGAAGGCCGATCGAATCGTCGTTCCCGGCCAAGGGGGATTCCGCGATGCGGCGCGCGCGTTTCGGGGCGGGCTCGGCGAGGCCGTGCTGGAGAGCATCCGGGCGGGTAAGCCGTACCTCGGTATCTGTCTCGGGCTTCAAATCCTCTTCGATGAGAGCGAGGAAGCGCCGGGGGAGCGCGGCCTCGGCTTCATCCCAGGCAAGGTCCGGCGGCTCGATAGCTCCGACGGCATCAAGATCCCTCACATGGGCTGGAACCAGCTCGAGCTTCGGAGCGGCGGGCACCCGTGCCTGAGCGCGGCCGGTGGCGGCGGCGCATGGGTCTACTTCGTGCACTCCTTCCACGCCGTTCCGAAAGATTCATCGTGCATCAAGTCCATCGTCACCTACGGAGCGAACGCAATCACGGCGGCCGTGGGATTGGAAAACGTGCTCGCCACGCAGTTTCATCCCGAGAAGAGTCAGCAAGCGGGGCTCCGGCTGCTCGAAAAATTCCTCGACCTTTGAGGACTCGACCGGACTTCACGGCCCGATTAGGATCTACCAAAGGGATCGAGGTTTTTTCATGGCTGCCGAAACTCCGCGAGTCCGCCCTGCGAGCCTGGGGCGCGGCTCGGATTTCGACGAGGCGCGAGCCGGTCAGGTCCCGCTTCAGGGAGGCGTGACCCTGATGGTCGGAGAGCGCGAAATTTCCTCCGTTGTCGGCTACGTGCTGATCGGCCGCGCGTCCGACTGCCAACTGCGGCTCGAAGATCCGCTCATTTCGCGAAGACATGCGCGGGTGCGTGTCAGTGCGGACAACGTCACCATAGAGGATCTTCAGAGCGCCAACGGTGTCTACGTCAATGGCACCCGGATCCATCGTCCTCGCCAACTCGCCGACGGGGACCGTGTGCTGATCGGCACGAACGAGCTCAGCGTGTTCGCTTACACTGCTGCCCCGGACGGCGGTGATCGGCCCACCCTCGACGTGCTCGACGAACCGGGATCCGAGCCCGAACCGTTCGCCACGGACCTCTCGAGCCCCTCCAGCAGCAAGTCCGAGGCCACCCAGCGCGCCGACGCGTTCATGTTCGTCGGCCGCCTCGCCGACAAGATGCTCGCTCTCGGCAAAAATGCCGAGGCCGAGCGGATCATGTTCGACCACATGACCAAGGTGCTTCACGGGGCTCGGGCCGGTCTCCCAGTTCCCGAGGACGTGCTTCAAGGTGCGGGGAGCTACGCGATGAAGCTTGCGCGCGCGACCCGTCGCGGCGTGTGGATCGACTACACCGTCGAACTCCACACCCTGACTCGCACGACGATGTCGGCGCCCGTCGTCGATGCGTTCTGCGAGGCGATGACGACGGTGCCCGCGATCGATTCTACCTTGTTCGGTAACTACCTCGCGCTCCTGCGATCGATGAAGGCTGACTTGAGCCCGGCCGAGCTCATGCTCTCGAGCAGGCTGGAGTGCCTCCAGAGCTCGCCGGACACGGGCGACGCCTGAGAGGTCGGCAGAGTCCGTGCAAGTCATCCCAGCCATCGATCTACTCGACGGCAAGGCCGTTCGGTTGCTCAAGGGCCGATACGACGAGGTGACGGTCTACTCGGACGACCCGGCCGCGGTGGCCCGAGAATGCTCCGGTGTGGCCGAACGGCTGCACGTGGTGGATCTCGAGGGGGCGCGACGAGGATCGGTCGTCCAGCGCGACCTCGTGCGCGAGGTCGTTCAGGCATTCGATGGCGAGGTGCAAGTGGGCGGGGGCATTCGGTCGCTCGATTCCGCCCGCGCCTACGTCGAGCTGGGCGCGCATCGAATCGTGCTCGGGACTGCCGCGTTTCGGGATCCCGATCTCGTGCGCGCACTCGCGAGCGAGCTACCGGACCGCGTGATAGTCGCCGTCGACGCCAAAGACGGGATGGTCGCCACCGACGGCTGGCTGGACGTGTCGTCGACGAGCGCCGCCGAGGTGGTCGGCCGCTACGCAAATCTGCCGCTCGCAGGCGTGCTCTACACGGACATCGAACGAGACGGCACCGAGGTGGGTCCGAACGTGGCAGCGACCGCCGAGCTGGCACGGGGGGGCGGGGTCGCCGTCATCGCGAGTGGCGGTGTGGGCACGCTCGAGCATCTGCGTACCCTCGCCCGCGCCGACCCCGGCATCACCGCGGCGATCGTCGGCCGGGCGCTGCACGAGCGACGCTTCACGTTGACTGCGGCAATCGAAGCCGCTCGCCCGCGGCTCGACGGGTCGGCGTGAGGCGAGGTAGCTGGCGTACCATCAGGCAAGGTAGGCTCCAGGACCCATGGTCGACGACCTGCCGGAAGAGCCGGAGCCGCTCGAGGCGATCGAGAGAGTCTCGGAGGCTCCCCCGTCGAACGAATTCGACGGGGAGGATTTTCTCTTCCACCTGTACCGAGGCAGCGAGCTCCTCCAGGACAACTGCGTCACCGAGGCGAAGGAAGAGCTCGAGTCGGCGCTGCGTATGCAGCCGCGCGACGTCGAAGGACAAGGGCTGCTGGGTGTCGTCTATTTCCGGCTCGGAAACTACGACCGTGCGATCCACATCTACGAAGAGCTCGTCCGGATGGCGCCGACCGACGTCACGCCGAAGATCAATCTGGCGCTCTGCTACCTGAAGACCGGCCAGTTCCCCGAAGCCCGGCTCAGGCTCGAAGAGATCATCAACCTCGTCCCCGATCACACCCGCGCCTGGGGTTACCTGGGGCTCGTTTTTCAACGTCTGGGACAATACGCCAAGGCCCAGGCAGCTTTCGAACGGGCCAACCAAGCGAGGCTCGCTGCCCGGATGGCGCGCCTGCTCGACGACGCCGACGCCGACGCCGAGACGGGGGATTCCTACGCGCCGGAGCGAGACGAAATGCGGGCCGCGGCAGCGGACGCGGTTCAAGAGCTCGAAGACACCGAAGACGATAGCGTGTTCTCGCTGGCCGACGGGGACGACGAGACGGCGCCAGCGTCAAGATCGGGTCGTTGGCGAGCGATCGAGCTCGGGCAAGCCCCACTGCCGAGTGCGCCGAGGGTCATGCGCGGTGTGGCGATGTCCGATCGACTGGGTCGCGCTGCGGTGCCCACGCCGTCGGTCGCTCCGTGGGTCGAGGCGGCGCCGACCGCCCGGGAGCTGGCCGAACGAACACGCGTCTTGTTCCCCAATGCCGAGCGCGTGGCAATCCGGTCCGATGGCGTGGTTCTCGCTCGTGTCGAAGAGCGTTTCTCGGTTCGGGTGGACCGGGTCCGCGCGATGGTGAGTGAAGCGCAGGCGTTTCGCACCGCTACCCTCCGTCGTCACCTGCGCGGCCAAGACGTCGACGAAGCTCTCGGCGGGATCTCCTCCCCCATCGTGAGCCTCGAGGGCGTCGGCAACCTGGTGCTCGCACCGGAGGATGGGCGCAACATGCACGCCATGACGCTCGAGGACGAATTCGTCTACGTGCGCGAGGCCTACGTCGTCGGTTTCGAGCCGACAGTGTCGTATGAAAACGGTCGCTTCTCCGTCGGCGAGGGGGAGTTCGTGCCGATGCTTCAGTTCTCCGGCGAGGGCGCCGTGGTCGTCGAGAGTCGAGGCCCCATTTCTGCCGCCGACGTGCCCACGGATTCGCCAGCGGTATTCCGTGGCGACGACGTGCTCGGCTGGACAGGCCGACTATTCCCACGGCCCCTCCCCCACGCCGAGGCCCCGGGCGGACTGCGCGGATTCGTCGCTTTCTCGGGTAGCGGCTCGGTCTTTCTCCACGGAACGAGCTAGCCCCCCAACGTCCCCCGAATGTCCGAGGACTCCCCCGCCCGCCCCCGCAAGCGGCGTCGCCGACGCAAGCGCCGACGACGGCCACGTGTCGATACCGCCGTGCGCGCCCCCCGACGGCGCTCCCAGAAAGA
>JAJDAH010000428.1 GCA_029261965.1 Polyangiaceae bacterium
CGCAAAGGCGGCAAGGTGATCGCACTGCCGGTGCTCGGCGGCGTGCAGCACGACTATCGCCTCGCGGCGTAGCGTCGAGTCGGTGGATGTTCCGAGTAGACGCCATCGGTCCGTCTCCGCGCTCGATACCGCCCGTGGCGGCCGGGCGAGGTCTTCGAGTGCGTGTCGGTGGCGTTCCTGATCCGGCGTCCGTCGCGCCAGCGCCGTAGACCTGCGACCCGAGACGCTTCCACGGAGTTTTCGCGGACGACGGGACGTCGCCGCATGAACTTCATGTCGTTTCAGCGTCGGATTCGAGCAAACGCAACTGCACTGGTCCGTAATGCCAGATCGTGTGCTCGCCCAGTCGGATCCGAGCCGCTTCGGCGTAAGCGTCCGTGCTCGGTATGGTAACCAGCGCGCGGCCGCCGACGAGCCGAGCGGACCCGCGGCCGACGACGTGCCGGTGGTGATCCAATAGCTCGATGTGCACGACTCCGCGCGCTCGGCTCCTCACCGAATACACCCAACCGTTCGTATCGTCGTCGAAGGAGCGCTCGTCGAGCGTGACTTCGAGTTTTGGTGCAGCGGGAGCCGGTGGCGTGTAGCTCTTGGCCCAAGGCTCGGACACTTTTTTCAGGCGCAAGGCCGCAGCGTCGTCGAGCCGGCGAGAGATACTGCCGACGTGCTCGTAGCCGCGAGCGACAGGGCCGACCATGACTCGCGGCGCGCCCCCGGTGTCCTCGACGAAGAATCCGAGTCGTGGCCGACGGGCACCGACGTAACCGACGGCACCGAGGTTGCTCGACGTGTAGAAATCCGCGATGAGCTCCGGGCGCTCGAACGCTTCGTCGATGCTCGGAAACAAGTCGAAGTACCAACCTTCGAACCTGGCGGCGAAGTCCGAGCCGCCCGGAACGATCTCGACGATCATCGAGAGCCAACGACGCTGCTCTGGCGAAAGCGTTCGCCCGGCGAGTTCATCGACCGAAATCGCGTGAAGCACTCGCAGAACCTCTTCGACTCGGTCGAAGTACGCCGCCGCGTCGTCTTGCCCGAGCTTCGCCATCCAAGTGCGCGCGCGCCGGGTGTATTCGATGAGCGCGGCGTAGGTCTCGACCGCGGGGTCGACGTAGCCGTCCGGCACTTCGCAGCCCGCGGCGTCGTACGCTTGCCCGGCCACCAGCACGTTGTTGTGCCGAAGCTGCGCAAAACCCGCGACGGTCGAGCTCAGCCGTAAATCGGCGAAAGCCTCGGTCTTCATGAAAGAGGGCGTCCCGGCGGGGATCTTCCCGAGCCCTCTCAGAGCTTCGAGCCACGCGCCATGGAGCCCGGGCGAAGGTTTTTCGAGGTCGCGTCGCCCCGCGTCGAGGCTCGCGAGCAACCCGGGGTATCGGCGAAGGTCACGCTGCAGGTACCTCTTGGCTCGATCGTGGCCGAGCATGTAGGCGACATCCGCAGCTTTGGCGGTGTGTCGAAACGGCACGGCGTCGTGCACCACCCGGGTTACCGCAGCGGCATCAGGCACCGCGCGCGGGCCGAGCAGAGTCGCGATCACGGGAAGCTCCGCCGCTCCTTGCGGCATCCAGTGCATTCGCGTCGTCCTTCGGAACCGGCTGCCCACGGCGGACTTCAGCTGGTCGAACGCCCCCGGGTGGCTCAGCGTTTTTGCGTTCATCTGCGCGCGAAGCAGGGCGAGATCGGCGAGGCTCACGTCCTCTCTTTGGCCCGCCATCATTCTCCACGCCGCATCGAGCTCGGCGACGTCGTCGTCGACGTCCGCCTTCACCGCCAGCTCGGCTAGGGCCACGGCAGCCAGGGCCTCTTCCGGTGTTTCCCGCGCATCGGGAACGAGGCCCGGCGCCGAGCTCCGGCTCGATCGCGAAACCAGATTGAGCTCGAATCGCGAGAGCCACATCGCCCCGCGAAAGTAGGGACCGAGCGTGTGGCCGTAGCGATCCACGCTGTAGCGGCCACGCGGCGCGAGCTGAGAAAAATCCACGACACGGCGCCGCCCGAACAGCTCGACCGTGGCGAAACCTTGGGCGCGCCTCGCGAGCTCGACGAGCGCCGCGACTCTTTTGTCGTTTCCGAAAGCGCTGGGCCGGAGATCGCCGGAGAGCAGCGATTCGGCAACGGTCAGGTAGACGTCGAGGCCATTCACGATGCCGGCGCTGTATTTCTTGGAGGACTCTCCGAGCGCCCGGCGAAGCTCGTGCACGACGTGACGGGTGAGATCTTCGAGCACGTTCGCTTCCACGTTGCCCAGCACCACGTCGGTACCCCGGTAGAGCGCGTGGAAAACTGCGTCAGCGGAAACGTAGATCGGCACTTGCGACTGGTAGAGCTCGTGGAACGCGTGCGCGTAGTTTTCCTGCTCGAGGCGCGCGGACACCACGAAAGCATTGGCACCGAGCGTCGCTCGTTCGGCCTTCGTGAGGACGAACCGATCGAGCAACCGCTCGAGGTACTCGGGCGGCACGGATCGCTTCCATTTGGGCCACTTCTGTCGGCCTTCGGCGCGCGAGCCCTCGACGATGCTCTTCTCCACTCGCGCGAGATTCGTCCGGTGGGGATCGCAGGGGCCCGTCGGGACGCGGACGCGCCAGTCGGTTGGCGACGGCAATTCGAGCACGGCCTGGGCGGCATCGGCCCCGGAGTCCGCGCCGCCGGCGTCGGACGATTCAATCCGGGGCGCCGCCGGGCCGGCCGAGGTTCGAGGTGCCGCTACCTCAGGCGACTGCGGCGTCGTTCGCGGGCACCCCGAAAGGGCCACTCCGACGCCGAGCAGGAGAAAGCAGAGCTTGTTCACCCCCCGTCATCGGTCGAAGCGTGAAGAGTGTGACCGAAGATCGACTCGTTCGAGCGCCAAGTCGGAAAGAAGGCCGGGGCAGGTACGCTAGCGAAGCTCGATAATCTGAGGGCTCACGTTGCAGTCGAGGCCCCCGCTCCCGCCCAAGAGCGAACACTGCACCGACATCTCGAACGTCACGTCCGGCGTCCCGTCCCCATCGAAGTCCGCA
>JAJDAH010000429.1 GCA_029261965.1 Polyangiaceae bacterium
CGCCGGTGGCGCTGCCGGTGACACGGCCACCGCCCAAACCCGTCGCCCGCGTCGACGAACGCACCGTCGGGGGTGGCGACGTCAGCGGCATCGTCGAGAAAGAAAGCGAGCCGGGGGACGGTTGGAGACGCGGCGCCAACATCGGGCTCTGGCTCCCACGACAGATCGTCGAAGGGCTATTCCTCGCGACGGGTGCGGCGGGATCGCTCATCGAAGACCAACAGGTGGTGCCACGAGTGCGCGACATGATAGATCCGCCCGCGGGACAGATCGGCGCGTTCCCCACCGCTCTCGGCGAAACCCAGAACACCTTCAACGTCGGCGTTCGCATGCTGGCCCGAGCCCGTAACTACGGATCGAGCCTCCGGGTCGGCTTCGGGAGCTACAACGACCTGGTGCTCGAGTCGCGGCTCCGGGTGACGAGCAGCGCCCCGCTGGCGATGGCGCTGGGAACCCAGGCGTTTCATCAACGCCGGCGGCAAAGCTTCCGCGGGCTCGGCAAGCAGCCAGCCACCGATCCCAGGAACGAATTCACCGGAACCGAGCGGAAGGCTAGGTACCGCGAAACCAGAGAGCGCTGGTTGCTGACCTACGGCGTGCGCCCTTCGAACGACGTCGAGCTGTTCGTTTCGTCGAGCCTCCAGCGGAGACTCATCCGCGATCCGCGCGGGACCTCCTCCCGCGCCCTGAGCACGGTGTTCGTCCCCGGTAGCGTGCGAGGTCCGCTCGAGCAATCGGAGTTCATGTACAGCGAGCTCGCGCTGCGGCTGGACACCCGCGCCACCCGCGGCGGCCCCTCCACGGGTTTTCTGCTCGAGGGCTACAACGGGTTGAGTACCGGCGTCATCGACACCGAGGGGCGCTTCGGCCGAACCGGCGGACGAACCGCGGGGTTCATCAAAATCCTCAAGAGCTCGAACATTCTCTCCCCGAAGATCGTGCTCGACGGTTTGTACGAGCTCGATGGCGAAGTGCCGTTCTACGAGCTACCGGACCAACCCGACTACCGCGGAGTCGAAACTCGAATCGACTTCGTGACCGCCGTCGCCTCTCTCGACTACCGCTGGGCGGTCGGGCGCTATTCCGCCGCACGCCTGTTCGTCGACCTCGCCACGGCGGCGCCCTCGGTCGATCGCCTGAACTTTCGTCATCTCAATTGGGCGGGTGGCTTCGGCTTGGATCTCTTCTCGACGGGCTCGCCGCTGGGCTCGGCATTCGTTTCGGTGGGTCCGGACGGCGCGCGTCTCGTCGTGAGCCTCGGAAGCGGAGACGCCTTCGGAGATCGGCAGCACCGATGAGACCGCTCGCGCTCCTGCTCTTCGTCGCGCTCCTCACGGGCTGCCGGGCATACCAGCCGCCGCGATTCACCGACGCTCGCCCGGTTACGCACGTGGCGGACGACGCCCCAATCGACATTCCGAGCGAAAACAAGATCATCGAGGCCGTCTACCTTTCGGACATCTACCTCCGGCGACCGCTCGTCGATGCGCTCGAGACCACGCGGTTGCCCCGGGCCCGCGACGTCAATTCCGTCGACGAAGTACCGAGATCGAGCTGGTTTTGGCCGCTGGCGGAGTCTCAAGAGGAATTCATCCAGCAGTACGAGCTCGGCGAAGCCCCCGAGCCACCCCTGACTCCGGTCCGCGGCCTCAGCGCAACGAGAAGTCGCGGCATGGTCGTGATGGACGCCCGAGGCAAGCTCTACGAACTTCATCGCGATCCGATTTCACTTCCGGAGACCACGACGGCCGCGGCGGCCATTTCGAGTCGATTGCTGAGACGCATCGGCTACCGCACGCCGGAGGTCTGGGTCACTTCCGTCACACGCCAACAGTTGGCTGGCTGCGCGGCGATGCCGGTCGCCGTCGACGTGAAGAAGAAGAAACGAAAGCTGTCGCTAGAGGAGCGCTGGGAGCAGTTCCTCCTCTCCGGGCCGTTGCCCGAGGAGGACCGGTATCGCGTCGTCGCTACCCGATGGCCGGTCGGCACCGACATCGGGATCACGGGACCCACCCGTGCCCGGCGGGACGATCCCAACGACGAGATCAGCCACCGCGACCGTCGAACGCTGCGCGCGCTGCTCGTGATGGCCAGTTGGCTCGACGATCGAACCATCGGCCCTCGCAATACACGAGACGCTTACATCGGACCGGCCCGCCGGGGCCACGTGCAACACTTCCTCGTCGGGTTCGAAGAATCCCTCGGCGTGCACCGATTGGACAAACAGCGTCAGAAAAAAAAACTGGCCGTCGGCGAGGTCAAAGGGTCGTTTTTCGAGAATCTCGCCACATTCGGATTTCGTCGCGAACGGGCGCGCAATCTTCACCAGTCGCTCGCCTCCTTCGACGTCGAGATCGAACCCGAAAACTTCAGGCTGGAGCTTCCCTACGAGCCGGCGACGCGACTTCGGCGTGACGACGGCTATTGGGCGGCGAAGCAGATCGCGCGGATCCCCGACGGGGCTTTCGGCTGGGCGGTCGCGTCAGCCAAGCTGAGCGACGCCACGACGCAGCTCAGCGTGACGCTCACCTTGCTCGAGCGGCGCCGCCGGGTCGCGGAATACTGGTACACCCAAGCGACACCGCTCGAGGTCGAAAAAACCACGGCGCGAGGGATACGCTTGCGCGACGAGGCAGTCAGCTTCCGATTGTTCTCCGCGGAGCAAACCGTGTACCGCGTCGAGTTTCTCGACGACACGGGGAGGTCGATTGGGAAGAAAATGCACGTCACCCCGCGCGGCGCGACCTTCGACATCCTCATTTCCGATGCCGCTTGCCGCAAAAGCAGAGGCTACGTCGTCGTCCGGGCCCGCTCGTGGCACGACAATCGCCGCTCTCCAGGCGCGGCCGAGGTGCACGTCGCCTGCGGTCCGAGCTCGCGACGAGTCATCGGCATCACTCATTGAGGCAATTCGCCCGTGCTAGGCTTCGCTCACCGAGGACCAAATGGCTGACCCCACCGTGATCCGCAACGGTGTCGCGCTCGTCCTTCTTGCGACCGCGGCGCTCGGTGCCTGCGACAAAAAGGCGCAACAAGGAGAACGCGACTGCGGCTACGCGCTCGAGGACGGCCGGAAGGCGCTCGCCGAAAGCGACATTCCGAAAGCCCGGACCCAACACGACCGCGCCTCCAAGCTTTGCGCAAAAGAGCGAGAAGCCGACGTCACCCGCCTTCGCACCGACATCGAAGCTCGAGAGGCTCGCCTCGCGGAGATGAGAAAAGACGAAGACGAGGCCGAAAAGAAGGCGCGCGATACCGAGAAAAAAGGGCCCGTGCCCGTGGCGGGCAAACACAGCTCAGAGGCCAAGGCGACGGGCTTCTGCAAAGAGTACGTCGATTGCGTCTGCGGAATTGCAGACTGGGTGTTCCACGTGAGCGGCGAGGACAAACAGCGCGCGCTCTGCACGGATGCAAAAAAGGTCCTTGCCGGAGCCAAAGCTCAGGAAGGCTGTCAGCAGCTTCTCGGCGAGTTCACCTCGAACGCCGAGTGGCGGCAGCCCTACGAAGCGATGGGCATCACGATCCCCGACCAGTGTCCGTGACGACACCCGGCCGATAGCGTTGGTTAAAGCCAGACCGAACGCTTTCACCCACAGCAGCGAGAAACAGACACGGCTGTTGGACTTTTGCGCCGTCCCGATAACGACACCAAACGGTGTCGAATTCGGCTCGTCAGGCGATTCCACTCTTGCTGTACTCCGGGGCACCGCCGCACGGAGAAAATCGCATGAAAACAGTTCAATACGGGCTTTTCGCCGCTTTCATCCTCTTCCTCGCTGCCTGTGGTGGCACCGGTGGAGACGACCGATCCGAGCTGCTCGGGGCCGGCGGAGGAGTCGCTGGAGGCGTCCCGACCAGCTCGTGTTTCGACGATTGCCTGGCCGCGACCGGCGACGTCGATGGCTGCACGGGGGCATGCGGCGGCATGGTCGGTGCCGGCGGCGGAATCAACGGAACCGGCGGCGCAGTCGGCACCGGCGGCACTGGAGGGGGCGTGATTGGAGCCGGCGGGGGCATGACCGGGACCGGTGGAGGCACTTTCGGCCCGGGCGGGTGCGGTCCGGTCGACACGACGTCGATGTGCAGTCAACCGCCGGCGCCCGGCTCGCAGGCGCCGCCTCCCCTGCCCCCGTACTCCGGCGGCGTGTGTCCGCCGATCGTTCCGTGGGACGACACGCGCCCGTTCAACAACATTGCTGGCGGCCGTCGTTTCATCGTCGTCGAGCCGCAGAACAAGTGTGAGGGCGAGGTCTTCCCTGTCGCGTTCATGTGGCACTGGATCAGTGGCGAGGCGGAAGACTTCGTCGGCGCCGGCGCGCTTCAGCAGGTCGCCGACGACAACCGAATCGTTTTTGTCGTGCCGGACGCGAAGGGCGCCACCGTCGGCCTCGGAATCAACCTCGACACCCAGTGGCCCTTCGACGCGACGCAGACCGAGCAGCGCATGCAGGAGGAATTCCGCTTCTTCGACGACATGCTTTCGTGCGTCGGGCAGCAGTACAACATCAACGTCAACTGCGTCGGCACGGTCGGCATCAGCGCCGGCGCGCTGTTCACCTCGCAGTTGCTGCAGGATCGCGGTCACTACTTGTCCGCGGCCGTGGTCTTGTCCGGTGGAGTCGGCGGCGTCGTCAAACCGTGGAAGGGCAGCCAGCACAGGATGCCAGGGTTCGTGCTCTGGGGCGGACCGGCCGACAACTTCGGGGGCTTCTTCGACTTCAACGTGATCAGCGCTGACTTGTCGCGCAACATGGCGCAGTCGGGTCACTTCGTCGTCGAGTGCGTGCACACCTGCGGCCACGTTCCCCCGCTCTTGGAACCGCTGCCCGATGGCACGCCCGGCCTCCAGCCCCTCCTGTCCTTCTTCCTCGAGCATCCTTACTGGTTGCCCGATGGAGCTTCGCCCTACATTCAGGGATTACCGTCCACCTTCCCCGGCTTCTGCGGCGTCGGTGCCGGCGGCGGGATACCGAGCGCGCCACACACCTGTCCGGGCGTCAGTTTCTGACGCGCCCGGCGCTGCCGGCCAGGTGTTAACGTGCACGGGTGATCGACCCCGCGGAGCTCCCAGAGTTCGGGCACGCCCCTAGCCACGACGCCACGGCCATCCTTCTCATCTTCGTCGCGCTCATCGGCACGACGATCGTCGCCGGCGGCATCGCCGGATTCATGGACGGGAAAGAAACCGGGCTCAAGGCCGGCAAATTCGTCCTCGTCCTCGGCTCGTTCTTCGCTATCTCTCAGGTCCTCAGCGGTACGGCCCTATACGTCGCCGCCGCCGTCCTGGCGTCGTTCTGGGGCGCGCTATACTTCGTGCTCAGAAGGCGTGCGGGGAGAAGTTGAGCCCGCGCGTCCAGTCACTAACGCGCACGCTCCTTTGACAAGGCCCTCCACTTGGGGGTCCATTAGCCGAACCGATGCTTTCTCGCACCCTCTGGGGTCGCTCTTTTCTCGGCGTCGCCGCCGCTTTCGCCGCGCTCATCAGCGCTCAGGCGTGCGGTGGTGGCAGTGGTGACGGCAGCACGTCGGACGGTGCGGACGCCGCGGCCGAATGTGGACCCGGGGAGTCACGCCCGTGCGAGCGCGCCAACGCCTTCGGTCGATGCGCCGGCGTCGAACCCTGCGTCAGCGGCTCCTTCGGCACGTGCGACGCCCCCGAGGCCGCGCTCGAAAGCTGCAACGGCATCGACGACGACTGTGACGGAAACATCGACGAGGACAGCATCATGGGCTCGCCCGCGTGCATGCCACCCGGATCGTTGTGTCCAGGACGACTCGAGTGCCAAGAGGGCCAGGAAGTGTGCGTCGAGGTGGCCTCGACCGAGGAAGTCTGTGACCTCATCGACAACGACTGTGACGGCGACGTCGATGAGGGTTTCCGCCGAGAAGACGGCATCTATCTGGCGCCGGAGCACTGCGGCAGCTGCAACAACGATTGCGCCGACGTGCACCCGCTCGCGATCACGACCCAGTGCCAGCTCTTACCGTCAGGACCGAGATGCATCGCCACCGAGTGCCCCCAGGGCACGGCGCTCGCGCCCGGTGGCCTCGGCTGCATCGTCCTGACGACACGCCTTTGCGAGCCATGCCAAACCGACTCGGACTGCAGCACGGCCGTCGGCGACGTTTGCCAGGACTATCCGGACGGCCGCTTCTGCGGACGAGATTGCGGCGCCTCCTCGCTCTTCGGCACGACGTGCCCTCGCGGCTTCGTGTGTGTCGCCGACCAGTGCCGCTTGCCACCGGGGTCCTCTTGCACTTGCGACGCCGACGACTCGTTCGACAAACCCTGCGATTTCACGAACGCCACCGCACCAGATCGCATCTGCGCGGGTATCGAGGTGTGCGATCGGGGGAGCTTCGGCCCTTGCGTGCCCCCGGCCGAAACCTGCAACCGAATCGACGACAACTGCGACGGCACGATTGACGAGGGTTTCGTCGACCCCATCACCGGGCTCTATTCGGTGGATCCTCGACACTGCGGCGACTGCGGCGTGGATTGCGTCGCGCTGTTCAGCAACCCGATGGTGCGCACGGTCGGCGCCTGCGGCGAGGTCGACGGTGAGCTTCGCTGCGTTCCGGGATGCGAGCCCGGGTTCGGCGACGCCAATGGCGCCCCAGCGGACGGGTGCGAGTGCACGGTCACGAGCGCCGTCGACGCCCCCGACTTCAACGGCATGGACGCCAACTGCGACGGTGTCGACGGCAACGTGACCCGCGCCGTCTTCGTCTCCTCCACGGGGAACGATGCAAACCCGGGGACTCGGGACGGCCCAGTCAAGACGATCCAACGGGGCATCGACGTCGCGGCGGTGACCCCGGGCCTGGACCACGTTTACGTCGCCGAGGGCATCTACGACGAGTCGGTGAGCATCGTGGCCAGTGTCAGCGTCTTCGGCAGTTACTCACCGGACTTTTCGCGGCACGATCCACTGGGGCACACTTCGGTCATCATCGGTGCCGCACCCGTGGCGGGAAAACTCGGCGCGGTCAACGCGATTGGCATCACCTCCGGCACGGCGCTCGTGGATGGATTCGCCATCCGCGCGTCGACGACACCGACGCCGGCCGGAAACAGCTACGCGGTGTACGTTCTCGACTCGAACGACTCGTTGGCGTTGCGGTTCAACCGCATCATCGCCTCGCCGGGGCGAAGCTCGGCGCCCGCGCCGAATGGTGCCGACGGCCTCGACGCAAACGGTGTCGCCCGGCGCGGCGACGACGCGCGCGTCGCTGCTGCCCAGCAGTGCACGACCGAAACGACTCTCGGGGGACTCGGCGCGATGGGGTCTTGCGCCGTTCAAGGCTCCACCACGCTGGTCAACACCTCCGGCGGGCGCGGCGGAAGCGCCAACTGCCCCGTCGACAGCCAGGACGAGGGTTCCGGCTTGAGTGGGAACCCGAGCGCAACCGGTGGGCCCGGCGGCGACGGCGGCTACGGCTCGCTACTCGTCGACTTGCCCGGAGGATCGGGCCCGTGTGCCGTGCAGATCCCCCGGTCGCCGCCAGCACCTCCTAGCGCCACCGAAGAGGGGCTTCCCGGCGTCGACGGGATCCCCGGCACGGATGGAGCCGCCGGCGCGAGATGCGTCGCGAATCGGGGCAGTGTGGTTGGTGGCGAGTGGCGTAGCGCCGCTGCCGGGCGTGGGACCGGCGGTCAGCCGGGAGGTGGTGCGGGTGGCGGCGGCGCCTCCGGAGGGATCCAGATCCAAGGCGTCTACAACGTGTGCACCGACGCCAACAATCTGTTTGGCGAAGGCATCGGCTCGGCGGGCGGCGGTGGTGGCGCTGGCGGGTGCGGCGGCTTCGGCGGCGAGCCCGGAGCTTCGGGGGGAGGCTCGTTCGGCGTGTTCGCGACGTTCACTTCGTCGCCGTCGGCGCTACCGCGCATCGACCAGAACATCGTCGAGCGAAGCTTTGGCGGTGCCGGAGCGGGAGCCGGCGGCGGCGGACAACCCGGTGTCGGCAGCGGCGGAGCCCTCGGCGGCGTCGGCGATCCGATAGCCGAAGGCTCGGAGACGATGCTCAACTTCATCGAACCCGGCGGGCGAGGTGGCGACGGTGGGCGCGGTGGTTTCGGCGGTGGCGGAGGCGGAGGCTGCGGCGGCGCGAGCGTCGGCGTCTTCTTCAACGGGATTGGCGGCCTTCAGACCGCGATGATCCGCACCGGAAACACGTTTCCGTCGACGGGCGGCGCAGGCCTCGGTGGCAACGGCGGGCCGAGCGCGGGCAGTCCCGGGCCCGACGGCAGCAGCGGGCTGTTCCTGGAAGTTTCACCGTGAAGGTCGCGAAACGAATTCTAGCCGCCGCGGTGACGGCGATCGCGGTGGCGCACCTGTTCGCCGGCTGCGGTCGCACGGAGATCTTCGGCATTCCACCCGCACCCGACGCCGGCCCTGTCGACGCCGCCGACGTCTTCATTCCATGCGAGGGCGACCCGCGGGGCGCCCCTGGGGACCCGTGCACCGTCGACAACCCCGACGGCCCGTGTCGAGGCTCCTACGTTTGCGGCGACGACAACCTGCTCGAGTGTTTCGCCACCCAGATGGCCGCCCCCGAGCAATGCAACGGTGTCGACGACGATTGCGACGGCGACGTGGACGAAGACTTCACCGCCCAGGACGGACGGTTCACGCGGTTCGAGCACTGCGGCACGTGCGGCAACGACTGCAGCACCGCTTTCGAGCGCGCCGACGAAGTCGCCTGCGACGAGAGCCGCGATCCGCCCGGCTGCATCATCACGCGCTGTCCCCCGGGGTTCGTGCTCGAGAACGAAACGCTCTGCGTGCTCGAGCAGCCGCTCTTGTGCCTGCCGTGCAACGACGACGACGAGTGCCGCGTGTCTCCGGGCGCAAGATGCGTCGAGCTCGCCGACATCGACGGGCTGACGGTCATCAACGTTTGCGCGCAAGATTGCTCCCCCGGCGCGCCCTTCGGCGCGTGTCCGGCGGGATTCAGCTGCGTGAGCGATCCGGCCGGAGCTTTCGTCGACCAGTGCTTGCCCACTGGCGGCTCGTGCTCGTGCAACGCATTGCCCGAAGGGGCGCAGATTGCCTGCACGATCATCGGCGTCGGCGAGCTCACCGGCGATCCGATCGCATGCCCCGGCCAACGCACCTGCCAGAGCGGCAACCCTGGACCGTGCGTGCTGCCGCCGGAGGAGTGCGACGGCGTGGACCAAGATTGCAACGGGCGCATCGACGACCCGTTCCGTGATCCCGTCACCGGGGCCTACGACGTCGATCCCGAGCACTGCGGGATCTGTGGCAACGACTGCACGTCGACGGTGTTCCCCAACGCGTCGAGCGTTTGCCTCGGCGGCGCGGTTCCGCGCTGCGCTCCGATCTGCGAGGCGGGCTTCCGGGATGTCGACGGCGACGAATCCAACGGTTGCGAATGCCGTTTCCTCGGAACGGTCGACGAGCCCGATCCCGACGGCGTCGACGCAAACTGCGACGGAATCGACGGCGAGGTCAGCAACGCCATTTTTGTCGCCCCGACTGGGGATGACAGCAACCCGGGCACCATCGACCGGCCGCTCCGGAACATTCAGACGGGCATCCAACGGGCCGGTGCCGCCTCGGTTCGCGATGTTTTGGTCGCCCAAGGGGTCTACGGCGAAAACGTCATCCTGCAGAACGGCGTGAACACCCACGGCGGCTACAGCCAAGACTTCACCGCGAGAGACCTCGCGCAGTTCGAAACTGTCGTCTTCGGGCAGCCGCTCGGCGTCGGCGAACGCGGCGCCGTCACCGCAAACGACATCACGGCCCGGACGGCATTCGTCGGCTTCACCGTGTTCGGAATCGATGCCAACAATCTCGGCGAGAGCACCTACGCGATGAGCCTCGTCGACTCGACCGCGAATCTCCGAGTGACGCACAACCGCGTCGTCGGCGGTACTGGAGCACCAGGAAGCCTCGGCGGACGCGGCAACGACGGCGACAACGGCGCACCGGGCAACCGCGGAGGAGACGGAGTGGCGGCGGGACGTAACTGCAGCCAGCCGACGATCGCCGGCGGCGGCGGCGGAATCACGTCGTGCGCAGGCGTCAACACCAGCGGTGGGCGCGGCGGCGGCAGTCACTGTCCCATCACTGAAATGCTCGACGGTACGCGGCCGTGCAACGGAACCGACGACACGACCTGCAAAAACACGTGGGACGGGACCGGCGCACCTCCACCGACTCCACCGCCGCAAGGTGTCGGCCAACCGGGTCAGCCCGGCGGCGCCCCCGGCGGCGCCGCGACCTACGACCGCTGGACCAACGACAACAACTGCAATCTGTGCGGACTCGCAGGCGGATGGCCCCACATCGGCGACGGCGGCACCAACGGACAGAACGGTCCGAACGGGCTCGGCGGGCCTGGTTGCGCCAACCCGAGCGGCACTGCGACCGCGACCGGTTGGGTGGGCGCCAGCGGCGCGCCCGGCAGCAACGGCGTGAACGGCGCCGGCGCTGGCGGCGGCTCGGCGGGTTCGGGTTTCGACGTCACCCCGGGGGCGACCGGCGGTAATTGTTCCGACCGCCTCGGCGCGTCGGGCGGTGGTGGCGGAGCCGGTGGCTGCCGTGGAACCGGCGGAACGGCAGGCAGGTCGGGCGGCGGCTCGTTCGCGGTCTGGATCGGTTACACCCGCGCCCGTCCCTCCCCACCCACGCTCACCGACAACACCATTCAGACGGGCACCGGCGGACCGGGCGGCGCTGGTGGCGTCGGGGGCTCCGGCGGCAACGGAGGGCTCGGGGGCAACGGCGGTATCGCCCAACCTTCCGTCGTCTTCTGCGCGGAATCCGGCGGGCGCGGGGGCGCCGGCGGCGACGGCGGTCACGGTGGCGGAGCTGGCGGCGGGTGCGGCGGCGTCGCGCTCGGCATCGCGGTGGTTCCAGGACCCAACTCGTTCAGCCTCGGCTACGAAATGAGCAACGCTTTCGCGTCCGGCAGCGGCGGCACGCCCGGTCCTGGCGGAGCGTCCCTCGGTCAACCGGGTGGGTCCGGCACGCCGGGCGCCGCCAACGACGTCTTGGTGTTCTGAACGGAGCCGCTCAGCGCGTCACGACGACGAAGGTACCCTGGCCGTTTTCCTTACTCGCCGCGACGCCGTTCCAACCGTCCGGCACCGCGGGGCCAGTCCACCCGAAGAGGCGTTTGCCGTCTTTGGGCGACAGGTTGATGCAACCCGCGCTCATGCCTTCGCCGAAGCTCTCGTGCCAATACGCGACGTGTAGGGCAAACGGCGCGTGGAAGTACTGCGTGTACGGGACGTCGGCGATCCAGAAGCTGCGATCCTCGCCCTTCTCCGGGCTCATCGTCGCCGCCTTGTGCTTGAACGTCACGCGGTAGATGCCGAGAGGAGTGGTGCTCATCTTCGCGTGATCTTTGCCGCGAACGGGGATCCCGCCCGCGCCGGGCGAAACCAGGGTGGTGAACACCGGCCGCGTGCCGTCATAGGCGACGAGGGTGCCCCGGCTGATGCTCACCAAAATCCACTTGTCGTTTTCGGTCACGCTGAACGGCAGCTTGGCTCGGTGCTCGACGACGGTGGCGTCCGACTCTTCGATATAAATGGGCTCGCCCGACGAAGTGGTTTCGAGCGTACGAAGGAAGGTCCTCGGTCGATGTCCGATGCGCTCCACCTTCACGGGGGCTTTGGCGCCGTCCAGACGGGTGAGCTCCTTCGCTCGCCACTGGTCCCCGGTCTCGGTGAAACCTTGACCGTCCCTCCGGTACTTCGGGCGGGGATTTTTTCGAATCCAAGCCACCGGCAGCTTCGTCGTCTGGTCGAGCTCGACGCCTTCGAACTTCGACTCTCGAAACGGCCGCACGCGATCCGCGGGCACCACCGTTCCGTCCGCGCTCAATAGGAAAGTCCGACCGTCATGCTCGAAGGCACGGGTGTAGGCGAGCATCGATCCGAGCGGGATGTGCCGCCGCACGAGCTCGAGCGGCTTTTGCCTGCCCGCAGCTCCGCCTGCCTCGAGGAAAAATGGCGCGCGCGAGTCAGCACCGATGAGCTTTTGCTCCGCGAGCTTTTCGTGACCCTTGTTGCCCCAGGAAAGCGGCTCGAACGTCCCGGCTTTACCGAAAAATATCTCCGCGGCGCGCGCCTCGCGTGCGGTCGGCAAACGTCGATACATGGGTGCACCGTTCGACAACGCGTACCGATACGGCAGCGGACCTTCGCCCGGCGTGAGCATGGCCATCGCGCGCAGGTATCGATCTCGAGTTTCGAGCGCCGTGGTCCGGTCGAGGCAGACGAAACCGCGCGGCGCGATCGCCCGAAATCCCTTAGGGCAGCCCGCACCGACGATCGCCTCGCGACGAAGCAGCGGAACCGACGCGCCGACCCGCACGTAGCCGAGCTTCTTCGATCCCTTCCGCGGGGCGGACCAGATCCACGTCGTGTAGTCCCGACTCCAGATGCGCCCCGGAGCCCGTGCTTGGTGTCCACGGTCGGCAACGGCCGCGCTCGCGCTCGGAGCTCCAGCGAGCCGCGTCGTTTGGGCGAGGCTCGCCGGGCCGGCTCTGTTCGGCTGAAGCGCGCCGTCGGCGAACGCCGGGGAGCTGGCGGTGAGGAGCCCCGCAAATGCCGCCGAAAAACCGCGCCGCATGACTTCAGAAGTCTTGCGTCAGGTCTCGGGCGCGCGCAAGGGGCGGGTGCGCTATACGGAGCGCACTCGGCGTAACGTGGCAAGTCGCAAGAAAAAGACCGGGGCAGATCCCGACTCGCGCCCATCCGAAGGCCGAACCGTGGGGAGCGAGGAGGTGCTCGGAGACGACCGCTTCGATCGTCTCTTTCGTCCGCAATCCCTGAGCGAGTTCGTCGGCCAGGAAAAACACCGAAAGAACCTCAAAGTCTACGTTCAAGCCGCAAAAAGGCGCGACGAGCCGCTGGACCACATCATCTTGTGCGGCCCGCCCGGCCTCGGCAAGACGACTCTCGCCTATATCCTGGCCAAAGAGATGGGCGTCAGTCTGTCGACGACCAGCGGCCCCGCCGTCGAGCACAAGGGCGTGCTGAGCGGCGTGCTCACCCGCCTGGGTCGAGCGGACATCCTGTTCATCGACGAAATTCACCGACTCGGCGCCCCGGTCGAAGAAGCGCTGTACCCGGCGATCGAGGACTTCCGAATCGACATCATGACCGGTGACGGGGCGTATTCGGAGAGCATCTCGGTCGACATCAAGCCGTTCACCTTGATCGGCGCCACCACCCGGATGGGCCTTCTCACCAAGCCCCTGCACGAGCGGTTCGGGGTGACGATCCGCCTGGATTTCTACCCGCCAAAGGACCTCGAGAAGATCGTCCTGCGAAGCGCCAAGCTGCTCGGCATCGAATGCGACAAGGACGGCGCCGCCGAGCTCGCCAAGCGCTCGAGAGGCACCCCACGGGTGGCGAACCGACTGCTGCGCAGGGTCAGGGACTTCGCCGAAATCGAAGGCAACGGCCGGATCGACACTTCGATAGTCAAGACCACCTGCGAACGACTCGAAGTCGACGACGGCGGTCTCGACGAGATGGATCGGCGCCTCCTGGGCATCATCATCGAGCATTACGACGGGGGCCCCGTGGGCGTGGAAACCCTCGCGGCGGCGCTCGCCGAGCCGCGCGACACGATCGAAGACGTGTACGAGCCGTATCTGCTACAGCAGGGGTTCCTCGGCCGGACGCCACGTGGGCGGGTGGCCAACAAGAAAGCCTACGAGCATCTCCGCATCGACCCCGACGAGGGTGTCAAGCAAAGGTCATTGTTTTGAGCTACCGCGAGGGGCCCGGGCGCACCATGCAGGCGCGAGCGAGATTGCAAGACGCCGAGACGCGCCTCGGGCGCGCGCTCGTCGCGACCGAAGAGCTGAACGCGCGCGTCGAGCGAGCCGAAAGCAAACGTCACACGATCCGACTCGAGCTCGGCGCGGCGGCCGCGAACATCCGGCACTTCGTGGCCATCGAGAACGGTGGGCGCAGCAGCCTGACCGAATGGAGCGAAGACGAGCTCTCGGCGATCCGTCAACTCGACGCCGAGCGCGCCAAGAAAGCCGGGTTGGCCGCCGGCCCGCCAATCTTCGACATCGATTCGGGACGTTTGCTGAAAAAAGTCGTTGCCGAGAGCAAGGACGCCGCCGAACGGGCGCGCGCCGATGCCGAGGATCGACTCGACCGCGCCGAAGCCGAGCTGGTGGAAATCATCGGGCAGGCCACATCGGCAAACCGCGAGGCCGGCGCCGCGCGCGCCGA
>JAJDAH010000430.1 GCA_029261965.1 Polyangiaceae bacterium
CGGCATCCGGGCATCTTGACGATGGTCTTCCACCGTTCGGTGCCGGTGCCTGACCCCATGCGGGAGCCCACTCCCCGAGACCAGCCCGGAGTGTGGCTTGGCGAAGTCGTCGCTGAGCTCGGCTTTCTTCCCTGAACAACCCGCGCGTCACCAGCCCTCGAGCTGCCGCGACGCTCATCAGCCCCTCCGAGGGCAAAGGACACTTTTGCATGAACACCTCGATCACCTCCGAAGGCCGACTCGGTCTTCCTCCCCCGCTCCGCGTCCGGCCGGACATGACCGCAGCGTGGCTCGATGTCGATGAGGACTTCGACACCGCTGCCGAGCGCTTGGTCCGCGCTCACGAACAGGATGGTTCCGCCAACGACCTGCCCGTTCTCAACGTAGGCGCCTGGGGCGTGAAAGCCGAAGACGGCGAGTTCGCGCTCGCACCGCTCGCTCGTCACCACCCGCCGTACCGGCTGCGGGCCAACGGTTTCGCCAATCTGATGAACCGCCTCAGCGCCCCTGTCGAGTTCGTGCGGGATCGATTGCCCGAGCCAGTTCAGCTAGCGATTTTGAACGTATTACTCAGCGAGTCGAGCTTCGGTGCGACGCTCCGGCTCCGCAACGACGAGGTCACGGCTGTGGTCAGTGATCGATACGCTCCGCTCGATCCCATCGAACTCGTGGACACCGTCAGGGGCGCGCTCGTTCGCCAGGGTGCGTTGAGCGAGGTGCGGGTCCGTGCGGTTGCCACCGGACTAGTCGACGCGCTGAGATTGGTCTTCCCGAGCCACCGAGCCGCGGTCAAAGTCGGGGACCTCACGGAAGTCGGAATAGATTTGTCCAGCAGCAGCTTCGCTCGCAGCGCCATTCATGTCCGATCACTACTGTGGCGCCTGGTCTGCACAAACGGAATGCGAGCGGCCAACAAGCGCGCCTCGTTCAGCTTCCGCCACGTAGGCGACAGTGACCGGCTGAAGGCCAGCATCGACGAGGCCATCCCGAGCTGCCTACTCGAGGCAAAGGGCGTGCTCGACCAGTGGCGTCAGGCCGTCAGCGTCAACATCGAGAACCTTGCCGAGCGCATCGACCAAATGCGCGAGCTCACGCTCGGCGAGCGCGAAGTGGTGAAGACCGAGGTGGCGAGCGAAGCGGGCGTGAAGGAGCTACCTCCTGCGACCGATCTCTACACGTTGGTCAACGGTGTCACCGCCGCCGCCCGTCAGGCTGAGCCCGCGAGGCGTCTTGAGATCGAATCTGTTGCTGGGGAGGTGCTGCGCCGCCACGTCCTGTCATGAGCGAGACGACCGACGAAACCGAGCTTCTGTCCCTGGTGCTCGGTGATGACGACGTGGCCCACGTGCTCGCCGAGGCTCCCGCTGGTTGGCGGGATCTCAGCGAACATGAGCTCGTCAAACTGGGACTCGGCGAGCACTGGCAGCGGCGGGTGAGCGCGCTCCAGGACTTGACGAAGCGTTCGTACCCCGAGTTGCCCGACAAGCGCTTCTTGTCGAGCAGTGACGTCGCTCGCGTCTACCGGGCTCGCCTCGCTGGAGCGTTGACGGAATCGATGATCGCCGTGGCTGTCAACGGCCGCAATCAACTCATCGCGGAGCTCCCCATCGCCCACGGCGGGCGTCACGGCATCAGCATCTACCCGGCGGACATTCTGCGCCCGGCCATTAGATGCGGTGCCGCGAGCCTGCTGCTTGTTCACAACCACCCGTCTGGAGACCCGACACCCAGCGAGGACGATCTCGAGATGACCCGCGCCCTCGCCGCAATCGCCGAAGCCTGCGGAGTCCCTCTGCTCGACCACGTCATCGTCGCACGCGACGGCTGCACAAGCCTGTCTGACCTCGGCCTCATTCCAACACACGGAGAAGAACCATGACCCAAAGCACAGCGAATAGTGAACCCAAGAACGGAAGTCCCCGGAGCGAGGCGGACCTGATCGTTGCCGAGCTCAGAGACGCTGCGGACTGTCTTCGAAATGCCGCCGGCCTGATCGCGAAGCGTCTGGCCCCGACCGGCAACGGAAGAGCCCGCAGTGCTTCGGCGTCGACCGGTCCCGAGGATCGGGTGACGACGAGGCAGCTCTCGGCCATTCACGCCATCAGCCGAAAGCTCGGCCTCGACCGCGCGGGGCTCAGCGCTTGGCTTCAGGAACTCGCTGAGAAAACTGACCCTGCCAGTCTGACCCGGCAGGAGGCGAGCGAGGCCATCGACGTTCTCGACCAACGACTTCGCGAGAGCTGACGCGAACGACTTCGCACGACGGAGGGCCGGCGTTCCCAGAGACGGGGCGTCGGCCCTTCGGTTTTCAAGGAGACAAAAATGGAGACGGACAACAAGCTGCCCATCAACACGCTGAGTGCTTCTGCACTGCAAACGTGGATCGATTGCCCGCGAAAGTTCAGGCTGACTCGCATCGACCGTGTCGAGCCGGCGTTCAGAGCAGTGGCTTTGGCATTCGGTAGCGCATGGCATGACGCCTTGGGCTTCGTGCTGTTCGCCCACGAACGTGGCGAAACCGTGGGGCGAGACGAGCAGCGCCAGCGTTTCCGTGACGCGCTTGCGCATGAGCTCCGGACAGATGGTCCGCCGGTTCTCTACGAAGACGACGAAGATGAGCCGAGTCTCGCAGACCGCGGGGTCGGCATGCTCGACGCTTTCGTCGCCGATTTTCCACTGCCCGAACGAGTCCTGGGGATCGAGGTGCCATTCGATGTGGAGCTTTACGATCCGGAGACGGGCGAGGTTCTCGACGTGCCGCTCATCGGCTCGATCGATGCCGTCGTCGAGGAGAGGGGGAAGCCGGTCGTACTCGAGTTCAAGAGCGGCCGGAGGCGATGGAGCGACGAGAAGATCGCCCACGACCTGCAAGCAACCACCTACCGCATCGGTGCCAAGAGCCGCGGCCTCTCCGAACCCGAGCAGCGGCTTGTGGTGACCACCAAGAGCGCGCGGCCGCAGGTCCAGATCGAGCGACTCGTCAGGACCGATGCGGACGAGCGCGAGCTGATGGACACCGCCACCAACGTGGTGAGGGCGCTCGAGGCGGGCGTCGATCACCGCGTGCGCTCGTGGCGCTGCCAAAGCTGCCCGGTTGAGGGGGCGTGTGGATGAACAAGCGTAAGCCCAGGGTGGACATCAGCCCCTTCGCCATCACGAGTCAGGGACGGATTTTCGTCAACGTCCACCACGTCAACGGTGGACGGAACCCGAAGGCGCTCCTCGAACTCGCGCTGGCCGCGGACGGCGCGGTGTTCATCGGCGTCTCGCTCACCGGGTGGGAAGTAAAGCGAGTGCTTCGGGCCGCGGACGACGCGCTCTTCGAGGCGGCAGCCGTCACCGTTGGGCGTCGGGGATAACGCCAGCGCTGAGTGTCAGCTCCTGCGGGTCGCGATGGTCTCCAGGAGCGCGAGCGTCAACTTCCGGTCGCCCTTGGGGATGGTCCGCGCGACAGTGAGCACCTGGTCGAGCCAGGCATCGGGGGTCGTCGCCGGCCCGAGCAGGTCTGCGGGTCGGCGACCAACGGCTTTCGCTAGATCCGCTAGTCGCTGCAGTGTCGGCAGCTTCTTGTCGCGCTCGATGGCGGACAGGTAGTTGGTGGTCACGCCGACCTTGTAGGCGAGATCCTCTTGGGTGAGTCCCTTGGCTTTGCGGGCGGTCCGAAGGCGTTCGCCCATGCGGACAGGAAACGGTCGTGCCATGGGCGCGGAGATGACCCTGCTGAGGCATCGTCTTTCCATAGCCTCACAGGCCGGGTACCCGGACTGTCAGTCCGGGTAATGATATGTAACTCTCTGAGAGTTGTCGGTAATTCTGAAGGGCCGATGAGCCCTTCGGGGAAAGGCACTTCGATGAAACGAGTAGTCATTCTCGCGACCGTTCTCCTCGTCCTGGGCTGCGGCAAGTTGAGCAAGGACGAGGCCGCGCGAATCTTGAAGGAGAGCAAGTACAAGTCCGGCGAAGGGTACTGCACGTGGCAGGCACCGCAGAAGAGCCGGCAGACCGACTGGAGCTACACACCCTTCGACGCGCAGGAGGCTGGCTGCATGCTGGAGCTCAGCGAGGCGGGGCTCGCGAGCGACGGCAAGTGCATGGACGCCGGATGCACCGGCGGATGCTGCAAGATGGGCATCGTCCTCGGCGGAAAGGCGAAGTTCGACCGTGGCGTATCGTTTGCCTGCGGGAAGTTTAGTGACATCAGCGTCACGTCCGTGCGCACCGAAGATGCAACGGCCACCGTGAAGGCGAGCCGCGTGTTCACGTCGGACCGGCCGCTGCTCGACAAGCTGAAGGCCTGCAAGCTCAACATGCCGCAAGAGGGTGCGGCGGAGCTCAGCTGGAAGTTTGCCAAAGACGACGACGGCACTTGGCAGCTCGTCGAGTGAACTCCGTGGACAGGAACGACTGTCGAGACCATCGGAGCAATGTCAGCCGGAACTCGGCTGACCAACGAGGAGGCGCATCGGCGGCACGCACGTTCGAACCGTACGACGCTGACCTAAACAACAGGCGTGCGAAATGAACGACCGCCATTTGATGTATCCGGACGATCCGGACGACCAAACGCATGGCCCCTACTCGATCGACGAGATCCAGAAGTGGTTCGCTCAAGGCTCACTGCCGCCTGGCACGCTCATCAGCCGAGGCCAGGACTGGGTTCCCGTCCAGCAGGAGGTGGCCGCGTTTGGAGCTGAGCCTTCTGCGTCTGAGTCTGAACCGACCGGCGACCCACCAGCGAACATTCTTCCGAAGCGACCAGTGCTCATCCGTGTCTCACCAGCAGAGCCAGAACAGCGGCTGCCGGCTCAGCTCCGCAACCAGATCAAGCGAGGGCTGCTGTCTCCGAATACCGAGGTGCAGGTCGCGACCGGCACGAGATGGTTGCCGATTGCGGAAGCACAACAACGCTACCCGGTGCTCGCACCGACTCGCGTGATCCTGCTCGCGGTCGGGCTGTTCTTGGTGCCGCCGGCGCTGATGTTCGTTCATCTGCTACTCCTCGGTTTGACCGGAACGTTCTACTGGTTCTTGTTCTGGGTGGTCTCGGCGGTGGCGGCGCTGCTCCTTTTCACGTCGCACCCGCTTCGCGCGAGCTCACCGCTCGAAGTCGTGACCAAGAAGAAGGTCCAGAGCGGCATCTTCGGGGGCGTCGGGCTACTCCTGATCGTCACGGCTCTCGTTGACGGCCTACAGGAGCGTGCCCAGGACCAGCGCATTGCCGCTCTGGTCGAGGCGGGGGACCCCTGCGCGGTCGAACAGATGTCCGACGAGGATCGTGACGGGATGGGTTGGAGTCAGGAGAGCGACTACGACAAGCGGAAAGAAGAATGCACAAAGAAGCGCGCTGACGAGAAGCGTCGGGCCGAGAACCAACAGCGAGATGCCTCGTGCGCGGCTCTCGTCGGGGTTCTGCAAGGCAAGCAGTCCGCCGAAGAAAGGCTCTTCGATGACCTACGCCCGAGCGAGCGCGAGCTTTCCCGCCGGATTGCGACAGGCAAGCTCGCCGACAAGGATCTTCTCGTCCGCTTCGCGGACCTGCCGTGTTCGGAGAACGACCATCGGCCTGCAGTCGCGAATGCCTTTGTGAAAGCCGCCGGGGAGTCGGCCGACGCCTGGAAGGACCACGACGGTGCGTCGCCGGACCTTCTCAAATCGTTTGCGGAGTCGGGCACGCCGGTTCTTGTGGGCGATGTACTTTTGGCTCGGGTCGAAGCGGCGGCGAAGAAGGCGCTAGCGACCGCCAAGGTCACCGAGGACCTAGCACCAGCGAGGAAAGCCTGCGCCTTCTCCGCGAAGCTCAACGTCACCGTCGGCAATAGTTGTACGGAAGTCTATGCCGTCTACTCGCGACTCGAAGCACGGGAGCGCGCAGAACAATCGAGAAAGGGGCGGGCGGTGGCGGCCCAGCAGGACCGGTACAACCGTTGCGATGAAGCCTGCGAAACGCGACACCCCAACCACTACGATCGGTGCATGAAGAAGTGCTGTAGCGGCGGGGCGGGCTGCGGCAAGTAGCGTCGCGGTAGTAGCCGTACGAGCTCGTCTACGGGTCCGGCACGACCGGCTCATCCAGCAGCACGGTGAGCCGCAGGGCTCGGCTCTCCGAGTCGACCCGAGGCAGGTATCGGCCCCGCCTCAGAAACGGCGCGGACGCTTTCGGCAGCTGAAAAACCCGGCTCGGTGACCCCTTCGTCTTTGCACTGCCACCGTTGAACCCGAGCCGGAAGCCACCCTCGTTCTCGAGGGCGCCGTGCCCGAAGATGAACTCAACGGAGTGGTCCTTCGGCTCGTAGGACATCGCGACGTGACTATAGCTGGGGATGTCATGGTGGCGTGCAAGCGCTGCCGTGAACGTGACGGCCACCTGGTTGCGGCCCCGGATCGTCACCAACGGTGCACCGATAAGCAGTTTCGGCACGACGCTCCTCGTGGTGTTTTCGACCGGTGGCGGGTCGAGGCACGCCGCCTTCTCGTCGGCGAGCGCGAACGGCACGAGACCGTCGAGATCCGAGCAGGCGTGCGGATTCGGAAGGTGGGCTACGGAGTCTTTCATGTCGTGATCATGGGCCAACCTCCACGCACATGGGAAGATCGCCCCAGCGGATGAACAACGGAGAACGCGAACAAGAAGAACGAGCTTGTACTTCGCGTAGGAACGACGTCGGAGTTCCTCGAAAGCTCTCGCCGCGGTCACTCGGGCTCGTCGAGCGTTCGCAGCTGCCGGGAAAACTCGGTGAACCTGGAGATCGCGCCGGAGTGGAGGAACGGCAAACCTCCGTGATTCGTCCCTGGATGTTTGTTGCAAACGCCGGCACGGCCATGCCAACGCCGCTGGCGCCCCAGAGCATTTCAAGTCTTGGGTAGATCGGCGCGCGTTGGTATTGGAGGACATTCCGCTGGGGAGCGCTTGGAAAGGAGCTCGAAAATGGCATCGAAGAAGAAGGTTGGCCGAAAGAAGAAGAGTGGGGGCCTCAGTGCGTCTGAGTTCATCAGACGCCAGCCCGTGACGCTCAAGGCCGCGGAAGTCGTCGCGGCGGGCGGGAAAGCGGGCATCAAATTTACCCCCGGACTCGTTTACATCGTTCGCGGTCGGCTCACGGCGAAGGGCACGACTGGCGGTGCCGTTCGAGGTCGACGGGCGGGGAGCAAGAGTAGAAAGGCGCTCGCGGCGGATAGCTCACGCGATGCGCAGTTCCGTCGACTGGTCGTCGAACTCGGCGTCGCCCAAGCGAACGTGCTCGTCGGTGAGATCGAGCGGGGGATGCAAGCGCTCATTCGCGGGCGGTGAACGCGGAGTCACGACGGGACCTAACGACGCGTCTGTCGGACCTTGTTGCCTGCTAGGCCTGCTGATGAAACGAGTTGATTCTATGGCGGACGACGACTGGGCCTGAACATTCGGATACGACAGGATCGTTGGCGACGTGCTTGCCGTTTGAGCTATCGAGGTTGTCGAAGGGTTCACACTTGCGCACGCTACAACAACATCGGAGGGTCGAGGAATGCCTCCTCCGGAGTACGTCAGCAGTCATCAGGTCGCCAAACTCATCAACGCCAGCGCCTCGGCGGTCCTGAACTGGATCGACGACGGGCTCATCCCCGCATACCGAACGCCGGGCGGTCATCGACGGGTTGAGCGCGGCGCGCTCATTCGCTTTCTGCGTGACCAAGGAATGCCGATTCCTCGCCAGCTCGCCGGTGTCGCTCGCCTGTTGCTCGTCGACGACGACGTGAACTTTCTTCGCACCACGCGCCGTCTTCTGACCAAGAGAGCGAGCGGATTGACCGTCGAGACAGCGGTGAGCTCCATGGACGCTCTTCTCAAGATCGGGATCTTCCGCCCGGACGCAGTTCTCGTCGACGCGAAGATGCCTGGCGTCGATGGGGTTGAACTGTGCCGACGCCTTCAGAGCGACACAGAGACGAAACACATCACCGTAATCGCCATGTCCGGCCGTGTGACGACCCGCTTGGAAAACGCATTCGTCGCCGCCGGAGCGGTGGGTGTCTTGCCGAAGCCGCTCGACACGGCGTTGCTGCTGGACGCCCTCGGACTCTCCAGCGCGACAGCTTCTTAGACGTCGAAGCGGCGAGAGGACGACTGTGGCAGGCGCCTACGAGTTCGAGGGCAAGCTCCTCGTCATTGGGGGCGCGCAGCGTTCGATCGGCAGCATCGTCGGCACGGTCCAAGTGGCAACGCAGGACCGGCGGTTCAGGCGGGGGATGGGCTTGCTCGTGGACCATCGCGGTTCCGAGGAGAGCATGACGATCAGTGAGGTCGAGCGCCGCGTCATGCTCGTGGCCGATGTCGGACGTCATCTGTCCTGCCGATGCGCGGTCGTCGTCGGCGAGTACCATGGCGGACTGGAGCAAATCGCTTCAGCTTTTGCGGAGAGTAGGGGCGTCAGCCTCCGGGTTTTTGGCGAAGACGTTGATGCCGCGAGGTCCTGGCTCCGTGAGTAGCAAACGAGCGTCCAGGCTTGTCTGCGACCGCGCCGGAAGGCGCGGGAGTCAATTCAAGTGCTGAGCGGCATTCGCGAGCGGCAGTTCGGACTCGGTAACCGAAACGATCGGATCGGGACTCGCTCGCAAACGTCTGAACCTCGACGTCGGTCCCGCCTGGGATGCATTTCGGACGCCATGGCCATGTTCTCGGCGACGTCATCGCCAGTCCTGACTTCAAGATTGACCGAGCATCACACAGCAAGCGCGCAGGCCGCTCACGGTGGTGAGATCTTCGTGACGAAGAACTCGAAGCCGTCCTCCGGAGTCGCGTCCAAGCTGACGTCCGACATTGAAACGTCACCATCTTGATAGTTAACGCCCACGATGACCTCGTCCGCGCTGGTGAAGTCTGCGTAGATGTTGATGAATGCGCTTCCGGCAATCATCTCGCTCCAGAGCAAACTACCTTCGGTGTCTAGGATTGCGACGAAGCCCCCGAGCGCTCGGTTTGCGATTGCATCGCGAGCGGCGGCGGTCATGACGAGTCGATCCTGAGCTCGATTGAGCTTCAGGGTCGCCGGGGTCGGCAGGCCTCGTCCGCCCGGCAATTCGAAGGATCGGCTCCACGCGAGATTGCCTTGGCCGTCGTACTTCGTGAGACCGGACACGCCGAAGGGCGTCCCGGTCGGACCACCGCCGATGAAGATGTCTCCGTGTGAATCCACGACCATCGGGAGAGCACCTTCGGGATCGATGGCCCATAGACAATCACCCCGGTTGTCGAACCGCATCAGGAAAGACCGAGGTACGTTGTCACACCCTGGCGGGCGGGTTGCATCAGGGTCCCCCTCATGCCCGCCCTTGACGATGGCGCCCCCCGCGCCGTCGCTCGCGATTGCGGTGACCTGCACATTCCGCGCCTCTAGGGACGGTGGCGCCGTGAACGAACGAGCCCAGACGGGCGCGCCATCAACGGTCAGCTTCGCTACGAAGAGGGAGAACGGTTTCGCCGCACCGACGGGTCGTGGTGGCTGCCGCAGAACGCCGGCGGGCCCGAAATCCACTGCGCCCTCATAGCGGCCAGCGAGAAACACGCCGTCAGACATCGTAACGCTGGCGACGTTCCCATCGGGGTGGCCGAACGTTCGGAGCCATTGGGGCTCGCCGTTAGGCGCCAATCTTGCTGCGAGGGCGTCGGGCCCCGCACGCGTCTCCCCGAAGAGCTCGAACTGCCCCGCGAAGATCGCCGGAACATACACGGCCCCGTCCGCGCCGATCGCCACGCCAACGCTGGTCCCGATCGAACTGCCGACGCGTGCGCTTCGAACGGTCCCGCCCGCGCCGTCGAGTTTCAGCAGAAACGTGCCGTCTCCTTCGAGGCCGTTTTCGCAGCTCCCGAGTTCGATTCTACCCTCTTCATCGTACTGGCCGGATACCCAAACGCCGTCGTCGCGGCCTACGGACAGCGCCGTTAGAAACTGATCCCCACTCGCCGAGAGTATCCTCGGCCAGCGCAACACGTCGCTGCGGTCGCACGCGCCGGACTCGGTCTGGCCCGCTTCGAACGGCGGCGTCAGTGCATCAACCGGTGACGCGTTTCCACAGTCACATCCCGCGTCCGGATTCGACTCCACGCGTCCGCACGCAGCGACGAGCAACGTGGTCGCAAGCTGTAGGATGGCCCTCGAGACTCGACCTTTCCACACGCTGTACGAGTGTACACTGTGGAGCGCCCACTGAATCCTCGGCGGCGATCGGCTCCGATGGCACCGTCTACATCGGGTCGGACGACAACAATTTGTATTCGATCGATCAAACGAACTGCGGCGTAAACTGGACGTTCCGGACGAATCGGGACTTGGATTCGTCGCCAGCGGTCGGCCCAAACGCCAGGGGGAGGGACGACGTGATCTATGTCGGTTCTGACGACTCGAAACCGTATGCCGTGGATTCGTCCGTAGCTGCCGTTTGGCCGCAGCCTTTCGATACCGGCGCGGACATCGACTCCTCGCCTGCGCTCTCGGATGACGGGACCGTTGGCTACGTCGGCAGCGACGACGAGCACCTGTACGCTGTCGACGCTGCGGCAGGAACGGAGATCTGGTCGTTCGACATGAACAGTGACGTTGAAGTGGCCCCCGCTATCGGACCGAAAGGGACGATCTTCATCACCGATGAGCAAGGAGATGTGGTCGCACTGTCTCCAGCAGGGAACTTCCTCTGGAAGCGAGACATCGGTCCGGACGTCTTTTCATCGCTCGCCGTCGACGCCAACAACGTCGTGTTCGTCGGCACCGACGACAACCGGGTCTACGCGCTTTACGGCGCCAACGGGTATATCGTCTGGTCGTTCAAGACCGGTGGTGGCGTCAAGTCTTCGCCCGCCATCGGTCGCGACGGGATGGTCGTCGTCGGTTCCGACGATGACAACGTCTACGCATTTGCGCCCGGCCAAGCCAAGCACCTGACTTGTGCCTACCATTCGGGAACCCGTGGCCCACAATACCCGTGGTTCGTACTTGCTACCCTCTTCGGCGTTGCCGCGCTGCGGAGGCGACCCCGATGACGGTCGCTGACCTCGTAGCCGATCGCGACAGATTGGACAGGGTTCGAAAGATAGTTGCCGTTCGATCTGTCACGGTGACAGTGACGGTTGTCGCAGTTCTCGCCTGTGGGAGCAGTGACGGACCGGTCGACTTCGCGGACTCCGCGCAGCGCCAGTGTGCGTTCAGCCGTGCGAAACGGGAGGTCACTTGTGACCGATCGCCCGTCGAGCCACGAATCGATTGCCCGGCGCACCGGGCCGACGCTTGTTACAAGCTGATGAATCGCGAATTTCCGGAGGACAGAACCCTTCTCTGTCGAACTTGCTGCTCGGAGATCGACTCTGCTCTCGCTTTCGAAGCTGAGTGCTCACTCATAGTGTGCTCGATGGACGCCGGCTGTCCGCTCAAAGGTTCAACGTGCAGCGACGGCTTTTGCACTACTGGGAACGAGCCGTGACGACCGCAAGTGTGTCCGGAAGTACGCATGCATCGCTCGCGTCGCGGCTCTGCCTAGCGCATTGCGGAGCGGAGCCCGTTGCCCGGGGCCGAGAAGCGGTAATACCATTGTACGATGCGTTGCGGCGGTTGGCGCAAGCTCATAGGCGCAGCCCTGGCGTGGGCCATCGGTTGCTCGTGTCAGCCAAGACCGCACGTCCTCGGAGACAACCTTGCGCTCGCAACGGGGGACTGCCCGCTGGCAGGCAAACTAGACGCGTGTGACGCGCTGGACTTGGCCTCGCGGGATCTTCTTCCCGTGCCCGGCGGTCGGATAGCGTCCGAGGGGGAAAGATCGCTGGGCCGACGCATTGCTGTTCGTGGAGAGCTGCGCGGAGCGCCAATCGCGCCTTTTTTGCGTGACGACGTTTCCGTTATCCACCTCGCTGTGGTTGATCCCGTTCCGAACGAATCCCCGTCAGATCTACTCCCCGACCTCGCAGTTCTTAATCGGGGCGTGTACCTGGACCGTCCAGTGTGTCGAGCGAGCGGCCGTGTCGTTTGCTGTCCTGTCGAGATCGCCGAGATGGTTATCGCCACCGGTCGTCTCGAGAGCGTTGCGCGTTTGGACTTTCCGACTGCCCCGTACGTTCTGACCGACGCGAACGTCTGCATCGCTGACGGTCCAAGGTAGAAGCCGCAAGTTGGCGGACACGTCGTCCGACCAATTCCCAAGGGCACAGTGCCCGGGGGCCAACGCATTTGAAGCGCAGCTCGCTCGCAACATCCTCAACAGCATGACCACCCTGGCGAGCGGACTTGCGTCGCGACCGGAAGTTGAAACCGCGCTCCAAAGCACGGTCTGCGCCCTTCGTGATTCATGCACCGACGCCGCGTTTCTTGCCGCGCCGATCACTACTTCGCGACCGTCTCCTCAGCGCCACGTACAGCATGACAGCGACGAGCAGCCCGCCTCCGAACGTGGTCAACACGATGAGCACGGCGTGCCGTCCGATGCGCGCCATGATGCTGACCTCCACCTTCAGCGTCCGGAGCGCCTCATCGAGGTCCCTGCGTGCCGCGGTCGTCACCGGCGCGCGGTCGCCCAACGAGAGCGTGTGGCTTTGCGTCTTGCCGGGGATGAGATAACCAATCACCTCGAAGGGCTCGCCGCCGGACGCGGGGTCGTCGAGCACCCAGCCGGTAATCATGATCTCCCCGTCACCGACGTGACGATGAACGACGATGTCGGGAAACTTGTTGCGCACGGCCGCCCCCGGCTTCCAGCTCCTGGCCACCCGCTCCACTCGAACTCCCCACTGTCGTCCGCTCGTCTTTGGCTCGACGTGAAATGCAAGCACATAGCTGCTCGAGGGTCGCCGCACTACGACCGCCCGCCTGGCGTTCGGGTGCGCCGTGCGGATCTTCCCGACGTCGACTCCCGTGCAGTCCGTGGGGTCCGTTTCCGCGGCCGGAATCACAACGCAGATACGCGCGTCCGCAGGCTCAAAGTCGAAGCTGAAACCGTCGGCAGGGTGTTGAAACACGATGGCTCGCGCAGGCCCCGTGCAAAGCATCACGGCCGCGAAGGCGAGGCATCGGGCCCACGTCGTCATTCGTCGTCGCCGTCCGCAGAATAGCCCAACCCCAATCTGACTTTCGCGCTCGTGTCCTGAGGCTCAACAAAAGACTGGAAGCGCACCTTTTGTCCGTGTTTGTCTTGGAGTTGGCGACAACAAGACAGCGAACGAAAGGGAACTCCCAGTGCGGATAGGAAAGCGCGGTTTTCAGGCTCGGATCAAGGGGAATCTTCACATCGAGTTCGGTGACGAGAAACTCACGTCGTTCGCTGGGCTCGAACTCGTCCGTCGGTTCCTGCGGGGACTCGACTTCTTCGCGGAGCTGCGGCGCTCCGAGAAAAAGCTCGCCGTCGGCGGCGACTTCTCGTTCACGAAGGTGATCCTGACCGTCGTCGCGATGCTACTCACGGGCGCCAAGCGCCTGCACCACGTCGAGTTTCTGCGAGACGACCCGATCTTTCTTCGCTTCGCCGGTCTGTCGAAAGCACCGACTGAACGGTCGCTCGCTCGTGCGCCAGAGTTCGTTCCGATTCCCTGGGTGATTCACGAAAGCGCATAAATCATGCTGTCTTGGTGGCGTGAAAAATCTCCATTGGCGTGCCATTTGATCGCTCGCCTCGGTCGGCACTCGACAGTACGTGAAGGGAAATTTGCCTGCTCAGCATCGTGGCCCGGAGCACGGCGGCGCCGAAGATCGGTAGTTCGCCGAGACGGCAGGAACGAACTCTGGGGCACATCGCAGCCCGTCCTGACACCTCGACCCGCTCAGATTTCCGCGCTTTCAAGTGAGCGTCTACAGACCTCGCCGTCTTGCGCGACGACGTGCTGCGGCACCAGCGCCTCAAAGTACGCGACCAGCGCTTTCGCTGCTGCGAGCGCCGCGACGGGATCACCTGCCTCGAGTGCCGGTCGGGCGGCATCCACGAGCGCCAACGGAGCTCGCGTTCGGGCTGACTGTATTGGCCCGGCGGCGCGTCATAGACGAAATCCCCGCTCCGTCCCCGAACAAGATCCACAAGCCGCCGCCAGTTCCCCTGTGATCACCCGCGTCCCGCGCAGCATCCGGTGGTTGTCGAAGATCACGAGCACGCCGTGAATGAGGTAGCTCCGCTGGCCACTGGCTACCCTTTTCGTGAACCGGCCGCGGCCTTGTACTGCTCCCGCAGTACCGCGTAGGAACACACCCGTAGAAGCCAATCGAGCACGTCACCTCGTTCCCGCGGACCTCGTAACGCTACCGAGCCGAGTTGGACCTTCCCGTCCCTGACGAGGTCGGGGCACGACCGACCCACGTGTTGCAGCAATCCTGCCTTCGTCGCCCGTGATTTCTTCACTGACACGCGACCGTCATGCCACATGTAGATGCGGTCCCCGACGATCTTCAGGTGGCGCTCGAGGTCCATAGTGGTCACGAGGCGGTATTTCGATCCGTCCGCAGTTCCCACCCGGAAGCGGGCACCTCCTCGCACGTTTCCCCAGCGAGGATGCTCCACCAGTTTCGCGTTGTGGCCGACCGCGAGTCCAATCACGCGTTCGTGGCCGACCGCGTCCTTCACCAGCAAATCACGGTAGTCGCCCGCTGCTTTCCCCCCTGCCGTGTCGGCAGCATGGAGGCAAAGCCCGAGGTCTTCGACGATACGAACCCCGTATCCCTCTGCGGGAGCCTCGACCGACGCAGGGTCAAGAAGAATGTCTTCGAGTCGCAGAATCGGGCCCCACCACCGCACGGCCACGTCGGGCCCCATGCCGCGTGCTCGTGCGTGGAGACGAATCATGTCGCCCCGCTCGACGGCGTCGTCGGGCAGGGGGCGGGGCGCCTCCCGAGGCGATGGGACTCCGACCTTGAACGCTTGCCCAGAGACGGCCTCCTCGAAGGTCGGGATGTCGACTATCTCCTGCGGGCGGCCCGAACCAAGCCAGTAGGAGCGGGTCTCGTTCCCGTTCACGAGCACGAGGTACGTGGCCTCTCGTGCGTTCGCATAGCCTAGGCCCTGACGCAGCACCTCATCCGTGAGCGGGACCGTCGGTGCCTTGCATTCGACCACGACGAACGTCGTGTCTAGCCTCTCGGACGACTTGGACCCGGATTGCGTCGTGTCCGGGTCTACGACACCAGCAAGCCACGGCCGATCGCCTTCAAGCCACCGTGTTGCTTCGACCTGGCGCCCGTCATCGAGTCGGACTTGATACGAGTCCTCCGACCGCGAGATGAGTGTGCCGTATGCGTCGTCGTCGTCGTGATCCTCCATGAGCATGAAGGAAACAAGAACCCGCATTCCTTTCGACAGCCCCTCCAATCCAGCACGCACGACGATTCGTCCGTCGGTCGCTCTCCAGGTTGGTCCGTCCTCCATTGACCGCATCGTCACCTCCGTCCACGACTCACTCTTGAGGTCTGCCCGTACAAGGACACCCAGCCATGAAGTCGCAGTCGGGTACAGGACGCCGTACCCGTCGTCCCCGGTCGTAGAGAGGCCGCTACCGAAATCCAGACCGAGCGGTTGCAGCACGCTTCTTGTGAGCTCCTCGAAGGCTACTGAGGCGCCAGATCGAAACGCCCACTGCGGGAGTGCGAGTTCTTTGGCGAGCGCCTCTTCCCTGCCGGTCATTCCGTAGCCGAGAACTCGGTACACGAGATGAGTCGGCAGACGCTCGCCCAAGTTCCGACTCGCCGAGGCCACGAGGGTCATGCCTCCGCGGTCCCTGGTGAAGCCCAGCGGGGACGCGGGGACCTTCGCTCCGTCGACCAAGTCGGTCAGTTGGACGTCATCAACGACTATCTGGATGCACTTCGCACATGGTTCGCACGAGTCCAGTGCCGAGCGAACCCCTCGAACGGCGTCCCGATACGCGACCTCGGATGCTTGGGCGGGGGCCTCCGTGGAAACGACCGCGTGACCATCGGCGTGCTTGCGAGGAAGCTCGACCAGGATGTCTGCGCGTCCGCGATTCGGCGTTTTCCGGGCGACCGGCACCTCGGCTAGAAGTGACTCGGCTGGGTACCCGTACTCGTTTGCGAGCACCTGGAGGGCCGATTGCCGAACACGCTCTTCGGGCCTGTCGACCAGGAAGACCCCTCGCGAGTGACCTCTGAGCTTGACGCCATCGGGAGTCTCGTAGGTCCTCTGAGCGTAGTTGCGAAACCGCTTCATTTTGCGGACCTGTTCACCGGCCTCGGGTCCCCTTCACAACCCGTGATACCGCGTAGCATATCGTTCCGCCCTCCGGGGACGGGTCACCTCCACGGAGCTCTCGGCAGGCCCGCAGGGCATCACTCAGTTCTGCACGCCAGGGGCGACACCGACTTGGTCATGTAACCTATCGGCATCGCGTGTCGTACCGCTACCGAATCTCCCGGGCTTGCTCGCCCGCGCGCCGGAGTGCTTCCAGAGTGGACGCGAGCTCTGACTTGAGCCGTCGCAATTTCAGCTCGGTGGACTCGAGGGGCGGCAAGGGCCGCGTCGTGTCGACGCCCTCGGTGATGACTACGACGGGCATGGGCGCGGGGTGCAACGGCGCTGACGAGGAAGCCACCGGCGAGCTCTGGTCTGGCACCGAACGGACGCGCCGCCGGGGACGGCGAGGGCGCAGCTGCCGACGCACATCCCTCAGCTCTCTCTCGGCGGCAGGGGTAGGCCACAACTGCATCGCCCACTCGAGAAGTCGCTCGGCCGCTTCGGGGCAGTGGGGGCGAGCGTGAAACGATGCCGTGTAGCACAGCGCCCCTCGAGTCTGGGCGTCGATCGAGGGGTCACGGGCCAGCTCGACCGTCCCCCTAATGATGCGGAGGGTTGTCGCGCTCCCTCCTTGAGAGCTTGTCACAGCGAAGGCCGCCAAGGGGTCGACGGCTTCGGCCTCCTGCTCGAACCCGAGCAGCCGAAGAACACGCTGGATCGAACTGAGGCTCATCGTTCACCCCCCGGGCTCAGCGACCGTACGGCCATCGAGAACCTGGACCAACCCCTCGCCGTTCTCGACGACGGCCTCCGCCTGTGCGGCGTCTCGGTCGACCATCTCGGTGCCGAGAGCGGTGCAGTCCCCGGCTCCGCGTCCCCCATGCCTGAGTATCGCGCGAAGGAACTCGTCCTCGTGTCGTCCGCCGAGTTCGTTCCACGCCTTCGTGTTCTTACGCCGGTCGCGCTCGGTGAGCTCTCGGCGGCACCGAGCGCAGAAGAGTTCACCGTGCGCGAGGCGAAGAACGTTGGCTGCACTCCGGCAGCCCGGGCACTCGAGCGCCGATGCCCAACCTCCCCCCGCCCATCGCCGAGTCAGCCTGATGGTGGCGGAGACTGGAGCCTCGTGCATCCGAACGACGATCACCTCGATGGCGTCTGCATCCCGATCGACTACGACGCGGATGTCACGCCAGCGGAGCTCACCTGGCCGAGGGCTCACAACCGCCCGGAGAAACCCCATGCCAACCGCTCAGGCCACGCGCAGATCGGGACTTTTCTGGGCGGTTCGCTGTAGGCGTCGCTGCGCCCGGAGCACGCTCGCCGTGCCCAACAGCGACTCGACCCGGCCCCCCAGCGCACCGCGAACGGCGACGAGCTCCCTGAGCGCCTTTGTGATCTTCAGGATGTGGGTTGGCTGATCGACGAGGAGGTCCGCACGCTCAAGCAGCTGAAGGATCGTTCGCTCTGTGCGCTCGACCAGCGCGGTCTCAGCCCCCGCAAGCTGATAGACGAGAACCTCGTCACGGCCTGCGTCGGGCACGTCAGCGCGGAGGTTCTTTTCGTGTTCGGCGGCGCGAGCTTGGTGCTCGGCATCCCACTCCTTTGACCGCTGGCGAAGCGCCCGTTTCCCTGCCGCCTCCGCCTCCGCCTCTGTCTCGCGCCTTCGCTGCCCAGCAGGAGGCACGAGGGTACCGTTGTCCGTTTCACTGAAGCTGGCCGATTCGTGGGGGTGAGTGCTCATGGATGCTGAATGATGGCTCGAAAGCGGCGACATGGAAAGCTGTTCATTCCGGGCGTTGTCGGAGTCGCCACCGACGTCGGCTTCGGCGGGATTCTTCGTCTTCCGGATTCACACTTTCCCAATGACGATGAAGGAATGGCGCTCGAAAGAACCAAAGCACATCCACTCGATCGGCAAGCGTCTTGCTCGGCTTGCTGAACGTGCCGACCATTCCCACCGTGTGCTCGTTGGCGAGGGCCAGTACATCCACATCGTAGATCGGCAAGAGCATGCCGCGGTACGATGAAGGCCAGGCATCACTACTCTTCGTCGCGCGTCCTCTGCATCGATGGAGGCGTTCGCAAGCTGAACTGCCAGACCTCTCCTCATGCTCAGGAAGGGTTGCCGGATCACCCTGCTGTTTCGCTCTCCTTCCTCTGAGTTTGGGAGGCCGGTTCACGAAGGCCGGTTCACGAAGGCCGGTTCACGAAGGCCGGTTCGTGAAGGCCGGTTCGTGAAGGCCGGTTCGTGAAGGCCGGTTCACGAAGGCCGGTTCGTGAGGGGCACGTGCTGAACCATGGGTAGAGAGATATGGATCTTTCTCAGTGTCTCTATCTCTTCATCTTTCTATCTCTACTCCTAGATCTAGAGATAGATCTAAGTCCATGATCTTTCAGTACTCATTCTCTATGAGTAGAGATACAAAGATGAAGAGGTGGGTGGATACACAGAAGGAGTTCAGCAGAACCATACGGCGAGTTCTGTACGAAGGCCGGTTCACGAAGGACCCTTCAGGAAGGCCCTTTCACGAGATCCGATGACCGGTGCAGGCTTACCAGTCCACCTTCCACCTTGTTCGACCGTTGGTCTTTCCGTCGCTGACGAGACCCGGTCCGGATTCTCCTGGCTTCAGACAGATGCTCTTCAGCAAGTATCCGACGGCCTTCGCATCCAGTGGCCCCTCGAATCCGAGTAGCTCCGCTAGCTCCTTCAGCGCTGACTCGTCGAACTCGAGCAGGTCGAGAGCTGTGACCGAACGGCGGTTCAGCATGATGCAAGCGAAGTCGACCGCATTGGTCGCTACTATTTTCGCGTTGCGTGTACGCAGCCTAAACGCCGCCCGCTTAGCAACCCATTGCGGAGGGGCGGTGAGTGCTGTTCCGCGTCGCGTCCAGCGGACAGCATCTACGAGCTCCGCCCCGACGGTTCTTGGTGTAGGAATTGCGACAAGACCGTACCGATCGATCGCCAGTACCGCAGCCCGAACGACCGCTTCTTTGGGCCAGTCGAGGTCGATCAAGTTTGGGAGTATTTGCCCAAGCTGCTCACGCGCGTCGGAGAGCGCCTCTTCATCATCCTCGTAGCCGAGTTCGCTGGTGACCCTGTCGAAAACCGCGTTCCAGAGACCAGTACTGAACTCATCGTCGGAGTTCCATTTGTGCAGCGGGTTACATTGTTCGCACCACGTGTGGTCACGTCCTGGAAACTCGTGTGGTCGAGGTCCAACGAGCAGTGCCTCGAGGCCTTCGCCGCGATCGCAAACTGGGCACAACATCTCCCATACCGGCCTACCGACGAGGTGTGCGGACAGGCAGCTATCCGGAACACGGTCCAAAAGGCGCCCAGCCCCATCCAACAGGTATCCAAGCAGACCGGGATTTGGCCCTCGCCACGGGGTGGACAAGATGCTCAAGTCCGTCATCCACCGCCGTATGATCGAAGCGGGCGGCCACCACGTGGGACCTTTCCATTCGGACGTGTACGCGTATTCTTAACGATATGCGAAACACCCGTGCCGAATCGACGGCCTCCTCCACCATCACCACCGTACCGGAACGGGAACCGTTCACGACTCACGAGGCATGCGAAGCGGCGGGCCTCACGTATCGTCAGCTCGACGTACTCGACAGAACCCACGTCCTCGAGCCCAGCCTGCGGACGGCGACCGGGACCGGTTCTCGTCGCCTGTACACCGCCGGCGACGTGACTGCGCTCAAGGTCGTCCGCCAGCTTCGTGGCCTGGGGATGCGGGGGGCCATCGTCGGCCGGGCAGCCAGCCTTGTGCGAGATGCAACACAGGCTTCCGCGTCGCCAACCAGCTGCCGTCTCCTGCTCACTGAGAACCGAGCCGAGTTGGTCGATGAGGCTAGGCTGGCGCACGAAGTCGAGGCGTCTTGTGGGGCGGTGATTCTCGTGGAAGTCGATTGGACCGGATAAGGCGTCGCCCAAGCGCTCATCCGTTGGAGTTGTGCTGCTCCTGAGCTCGACGGTTTCCACTTGCAGGACGTTCCTATATAGGTACACTCATGATCTTCCAGATGCAAGCAGGTGATTATTTCCAGGCGAACTTCGCACAGCAGGCGGCTCGGATTACGCGGCGGGAGCTGGACCATTGGGCCCGGGCCGGCGTCGTCCGTCCGTCCTTAGATCCGGGCGAGGGCACGGGGTCACGTCGCCTGTACTCGCAGGTCGACATCATCGCCCTTCGGGCCGTGGCGCAATGCCGCGAGCACGGCGTCCCGCTAGCTCAGCTGGGGAACCTCGCTGCGTGGTGGCGCACTCGCGAAGGCGCAACGGTTCCAGAGGATGTTCTGCTTTTGATCCTCGCTGATGGCGCGATTTTGGAGACCAGCGCCGCCGGTCTTGGCGAGAAGCTCGCGGGGAGAAGACAGCTTTCAGCAGTCGTTCTCCGGCCTGCCCCCATCGACAAGAACGTGAAGGCGCTTATCACGACGGTCCGGATGCGCGGGAGCGCGCCGGCGCGCGGCCGACCTAAGCGTTCGACCTCGTTGAAGATGAAGATGAGGATCAAAAAGAAGAAGAAGGAGCCGCGCCGGGAACCGACTCACAGCGCCGACTCGGGACTTCCCGATCAGAAGCGAAGATGAGCCCCGACGCGGGCTAAGGAGAAGAGACGTGCGACGAATCGAGTATGAAAGGCGTTTGCTGTGTGGATGGGATGTGCCCGAGGAGATCATCATCGACCCCGAGGAGTTCTTCGGAGACGAAGAAGTGGAAAAAGAAGAAGATGTCGGGAACCCCGGCTGCCCGGCGTGCGGCCCGACAATCGGATCGGAATGTGGAGTCGTGGACGACTCGCACACCCAGCGGGACGGAGAGGAGTCTCGACGGGAATTTGGCCGCAAGGCGAACTCAGTCATTAGTCAGTTCGCGATTCATGGCGTTGACTGCGACTGGGACGACGCCAAGACGATCGTGCGCAGCCTCGGCGAACCGGGCGAGCACAGCCTGCGTTGCGCAGTCGAGAACTGGATTGCGTGCGGCATGACTGATCCGATGATCCTGCCGGCATGGCGCCGCGCACCGGCCGAACCCGTCTTCGCGCTCCTCTGGGAGGTTGCGTTGCTCGCACTCGAGCATCCAGATGACGGCGAATGGTTCCGCCACGACGTGGCCGCCGTCGATGTCGATCCGTTTCAATACCTCATGGGCCGAGCGAAGTACGGCGACGTCTATCACATCCTCGAGGACGACCCCGTGACGACTCCCGACGAGCTTGGCCACGACCAGCGGATGTTCCTCAACAGGTGGCTCAAAGAGATTCAGGACCGCCCGGGCCGGGAGCAGAACGATGAGTGAGCGACCGAATGGCGACCAGGACACGATTCGACACCGGCGCATCGAACTGCCGTACATGTCCCTTCACCTCGTTCACTGACGACGCGCACCGGGGTGAATTAGCGCAGTGCAACAAAGGCGAACTCTGAGTGGCAAGAAATTCCTCGATCGAGTGGACTGACCACACGTTCAACCCGTGGTGGGGATGCACCAGGGTCTCGCCGGCGTGTGATCACTGCTACGCGGAGGCTTTTGCCCGTCGCCTGGGCATGCCCATCTGGGGCAAGGAAGCACCTCGGCGGGTCTTCGACGACCGACATTGGGCGCAGCCGCTTGTGTGGAACTCAGAAGCCGAAGCCGCCCGTCGTCGTCACCGCGTGTTCTGCGCATCTATGGCCGACGTGTTCGAGGCGGTCAGCGAGTTGAACAGCGAGCGGGAGCGCTTGTGGAAGCTCATCAAAAAAACACCATGGCTCGATTGGCTTCTGCTGACGAAACGCCCTGGAGCGGCGGCGCGGCTCACGCCATGGGGTGACGACTGGCCGCGCAACGTCTGGCTAGGAACCACAATCGAGAACGCGACGTGGGCAAAGAAGCGGATGCGGCTGCTGCTCCGGAGTCCCGCTGCAGTTCGCTTTGTCTCGTGCGAGCCGTTGCTCGGCCTCATCGACCTGTCCGTTCATCTCGGTCGGGGCATCGACCAGCTGAACTGGGTTATCGTCGGCGGAGAGAGTGGGGGTCACGCACGCCCCATGGACCCGGCCTGGGTGCGTTCGATCCGCGACCAATGCGGAGCGGGCCAGGTTCCGTTTCACTTCAAACAGTGGGGGGACTGGCGGCCGGTCGTTGATGCCCGCCGAAAGTGTTTGCTGGTCGGTGAGACCGAGATGCAGCGCGTGGGCAAGAAGGTTGCCGGGCGTACGCTAGACGGTCGCACGTGGGACGGGCTTCCAATTCCCTGTTTCGGGAGGACGGAAGGACCGTGACCCGGCGCGATCTTCACGGCACACCTCGTGCGATCGGGGGCTCGCATGAGCGAATCGCTTGACCCGCTCTTCGACGCTCTCGCCGAGCTAGTGGCGCAGAAGGTGGTCGACAAGCTGCGCGCTGGCGACATGCCCGGCTACGTCGATCAGGCATCGTCCCCTCTTGGGCGTCGTCGACATATCAGCGCCATTCGACAGGGTAAGCTACCGGGCCTAAGCGTCGGTCGTCGTTACCTGGCACGCGTCACGGATGTCGAGGCATACGTGACCAGGCGACCGCCTTCGGATGTCGCCACGTCCTCGACGTCCCGTATGAGCTGCGAGCGCGACATCGATGCGCTTGCGGCGAAGCTGGGTTTGGTTCCGCAGGGGCGAGGCCGGGGGAATGGAGGAAATCCGCAACGATAAGGCTGGCAGCGGTTGCGCCTTGAACCGCGCACGGCCTGACGTTAGTCGGAACGATTCCATGTCGAATGCCACTTCTCCAGGTGTCCCCTCGGTGCAGAAGACCTGCGACGGCTATGAGGTGCGACTTCGGTTCGGCGGCAAGCGTCGTCGTCGATTCAACTTCACCGCGCCGAGCGACCAAGCCGCGCGACGCAAGGCTGCGACGATGGCGGAGCTCGCGCGTCAGCTCACCGCTGCGGGGCAGGCGGACAAAGGCGAAGCGGTGTTGGACGAGGCGGCCGCTGCCGCCGACGGCGAAGCACTCGCGAACGTCCGAAAGTTGGCTCGCCGGATCTGCGCTGGGCGTTATTGTGACCCCAATGACGCCCTCCCCGTTCGGCGCACGTTCCGACAGGTGGGCGAGGAGTGGTTGGATGGTGACTTTCACCGACGCTGGCCAGATCAGGTGAAGCTCATCGACCAGACGAACAACGTAATCCAGCTGGAGACGTACGTGTTCCCGATAGTTGGCCACGTCTCCGTGGAGGACGTCAGGCGGGACAAGTGCGACGAGGTTATGCGGCGATTACCGACGCATCTCAATGCCAGCTCGCGACGGCATGTCGCGCAGGTTACGCGACGTGTGTTGAGCCTGGCCGTGCTGGCCGAATACATCCAGCACAACCCGCTGCCCTCGGGGTGGCTGCCCCGACGGGCCCCGAAGAAGGACAGCCCAGTCCTCTACGTGCCGGAGGACGTCAAGCTGCTTTCCTGCCCGAGAATCCCGCTGCTGTACCGGGTCTACTACGGTTTCCTACACCGCGAGGGAGGCCGCATGACGCTATCGGCTGCCGTGACCTTTGGCCAGTTCGACTTCGACCGAGCGGTCCTCCAGATCGACCGCGACAAGAACGAGAAGGCCCGCTGGTGGAAGCTGGGCCCGGGTGTTGCCGACGCGCTGAAGGCTTGGTGGCACCTACGCGGGGAGCCAAGCGAAACCGCGCGGGTGTTCGTGGGTGTCGACGGCAGCGAGCTCGACCTGGCAAACATGGCGAAGCTCGCCCGCTTCCATCTCGAAAAGGCGGGAGTCACTCGCAAGCGCCTGTTCACCAAGGGTGCCAACACTCTGCGGTTCGGCACGCACAGCTTCAGGCACTCGTTCGTCACTAGGTCCCTCGCCAATGGCAAGACCGACGACTGGGTGCGGCAGCGCTCCGGGCACAAGTCGAACGAGCTCCTGACGTATCGGGAGTCAGCCCAGTCACTCGAGGAGCTTTCACTCGGCGAGGTGATGCCGCTGGTCGACGCCATCCCCGAGCTCGCTGAGGTCCACCGGCGGCTCGTCCAAGATGGTCAGGGTGGGCCACAGGGTGGGCCAGACGTGTCGAAGGGTTGCTCGGAAGACGTCGTCGCTCCCGTGGGTATCTGTTCGAAATTGTTTGCGGAGAGGGAGGGATTCGAACCCTCGGTACCCTTGCGAGTACACATGAATTCCAGTCATGCACCTTCGGCCACTCGGTCACCTCTCCAAACCCCCGCCGGCTCCGATTTCTGGAGCTTAGCGTGGGCAAGGTGGCGGAGAGAGTGGGATTCGAACCCACGGTACCGTTGCCGGTACACCTGATTTCGAATCAGGCACCTTCGACCACTCGGTCATCTCTCCGCCGCGGAATGTGGCAGCGAGGTCCGAAGCTGTCAATGTCGTGAACCGGCCGGTTTGACGTGTAATTCAGGCGATCTCGGGCTAGCTTGCTTCGGGTTGGGGGAGCGACTGCTGGAGCGACGTGACTGACGCGCCTCGTAGAAGGCCTTCCGATCGGAAGGAGCGCATGCGCCCACGCGGCGCCTACAAGAAGAGCGAAGCCAGCCGCCGGCAGGTTCTCGAAGCTGCCGTCACCGCGCTCGCCGAGCACGGCTTTGCCCAGACGAGCGTGAACGACATCGCCGTCGCTGCGGGCATGAGCAAGGGGGCGGTTCACTACCACTTCGAGAGCAAAGAAGATCTGATCGCCCAAGTGCTGGAGCAGTGCGCCGCGATGATGACCGAGAGGGCTCGGGCGGCGTGGAATACGGAGGGGGAGCCGCGCGAAAAATTGCGAGCCGCGATCCGCGAAATGTGGACGATGCGCCGCCAAGGTGGCCCCGAGCTTCGAGTCCTCGCCGATCTCATGGCTCAGGCCCTTCACGACCCGAAGCTCAAGAAGCCGATGGCGAACATGTTCCGGGTGCTGCGAGGGGAAGTCGTCGAGTACTTCAGCCAGGTTCTCGACGAGCTGGGGCTGCAGAGCAAGGTGCCTCCGCACTTGTTGCCGCGACTGATCGTGGCTGCTCTCGACGGCCTCGCGCTGCACGAGTTCTTCGACCCGCTCACGGACGCCGACGAAGAGCAAGTCATCGCGGCGCTCGAGACGATCACGTTTTCACTCTTCGACATCGAGGAGTAGCTCGATGCCGCCGTGCTTCCTGTGGCCGCCGTGCTTCCTGTGGCCGCCGTGTTCCGTCGATTGCGATCGCGATGGCGTTTGGCCATAGTCCGCCCATGTCGACGCCGCGCGTGTTTGGTTCTCTTCTCGTTTTCGCGATGCTCACGGCGACTGCGGCAGCCGTCGCCCAGCCCCCGCCACCACCAGCTCCGCCGGCTCCGCCAGCTCCGCCAGCTCCGCCAACTCCGCCAACTCCGCCGGGGCCCGAGCCCGAGCCCGAGCCGCCTGCGCCCGAGCCCCCGCCGGCGCCGGTCGAGCCGAGTCCACCAGCGGCGACACCCCCCCCACCCGCCGCCCTTCCACCCGCCGCCCCCCCAGCAGTAGCGCCGTCCGCTCCAGCCCCCGTCAGCCCGGCGCCTCTCGCTCCGGTCAGCGCGCCGCCGGCTCAGTCAACGCCCGAGGACGACGCCTCGGCCGGCTCCGACTCGGACGTCGCGCTCGAGCGTTGGCTCGGGCTCGAGGGATCCGTCGGATTCAATGCGACCCTCGGCAGTCCCGATTCGCAACTCGACCGGCAAGGTAACTTCGACGTCTCGCTCGGCGTTGGCCTCTGGTACGCGCCCGAAAGCCTCTATTCCGTCGGCCTCGGGTTTCAACACTACGGACTGTCGACGGACGAGAGCCCACCCAACGCTGGGGGAAGTGTTTCCATCGATCGGGCCATCAACGTGGTTTCAGCCGGCGTGCGCGTGTACCCCTACCGAAGCGACAGTCTGGGATTTTTTCTCGGCATGCATCTCGGGCTGAGCTGGCAGCGGCTGCACGCCAACGGCACGAGCAGAACGCCGGTCAATCAGGTCATCCCGGACCCTCCGTTTTCGTGTCGTCGGACCGGCGGACCGAATCTCGCTTTCGGCGGGCAGGTTGGTCTCGACATTCCAATGAGCGACAACGCCGGCTTCCTCGTGATTCTCGATGCCAACGGCTATCGGCATTCGAGTGACTTCATCTCGAACACGTGCCTAGCGACGGGCGCCGGCACCGGAGCGAATCTGACGGGGCTCTTCGGATTCGCCTACCGGTTCGGCGTAGGCGAACGCTGACGAGTCATCCGCCGCGGCCTCAAGACGAGCGGTAGTTCGGCGCCTCTTCGGTGATGAACACGTCGTGCACGTGGCTTTCGCGAAGCCCCTGCGACGTGACGCGAATGAATTCTGCTTTCTGACGAAGCTCGGGGATGCTGCTCGATCCCGTGTACCCCATTCCCGATCGGAGCCCGCCGACGAGCTGGGCGATGATCGAGCCGAGGGAGCCTCGATGCGGTACGCGACCCTCGATGCCTTCGGGCACGAGCTTCTCGTCCGCAGCACCACTCTGCCCGTAGCGATCCTTGCTCCCTTGTTTCATCGCGCCGATCGAGCCCATGCCGCGATACGCCTTGTAGCTCCGGCCCTGGTAGAGAACGAGCTCGCCGGGGGCCTCGTCAGTGCCGGCGAAGAGCGATCCGATCATGATGGTGTGGGCACCCGCGGCGAGCCCTTTGACCACTTCGCCGGAATATTTGATGCCGCCGTCGGCGATGATCGGGATCCCGTGTTTTTCCGCGACGCGGGCACAATCTCCGATGGCGGTGATCTGGGGCACGCCGATACCGGCGATGATGCGGGTGGTGCAGATGCTGCCTGGGCCGATGCCGACCTTGACCGCATCGACGCCGGCTTCGATGAGAGCCAGCGTGCCCTTTTCGGTCGCGACGTTGCCGGCGACGAGCTGAATGTTCGAGTGGCGTTTGCGTGTGTCGCGGACGGCGTCGAGAACGCCCTTCGAGTGGCCGTGTGCGGTGTCGACCACGATCAAGTCCGCGCCGGCCTCGATCAGCGCGTCGGTGCGCTCGACGCGGTCGGGGCCCGGACCTACCGCAGCTCCGACCCGGAGCCTTCCGCGGTCGTCTTTGACCGCGAGGGGATTTCGCTCGGCCTGAAGCAAGTCCTTGATCGTGATGAGACCGACGAGTTTTTCGTTCTCGACGACGAGGAGCTTTTCGATGCGGTGTTTGTGCAGAAGTTCTTTCGCTTCTTCAGCCTTCACGTTCGAGGTCACCGTGACCAAGGCGGTCGTCATCAACGCGCTGACGGGTTGATCCAGGTTCTTTTCGAACCGAATGTCGCGTGCGGTGAGGATGCCGACGGGTGATGTCCCCTCGACGACCGGGACGCCGGAAATGTCGTTGTCGCGCATCACCGCGAGGGCTTCGCGCAGCGACTGAGATGGCCTCACCGTGACCGGGTCGGTGATGATCCCAGATTCGGCGCGCTTGACGCGGTCGACCTCACCGGCTTGAGCTTGAACGCTCAGGTTCTTGTGGATGACGCCCAGGCCGCCTTCTCGCGCCATCGTGATCGCCGCTCGAGCCTCGGTGACCGAGTCCATCGCTGCGCTCACCAGCGGAATGTGCAGCTCGATTCCGCGCGTCAAACGCGTACGCGTTTCGACTTCCGCGGGGAGCACTTCGCTGTACGCGGGAACGAGCATGACGTCGTCGAACGTCAGGCATTCGCGCAACTTGGGCTCAAACATGGCCATTAATACCACCAGCCAGCCGACCTGGGGACCCCGGCAGTATATTTCACGGCACTCCGGCCCACGGGCGCAGTGCACTGCACCACGTTTCCAGCTAGATTGGGCGACCTGGATCTAGATGATGACGAACTTACGACTCTTGCTCGGGCTGATATTTGCTTCATGGCTGTGCGCGTGCGGAGGGGAGTCGATAGGTGGCCCCGATGACTCAGCGGACTCGCTCAGCGAGCCCGTCGTCGGAGGTGCGCTCGATCCGGAGACCAACGGCATCGTCGGCCTCGCGCTCGATTTCGGGCAGTTCTTCAACAGCGACTTCACGAGTGGTCACTGCAGCGGCACGCTGATCGCGCCGAACCTCGTTGTCACGGCGCAACATTGCACCGCGCGGTCCGCCAGTGACCCCAACGCTCCTCAGGGCGCGGTCATCTGCGGGCAGTCGGGATTCACGTCGACGTTTCCGCCACGGATCCTGCTCGCGTCGACGGCCGCCGTTCGGCCTCGCAGCAATACGGATCCGACGTTTCACCGGACGCTGGAAATTCGAGCCGTGCCAGGCGGCAACGACACGTGCGGGTTCGACGTCACCTTGTTGATTCTCGAGGACGTCGTATCGCCCGAGGATGCAACGCCAGTCATTCCTCGCATCGACTCGACACCCGCGCGAGACGAAGCGTTCTCGGCCGTGGGATACGGCATCGAGGGTCCGAACAACGTGGGTGGCGGCACCCGCCAGCGGACCGACGGCAATATCGTCGATTGCGCTGGTGATGATTGCAACACGAGCACGGTTCGGCCGACCGAGTGGGTCGGCCGCTCGCGGACGTGCCCAGGTGATTCCGGCGGTCCGGCCATCGACGCCGAGGGCCGGGTGATGGGTGTTCTCTCTCGCGGGCCGCCGACCAACTGCGACGAGCTCGGGATCACGCCGTTCAGCCTCTACGGGGACATCGGCTCCTGGGGCGATTTCATCATCGAGACCGCGCTCGATGCGGCGGCCATCGGTGGATACGACCCGCCGTATTGGGCGGTCACTGGGGAGAGCGTCCCGCCGGACGAGTTTGGCGACGATTGCACGGACAAGTGCCTCGGTCCGGACTTTCACTGCAGCGACGAGGACGGCGACGGC
>JAJDAH010000044.1 GCA_029261965.1 Polyangiaceae bacterium
GTGCCGCGCTCGTGCTCATTGCCCGTTCCCGAGCGCCGACAATGCTGGATCGGGGTGTCTCCGATCGCCTGCTCGATGCTCTGAATCCACGTGGGTCCAGTTTTGGCGAACGACAGGTGCGGCTCGACGCCGAGAGCTCAAGTTCCGCGTTACCTGGCCGTATGGAACCTGGGAGATGCGCCTCAAAGAGCTCGTCGAGGAATGGCGTACGCTCGGCGGTGCGACCTTCGGTGCGCGCCATCGTTTCCCGGCGCTTTTGGGAGTCGGAATCGCCGGCGCTCTGGTGGACCGACGGCGCGGTCGGAAGAGCGGGACCATCGGCACCGCGGCACCAGAGCTGGGCGCATTGCTCACGTCCGCCGCGCTCGCCAACCGCTTCTGGTGGATACGGCCGGCAGAGGCTCGGCCGACCGGGCCTGTCAGGGCCGGGCGTGGCTCCGACAACGACATCGTGATCCCGGAGTACTCGATATCGGAGCAGCACTGCGAGTTCCGGACCAGTGGCGCGAACATCACGGTCGTCGACGTGGGCTCCCACAACGGCACGTTCGTCAACGAACGAATGCTCGCATGTCGCGCAGCCGTCGCGTTGCAGGACGACGACCGCCTCGTCCTCGGCAGGTACCAGTTTCGATTCTTGAGCGCTGACGGCGTTGCCGATCTCGTGAGCGGGGCGGATCCGGGCGCAGGTGGACCTGTCGTGCGCTGACGGCGGCCCGTCCAGCTCGACGATATCCGCGATGCAGGCGTTGAAGCGCTACGGGCCGCGGCCGATCATAGACCGGGGAAATTCTACGAAGGGGGAAGTCTCGTTCGAGGGACTTCGGGGCCGCGAGCTCGTTCGCGCTCGACCGGAGTCATGGGGCGAAGTCATCGGGCGGAGGAGTGTCAGAACTGCGGGCCGGTGGCGCCGTCCGGCGACGGGCCGCGAATCGCCGCACACCCGGCGCCCGCACCGGCAAGCGCGGAGTACGCGCTTCCCGCCGGGTATCCGTAGCCGAACAGGATGCACATCTCGTTGTCGCCGATACCCTCGACGATCGGCTTGTCGAACGTGTTGTCCCACTCGCACCCCCAGAACGCACCGTCGCTCTGGCTCATGCCCACGCCGGGATCCCACTGAAAGATCACGCCTTCGTCCGGGTCGTATCCGTCGCTCTCGAGGAAAATTTCGCCGTCCTTGGGGCCACCACTGTGCCCCACCCAGAAACGTGTGCCGAGCGCGTGCATGTGCGGCATCGCGTTGACGATGGTCCACGGCTCTTCGAACACGCACTCGGAAACTTCCTCGTGCAGCGTTCTCGGCGGGATCTCGAAGTTCGTGAGCATCCACGCGAAAGGAGCGAGCTCCTCCACGAGATCTTCTTCAGCGATGGTATACCACTCGTACTCGGGCTGCACGACGAGTGGCTCGGGAGTCGTGTTGAGGTAGTGCATGCGAAAGACGATTTCGAAGCCAGCCTTCACGCGATACGCCATGCCGTCGGGGAACCGCCGCCACTCTTCGCCCGTGAACTGAGTGGAAGAGCCGAAGAGCACCGCGCCACCGGCGAGAATGTCGGCGGCCTCACCACCGAACCCTCCCGGATCTTCCGGACCGCATTCACGAATGCCCACATCGCTAGCTGTCGCCGGGCGGGTCGTCACGTTGCCGTGGTGCATCCCCGGCCCCGTACGAAGCGCGGCGGCGTTGATGAACATCGACGGCCCTTCGACGTCGAGCGACGAGATCCAGCAGGGCGTCTTCTCTTCTCCTGGAGCGAGCTCGAATGCTGGTAGCTCGATCGTGAACCCGCCGACTGGATTTACGGGTGGTCCCTGAAGAGTGCCACGCGGCCCGGGGCCTGTCGCCGCGCCCTCACCGCCGCCGCCTCCCGAGCCATCGGCTTGGCTGCCACCACCCTCGGAGCTGCAGGCGGTCGCAAGTAACACAACCGCCGCCAGGCTTCCGATCTCCCGATTGCTGACCATCTGCGACAAGCTCAGGATACCCGATCCATCCGACGAGCGAGCGACTGATCGCGCGCCCCGAAGCTGCTTGGTCTCCAGGGAAAATCCTCGCCAGAGGGTCGGGTCTACGCGTCGTAGGCGACGAAATTCATCTCCACGCCGCGGTTGCCGACGCCGAACAGAAACAAGCACTCAGCATCACGGAGTCTCGCTGAGCCTACCGACGCCCCGCCATTCAGTACAGGCCGCAGAGTCGGGGGCCACGGCGGCGATGTAGCGCGACCGAGCGGCGCCGAGAGCAGCGGCGAACAGCCCGCCCGCGCTGCAGCCCGTGGTGTAGATGCGCCGCGGGTCCACGTTGTGATCCCTGACGGCGCACGCCACCAACTGGTCGACGAGCGGGCCGGCGACGTTCCGCTCGTCCTGATACCGCCGCTTTCTCGCGGCAGGCCGGTCCACTGATTCAGGCCGAAAAGGGCGAGCTCCCGAAAATCGGAGCAGCTCGCGCCGCTCGAAGAAAAAATCGCTCCGGAGCCTTCACATCCGCCTGGTCCGCCGCTCTCTCCCCCAAGAAGGAGCTGACCATGACCCGCCGAATTCCGAACCTGCTGCCCGTTTTCGCCCTGATTTTCGCTGGTTGCGCCGTGGAGGTCGACCCCGACCCCACCGGCGAAGTCGATGCCGAAGAGGCGCCAGCCGCCCTGGTCGAGCCCTCGAATCGGGCCGAGCTCGCGAAGTGCGACTCGAGTGAGCTCGGAGGATTCGCTCTCGGGACCGCGGAGGATGGGACGACGACCTGCGGGCTCTTCTCCCGCGACCGGCTCATCAACGTCTCGTTCGACGGGGTCTACGAGATTTGCACTCAGGTATCCCACGACGAGGTGGGTGGTCTTTGCGCCGACCAGTACGACTGTGGGGGCTGCATGATGACGCTCGAGCGGTCGGCGGATAGCTGGCAACTGATCGGTGAGAACGACGAGTGCGGCGCGCACCGCACGACAATCGCGCTCGACCCGGTCGACGTTTGCCCGCAGGCGCCCAGCGCGGGGTGGTTTCCCAATCGCTGATTACCCCGGATAGATCTCGAAGCAAGAGGGGCCGATCGCGAGAACCATCATGGGTTCCGACGTGCTGATGCACCTGTGCACCTCCGACTCTTCGCAAGACGAGGGCGGCGAACAGCGCCATTTTGGGTCGCGTGTCCGACGCCAAAGCGTACATCGAGTGGATTCGCACTGGCTACTGCCCGAGTGAAAGTTCCAAGTCGACGCGTATCGGTTCGAAGCAATCGTCTTCGTCGAACGTTTCGTTCTCGGCGATTCGGCAGGTCCCCTGGGTGCGCACGAGCGACAGCGCGTTCCGCGCAGTCACAGCGAGCACCGCACGCTCGCTCTCGACGGTCGTAGCTCCGTCGCTCTGGTAGGCGGTCACCGCGTCGGGCAACGTCGTCGGGTCCACGCGCACCACGGTCGGCGCGCAGCCCATCGACGCCGCGCACGACAGCAATGTCATGACGCGAGCAAAGCAATTTCAAAATCTCCGCCCTGTGTCGCCCGCCACGTGGAGCTGATGAGCAAGCGGCGTTCCGTAGCCATACGAGCGCACCGTCCTCGGCACACACCCGGGCCAGCTCGACTTCGTGGCCGCGCACGGCGTCAAACGCAGGCCCCCCCTGGCTTCACAACCGCGTTCGCACCTCTCGAACGAACACCAGAAGGTCCTCGAGGTGGTTTCTGAAGGCATCTTCGACGGACAGCCGCGAGCTTCTTCTCGACCAGGTCGCGGTCCGTCACTCCGCCTCTGCCCGCGCTTCGCGATACCGCCCCCAGATGGGCAGCATGTCGAAGTAATCCCTGCGAGCCCTCACCTCGAAGGCGACGCGTTCGATCGGTCGTGCTCGAAAACGAGGTGGCCATCTCGAAGCACTCGGTGAACCAGATCCGCCGAGGCGCAATTGAGCGTGACGAGATCGACGCGTCCGCCCAGCGCCTCACTGAGTTCGGATTGGAGCTCGAAGGGCTGCGCCTCGAGGGTCGAGGCCGGTGCCTGCTCGAAGAGGATCGCCACGTCGATGTCGCTGTCGGCTTTCTCGGTTCCGCGCGCGAGGCTGCCGAACAGGTACACCGCAAGTGCAGCGTGACGCCGTTGCGCAAAGAAGGTCGCCAACCGTTCCGGTACGTGCTGGGGCATCGGGATCGGCTTACCTCGCCGGTAGCCGGCAAGCCATTCTCCTGCGAGGACGCGCTCAACCGCCGTCGCGCTTCGCTCTATCCGGTGCGCTAACCGGTCACGGATGCGCCGGTCGGCCTGGGCTCAAACCGGCGAGGCGATACGAACAGCGGATTGGTTTGCGCGATCCGTTGGAGTCGGGCGGGGTAGTTTTCTGAGCCGAGCGCTTCGAGCTCTTGCCCGTCGATCGACATCGCCTGCAGCCACCGGAACGACCCATTGGGCGTGTCGACCGGCCGTAGCCGCGGCGCGTCGACGAGAACGACGTGACCGCGGTGATCACTTCGAGGTTTGGCTGGCCATGAAAACGCGCCAGCGAAGTCGCCTTCGTCCGCTACGAGTCGAAGACCCGCCCCGGCGTGGTTTCCCCGAAGCGGCAGCACACGAGCGGGCGAGGGCTTCGCGACCGGCGAGGTCGTCGGCCGCGGCGGTAGTCGCTGCGTGAAGAGAGAAGCCGGCTTCGGTGGCAGTGAGCGGAGCGGTGATCTGAATCCCCCCTCGCCCACGCCGCGAAGGGCAGCGAGACCCGTACGGGGACTGGCGCAACGCTGGTGGTGTTGTCGCCGATTTGGCCCCTGTCGTTCAGACCCCAGCACGCGACCGCTCCGTCCGTGCGTGCGGCGCAGACGTTCAAGCAGTCCTGCGTCCAGTACTGCGGCGTCATTCAACCCGCTCACCGTTACCGGGCTGCGTGGGTGACCTTGCGGGGCGGACCGCCGACTCCTCACCCGCAGTGCGTGCCCTGAAGCGCAGTGCAGCAACCAGGGCGGTGAGAGAATCCGCGCAGCCGCCCTCACTCGAGCGGCGCGCAGCCGGAAGCGACCTTCGGAGCAGCGGGGAGCTTTTCGCCCTCGACGACTTCGGGGGGCTGTGGGTCCGCCATCTGCCGGTAGTAGCCGCCGTCGTGAAGGCACATGTGGTCGTTCGGAAAACAGAAGAGCTCCGGAGCGTTCGGCTTTCCATGCCAGAGCACTGTCATGCACCAGGGCTCTTTGACCGCAACACACTCGGTGAAGATGTCCTCTCCGCGGCTCGGGTCCTTAGCGGCTACCGCCTGCGCCGGCGTGCAGTCCGCCGCCGCACGAAAGCAATCAATGCTCATCCCTCGTTGAAAACACGTCCAACCCTTGCCTGCAGGTACGGCGCGCGGATCGAGTGGGTCACCGCCGACAGCTTTCGGAATACTCGGCTTGGGTTCAGGTTTGGCTTCTTCTGGCTCGGCGATCACGGGCCCCTCGGGAGCCGACGGCGTTGCAGGTGCCGGCCCCTCGCCGACAGCCGTGCCGCACCCGGACAAAACCGGAACCGTTAGCGCGACGACAAGCGCGAGCTTGCCGATGAGGATGCCGTCGTCGTTTGCGCTGTCCACGATCGCAACTCCCGGAGGAGGGAAACCCCAAGCGTGACCGGTTCTTTAGCAGGGCTCAGACGGAATTTCTAAATGGAGTCTCTACACCCCTGCTCGGATATTCTGAGCGCACTCGTGTATCCCCGCATCGGATTTCGTCGTGCGGTCGACTCGCCGTGCCCACCGAGCCCCACATGATTCGGATGATGGCTGTGTCCTGGGGGGGCGACAAGATCGTCGTGTTCCGAGCGACTCCGCTAGCAAGGAAAGCAGCCGCCGGAGCCGCACGCTGAACTGAGAACGTCCGACCCTCATCGCCAGCCGCGAGGGGTTAAGGTCGAGGCCGAAGTGAGCAAGAGGAGCGTGACCCCCCGCCGCCAGCCCCGAACCAAGGCCGGCGAAGAAATCGCCCGAGCGGTGCTCGCGGCGGCTCGCGACCTCCTCGAAAAGGAGGGACCAAAGGCGCTGTCGACGAATCGCATCGCCGAACGCGCCGGGGTCAGCGTGGGCTCGCTCTACCAGTACTACCCAAACAAGGACGCCATCGTCGCCGAGCTAGCCCGCGAGGTCGAAAACGATTCGCTTCGATTCTTCTCGTCGCTGCTCGAGCACCACGAGCACGAACCGATTGCGGAGCCCGTCAGTCGAGTCGTGCGTTTGCTCGCGGGGTCTCAGATCGGCGGACACAAGTTCCGACGTGCGATTCGGGAGCTCGTACCCGACGGCTGGACCAGCGAAGTCAGCGAGCAAGTGGACCGAGAAGCCCGCGATGTTCTCTCTTCATATCTTCAGCGACGAAGTGACGTCCGCAAGGGCCCTCACGACACCATGGCGTGGATCGCGCTTCACGCGATCGAAGGTACGATCGAAGCCGCCGTTTGGCATCGCCCGGAACTACTCGAGGACCCCGAGTTTCTCGAAGAGCTCGAACGGCTCAGAACGCTTGAGCTCACCTTCTACCACCTGTTGATCTGTTTCGTAGATCGCTTCAGCCGACTGCCGCGCGACAGCGCGCCGCCTGACGTGATGCGGCTCTATCAAGAGAATCTCGCTCTCAAGGTTCAAGTCGACGCGCTCGCGGCCGAGCTCACCAGAAGTCGAGGCAAGAAGGCCCACATGTCACTGCGGACACGAGCTGCGCAGGTCTGGGCGTACCTCGTCACGAAGGGCAACCAGCCTCTCCACAAGTACAATCTCTCGGCATCGCATCGGACAATCCGTCGATGGGCAACCTTGTTTCGGCGAGGCGCCTGGCGACGACGGCAGCCAGAAAACCGTGGAGGAGGCCCGCCGACACCGGACGAAATCGTCAAGCTGGTACTCACGCTGAAACGCGAGAATCCGGGCTGGGGTCAGTTGAAAATCTCGCAAACACCTCGCGCGTTGGGCATCTCGATCAGTGCCCCCACCGTGCAGAAGATCCTCGGAGACAGCGGGTTCGGTCCGCTCGATGGCGCTTTCGCGACTTGGGAGCGCTACACCTCATCGGCCAAAGACGCTCTTTGGGCGCTCGATTTCTTCGTTGTTCGCGCGCTGGGCAGCGAGCTCTTGCAAGTGCCGATCGTCATCGACGTCTACACGCGTGAGCTGCTCGAACTCCGTGCCTACCGGGAATCTGAGCAGGTCGGCCATTCAGGCGTAGTTGGCCCGTTTCCAGATGGCGTCTGACGATCCAAGCGACCGTTGAAAAGGGTAGGGCCCGGAGCACCACCTCCGAGCCGGTGGTCGAAGCGGCGTAGGCGAGCGTCTTCGTCAGCGAGCGCGGGCGCGCCCGTCTGGCGTTGCTCGGCGGGGTGTCGACTCCCGCGTGTGTCGGGCATTGGCCAGTTCGTGACATGCGACCTGCGATTCGGCTGAAGCTGAGACGCTTCGAGGCTCGGAGCATCCCGAGGGTTTTCTTGGCAGCACAGATGTGGGGACTCGACGGCGAGAGTGGTGTCGTCGCTGGAGGCTTCTTCGACTTCTCGTTCCGATTCTCGGTGGGCCCGAGCGGCTGACTCCCCTGATCCCCGGGGGTCGGGCACCGCGAACGGGGCGATCGCCTGTTCCGTCCACCGTCGCGACGTCGACAACCGCACGGTTCTTCGCTCCGCCGCACGCACGGACGCCGGTCACCGGCGCCCGAGACTCAGGGACACGCCGAGGTGTTCAGATTGCTGAAATCCCCCGCCGAAAACACGGCGATCTGACGACCAAAAAAGTCATTCGACACCCCCAACAAATCAACCCGAGCCCCAATGCACAACCCGGGGTCGTTCGGAGCAAACAACGGCGCCGTCACCGTGCCGTACGAGATGACCCACTGCGAGGCCGCGTCAGTTTGCTCGATGACCTCGGCCATCAAAAGCCTCACGAGCTCGGACTCGTTCGACTCACTCGGCACCTCGCCGGTCACCTGAAAGTTGCGCGCAATGTTCGTCAGGACATCAAAGCTGCCGCCATCATTCGCGAGCACGCTCCCGTTACCAACTTGCCTGAGCCCATTGAAGTCCGCAAGCGACGTCACCTCGAGATCCACCAGATTGCCCCGCGACACCATCGGCGTGGACCCAAGAAACACGTTGATCGCCGGCCCCTGCTGTGCGCGCTGAACGTAAAACGACGAGGACGTGACCGTCGTCACATAAACCCCACACAAACGAGCGGTCACGGGTCCGTTTGGCATCGCCCGCAACGCACCAATCGTTGTCGCATCCGGCGACAACGAGCAGGCCACACTCCCCCCGCCGGAGCCACCTCCGCCAGCCTGCCCCGCAACCCCCCCAGAGCCCCCAGATCCCCCCCCGCCGGCAGCACCACCCGTCGCCCCCGCGCTGCCGGCAGCCCCACCCGTCGCTCCAGCACTCCCCGCCGAGCCACCCGTTGCTCCGCTCCCCGCACTGCCCGATCCACCTCCAGTCCCGCCGCCACCGGATCCCGACGCCCCGCCCGATCCCCCCGAAGCCGATCCACCCCCAGTGCCCGGCGATCCGCCACTGCCCATCCGCACGCATTCACACGCCCCAAACCGCAACCCATCGTCCCCACAAACTTTTTCCCCCCGCTCGCAGTTGGGCAACGTGCACTCGATGACATCCCCCGGCGTGCACGGATCGGCATCCGTCCTGGTCGAAGTACTACAGGCCCCCGTCGCCAACGCCCCCACCACGCCAGCCGCCACAATCCACGCCAGTTTGGTCATTCTGGGAGAATACCGCAGAACTCCGCGTCCGTGGATTCGACCAAAGTACCCTGTGCATCGCCAAAACTGGATCCGCGCGGATCCAGAGCATCAAGCGGACGATCGGCGACACTCAGATCCAGCATCGCTGGATGCCGGAACATGGGTACGACCGCATCGCGCGAAACCGCGACATGAAGACGTAGAGGAGCCGACCGTTTCTTCATCCTGCTCGAGTGCTTTCTCGAGGCGCTCGATGAGGTCACCGAACCGCTGAAGGAACCGGACGCGCTCAACGAACTCTTGCGGCAACCGGCGAGCCGCAGCAAGTAGCTCGACGCTTTCCGCCCACGCATGCATCCGTCCGACGAATTCCTCGTCCAGGGCCAGTAGCGAGATCACGCCG
>JAJDAH010000431.1 GCA_029261965.1 Polyangiaceae bacterium
CCTCCCGCTGGAAGAGCGTCCCAACAGCGCCGACGTGGACCGTTGTGTATCCACCATCGAGCTGGCAGGCGAGTGCGCCAAGGGTGGAGCGAACACCGAGCTGGCCACCTGCATGCCGGCGCCGACGTTGAAGACGACTGCCTCATCGGCTTGCGACCTGGTCCGTGAACCCGAGCTCTCGACCGAGTGCGCCTTTCTGATCGTCGATCCCGCACCGCCGGTGCCCGACGCCGCCGCCGAGGCCGCGCCGGTCGACAGCGGAACGGGCGGATGAAGCGCCTGCTCTGCTTGGCAGCTTTACTCCAGGCGTGCGCGCCCACGACCGAGCCGACGTCACTACCGGTTCAGGAGGAAACGCCCGAAGCCGAAATCCTTCGAGTCGGGTCGATTTGGGAGGCCCGCCAGGGCGGCAAGAGCTTTCGTTCGGCCCCGGATCCGGTCGCCGTCGCGGAGCTCGAAACCATCAGTGTGCTCGCACTCGAACGCGGTGCGAAACAAGCCAAGGAAGAAATCGAGCTGACTGAAAGGTTCCAGATGCGCGCTGGTGGCGAATTTATTTGCCGAGCCCGAGGCGGAGCTCGGGTCGGTGTTCGCTACGGACGGAAGTCCGGGCAACCCGCGCTCGAGGTCACCCGCCCGCCGGTACGTGTCACCCGCGAGTGCAACCCGCCGGATTTCCCGGATCCCGAAGTCGAGCTGGCATCGGGCACCGCGCGGTTCATCTTACGCGGCGACCGGCTGACGGCGTTTGCACCCCCGCTCGAAAAGCGGGTGTACCTGCCCATCGACTGACGGAACCAGCAGGAAAACCACCGCTGGCCCATCCGAGCGCGGTCGGCTAGAAGTAGCTCGCCCCGGGCTCCATGACGCGCGTTTCCCTGCTTTTTGCCACCGCCACGACGGCCTTCGTCGCACTGGCGGGATGCCGCGACAACCGCGGAAGCGGCACGCTCGACCGTCCGCCGACACTCGTCGAGGTGAGCCCGGAGAACTTCCTCGGCGATGTCGCGTGCCTCGACGCGCAAGGGGCCATGCGTCGCTACGTGGCCACCCTCGTCGACGTGACGGCGGATGCGGGGTTTGCCGACGGCTTCGAACTCCCGAGCTCCGGACCAACCTCATGCCGTCGCCGCGTCTCGTTCGGGTTCGTCGTTCCGGGGCATCGCTACATCGCTCGCATCCAGGGTTTCGACGTCACGGACCTGAGACCGCTCGGGACCGGCAGCAGCGTCATGGTCTCCGGCAATGGCGAAACCGCACCGCCGCGCTGGACGACGACCTGTGGCATCGAGACGCGCGACGGCGGGACTACGATGACCGATGCGGGCACCGACGCCGGTGACGGTGGGACTACGACGACCGATTCGGACACGGACGCCGGTACGGACGCCGGCGACGGCGGCTTTCCAACGGAAGTCGTCGAGCCTGCGGTCAAAGCGGCGCAGTCGGTGCAGTTCCGCACCGTCCCAATCCTCGGATGCGCGCCGCTTCAGGAGCACTTCGGGAGTACGACGCCTACGGCGATCGAAATCCGACTCGCCAACGCCCTGGGCAACCTGAGCTGTGGGGCCGATCTCGGCCAGGTGGCGGCGTTCGACGCGGCCATCGTGGGAGGGCCGTTGGCTCTTCCGAAAGCGTGCGACGAGCCGCTGGTGATCGAGACCGCCGCGACCGGGCGACTCGTCGAGGTCGACGTACGCGCTTTCGAAACCGGTCAGACGAGTCCGCGTTGGGCAACGACCTGCTTCGCCACGGCAGTCGATGGCGTCCGGGTCCGCGCGAGCTGCGACCCACTAACCGAGATCGATGCGGACGCGGGAATTGCCGGCGCCGCGGACGCCGCGGGATCCGACGCTCCCTGACGCGCAAGTCGACACCATGACACCAAGATTCCCCGGGCTCACGGGGTCTCATTGCCGATGATTCGACGCGGGACTACGTATCTCTTCGGGTGAGTGAGTCGACTCACCCCGACACCTCCCAATGTCACGATTCTCGAGCGATGGAACCGCCGCGCTAGGAGGGCTCCCTCGCCCGGGGATTGCGCTGAAAAGCGTGATGATCGGGCTGGTCGCCCTCTGGGCGATCTTTGCCATCGGCTTGAACTGGGCAGGGCTCGATCCGAAGCTGTTCTATTTGTTCTGCGGCAACACCGAGCAAATCCTCGCAGGCCAAATCTGGCGCCTGTTCACCGCGCCGGTCATGCATGCGGCCCAGGGGAACATCAGCCACGTCCTGTGGACTGTGCTCGGCCTCTACTTTCTCGCGCCGACGCTCGAACAAAAATGGGGCCCCGAGCGCATGCTGCGCTTCCTGTTCTTCTCGGGGGTCATCGCGTACGCGCTTCAAGCACTGTTCCTGCTGGCGGTCCCCACGAGCCTCGCCGCCAAACTCGCGAACCCGCACTGGTTCGGTGCTTTTCCCGTCGTCGAAGCGGTCGCCATCGCTTGGGCCCTCACCTTCAAGGGTCAGACAGTCAAACTGTTCTTCATCCTGCCGGTGACCTCGCGCGGGCTCATCCTCATCGTCGTCGGCGGAAGCGTACTGTATGTGATCGCAGGCGCTCGCCCTCCGGCGGGTCTAGTGTCGCCCTTCGGCGGCATGATCGCCGGATGGCTGCTCGGCGGGAGCACACCTTCACCTCTGCGCCGCGCCTATCTCTCCCTGCGACTTGCCCAAATCGAGCGCGAAACCACCAAAGCCAGCCAAGCTCGTCGCAAGCGCGTCGAAGGGTCGGGGCTCCGGGTGATAGAGGGAGGCAAGGACCGTAGCGACGAGCCGTCCGATTCCGACCGCGGTCCCGATGGCAAATGGTTGAATTGAGCGCGAATCCACCACCGAGTGCGAACCCAATCCGCTGCAATTACGACGACTTTCAACCGGGGGCGCCACGCCGCCGAGGGCGCGTGGTAGGAGGGACCCCCGAATGCGGGAACTGCTCGATGCCGCCAGTGTGACGCGTGGACTGCGTCGCGTCGCCGGCGAGATCATCGAACGGAGCGGCGGCACCCGGGACGTCGTCCTCATCGGCATTCGCCGCGGCGGCATCCCCATCTCGCGCGAACTCGCCCAGTGGATCGACAAGCTCGAGGGGACGAAGGTGCCCGTCGGAACCGTGGACATCACGCTCTACCGCGACGACGCAGCAACGGCGCTCCCGAACCCGCGCATCGGGCCGAGCGAGATACCCGGATCCATCGCGGGCAAACACGTGGTGCTCGTCGACGACGTGGTCTTCACCGGACGCACGGTGCGTGCGGCACTCGACGCCCTGCTGGACTATGGCCGCCCGCGCCGCATCGAGCTGGCCGCCCTCATCGATCGCGGGGGACGCGAGCTTCCTGTCCAACCGGACTACATCGTGCGCACGGTCGACATTGCCGATGACCTCCGCATCGACGTGCTCGACGAGCCGGACGGCCCGCGAGCTGTCGTCCAGGCGGCCGATGCCCCATCCGCTCCCCCTCCCCCGGCGACACCATGAGCGAAACACGCCTTCGCCATCTGCTCGGAATCGAGGGCCTCGACCGCGACGAGGCCCTCCAGATCCTCGATACCGCGAGGGCATTCCTCGAGGTCAATCGAAGACCCGTGCGAAAGGTACCGACGCTTCGCGGCAAGACGGTCATCAACGCCTTTTTCGAGCCATCCACGCGCACGAGGACCTCCTTCGAGCTAGCCGGGAAGCGCATGAGCGCCGACGTCGTCAACTTCGGTTCTGGGACCAGCGCAAGCAAGGGCGAGACGATGCGCGACACGGTCTCGACCCTCGACGCGATGCACCCCGACGTCATCGTGATCCGCCATCAATCGTCGGGCGCGCCGCACTACGTCGCCGCCCACACACGCGCAGCCGTGGTCAACGCCGGCGACGGG